>CBDUKH010000021.1:0-38510 GCA_965367755.1 uncultured Rhodothermales bacterium
AGCGCGACCATCACATTGGGAACTATGGTGAATGTTGTGCGCTTGCTGGGTCGCCTCCCAAGATCAAAGTTCTCAAAAAATACAGTAAACGTAGATACGTCGATCAAGAGATATTTCGAGAACGCAAACGTAATTCCCGGCCCCGTGTATAACGAAGGACGCGGTTGGACAGTGCCTCCGCCGGGAGTATTGTCACCGAGCATCTCGCCTCCACCGACGCCCCAGTAGAGAAGCGCATTCGGATTTATTCTGAACCCGTTTAGTAGCATGACATTAACATAGATCATATCGACACGGCCGCCGCCGTCGTGGTCCGTGTAGCACCCTTCAAAGCCCGTCCGGAATCCTGTCTGTACGCGCTCAACAGATTTGAATGGTTCGAATCGATGTCCGACTCGTACGCCGAACCAGATGCAGTCCTGAAGTTTGTTTACAGCGGAGTGGATTCCGGCACCTGTGAGAACGCCGAGTTCAAAGGCACCTCCACGGAGCGGGTCGGACTGGCCGTGAGCAGTATGCGTTGAAAAGAGTAATGCGAAGCATGCCGCAGCGATGAACGAGTGGCAGAGTTGCCTGGGGCAGGATGACATAACGGGTTCAGATGTATCCCTGATGGTGCTTGAGCGTCAGGTCAGTATTATACAAAACAATCAGCCCCGATTCACATCGTGAATCGGGGCTTCGTGCCTGAGACCAGGTATTTAGAATCGAGATTGGACAAGCTCGATGTCTGCATCCTGCCAGGCTTTTTCGAATCGCTTCTGGACAGCCTTTGCTTCCGTGCGTTTCCCCTGGGCTTCGAGCGCCTTCATTAATCCAAACAGCGACCAGCCGTTTTCCCGAAAACGAAGGAGGTCCTGCCGGTATGCAGCCTCTGCTTCAGCTGGCCTCCCAGCCTCGAGCAACGCCCTGCCAAGTGAGTGGCGGACCGGATAGTACCATAACGGTGGTTCCTCATATAGCATCTCATCTTCTATGTCTGCTGCGCTACGAAACTCTTCGACTGCTGCAGATGCATTGCCGGAACGCAACTTTATCTCACCACTCAGCGAGAGGCGCGCTATTTTTACGATTTGATTTTCGCCGTCAGGGTCAAACTCGCGGGTGACGATATCTATTCTTTCAAGATGTTGCTTTGCCGCGCCGAACTCTCCTTTTGCCGCATGAGCAACACCGCGGGCGTAGAGACTGGTAACGGTCGCCACTCCGAGTTCGGATGGAGGTAGGCCTGCGTCGAGCACCGCATCCCAATTGCCAAAATTGAGATTGATCAGCTGCGGCAGTATTGTCACATTTTGGATCCAGTAGATCTGGCTCGCGACTTCGACCGGCACCTTGGGTGCAACTATCGTCGCGGCTTCGAGGGCCTTGGCTCTCATCCCTGCCATCGTAGCCGCAAATGCCATAAAGTGGTAGTTGTGCGGATAGTACGCAGATGGATACAACCCGATAGGACTCTGATCGGCAATGAACGACTCATCGGAATGTACCGCATGATCGTTCGCTTCGACAGCATCCCGATAGCGACCAACTCGAATGTAAATGTGTCCGGGCATATGGACTATGTGCCCTGCGCCAGGCATCAGCGAGGCGAGCCTGTCCGCACATTCCACGGCACGCTCCGGGTATGCGGCTTCAACGGCATGGATATAATAGTGACACGCACCGGGATTGTTTTTGTCGATCTCCAGAGCCTTCTCCAGATTTGCCAGTAACTCCTCCGTCCCCTCGTTGGGAATTCGGTTGCCATAGTCGCCGGACCAGTAGTTCCACGGATTCAGATTCATCAGCGACGCGGCATACAACGTCAGGATGTCGTCGTCGTCACTATACTCTTTGGCGAGCCGCTTCATCGCATTCATATACGCGCGGTCGAGAGCTGCGCGCTCTGCATTGGGATCATCACTGTACCTGCTGGCAAGCACCTTAATCAATCCCTTCTCTTTTTTTGTAGCTTGCTCACCAAGTTCGGTTGCCTTTCGGACAGCGTCGATCGCCCGCGCTCCTCCTGCTTCGTCCATTCCCGCATTGATATTGGGACCCGATGCGAGAGCGATTCCCCACCAGCACATTGCGCAAGAATCATCGTATTCTAACGCTCTCTCATAGGATCGAATGGCCTCGGCGTGATTGAACGCGTACTGAAGCCTCAGGCCCTGATCAAAATATGATTGTGCCATCGTAGACGACGTGGTAATCATTCGTCCGTGGCTTCCGAGATTATCGTAAATGGGTAACGCGGATGTACTCAGCCCTGAATGTTGGTGCTCGTGTTGCGCCTGCGCGACTCCACCAAACGCAAACAGTAGTAGTAATAAAACAAGGCGTGGAGCCACACCCTTCTGGGACGTTTTCATGATATGTAAAGATGGTTCAATTTGGGATAAAATGTGATCACGCCCTGGTCCGGGTAACATCTGCAGTTCCTCGTCATCGTTCGCCCATCCGCCGTGGAGCGTCTCACAATCATCAAGACGATTTTTGGGGTCAAATCACCAAGCTGGTACCCATATTTTCTGTTGCGTGCTACCGACGAAGATGCCATTGCCTCAATATTTGACTGAATTGGCTGGTTCTACAGATTTATTTTTAATGTCTTGCAACATTTGTTGAATAATGCTATATATACAGCATCATGCTACAAAAGCAGCACAGGTAACCGATGAAAGATAAGATGGGCCGAGAATCATATTTGAAGCTGAGCAGGCGCGAACGTCAAATGATGGATGTACTTTATCAAAAAGGGAAGGCGACAGCAGCCGAAATCCGGGAGTTAATCCCTGACCCACCGAGTTATTCCGCCGTTCGGGCCAAGCTGAGCGTGATGGAGGATAAAGGCTATATCAGCCACGTCTATGACGGACCGCGATATGTATATCAACCGGTTGTAAAACGGGAGAGCGCAGAGCGAACCGCTGTATCGCACCTCATGGAAACGTTCTTCGACAACTCGGTTGAGAAAGCCATCACGGCGCTGTTCGAACACAGTGAAGCAAACATGTCGGACGATGAACTGGAACGGCTCGCAGCCTTAATCGCCAAGAATCGAGGAGAGAACAATGAATAGTCTAATCGATCTGATTTCAAACGATACATCGTTGACTCTTGTAGCCGACCTCATGCTGAAGACATGTGGTATTCTTGTGATAGCGGCAATCGTTTCGGCCTGCCTCGGCAGAGCATCAGCCGCCAGCCGGCATCTCGTGTGGACGGCAAGTCTCGTTGCGATTCTGATGCTCCCGGTAATGAGTACCACGCTTCCCTCCCTCGAAATAGCCATCCTTCCGGAAAAGACAGTCAATGCTCAACAGAGCTTCCCGGCAGATAGTCCGCAGGACGGAATGGAGACGGTGATACCTGACTATGCACAAACGAACAACCCGTCTTCCCAACTCGCAGCCGTCGAGACTTCGACTGGGTCCGAGATGCCCGCGAACCCGGCCAAACCCGGTTTAACCGATTCCGACTTATTGACATCCGGCGCTGTACCATTTCACATTAATACTTATTCCGCACTCTTCGCCCTCTGGCTCTTTGGCGTATTCATTGTTGGCCTTCGCCTTGCCGTAGGCCATTCTGGAATCGCCTCTATAAGTCGCAACGCCGAAATCGTTACCGATCTTTATCCCAATCAACTCATGAACGAATTGACGGATCGGCTTGAGATTAGCAGACACGTCAGTTTGCGAGTAACAGATCGCAAGGTCCCACCGCTTACGTGGGGCATCGTTCGGCCTGTCATCATTCTTCCTCAGAACGAAGAAGTGTGGGAGGCCGACAGGCTGCGTGTAATTCTCTTGCACGAACTGGCCCACGTAAAACGAATGGACTGGCTCACTCAACTCCTTGGCAAAGCAGCATGCACGCTACACTGGTTCAATCCATTAGCATGGTTTGCACAGGGACGTCAGCAAATCGAACAAGAGATGGCGTGCGATGACCAGGTGATTTCATCCGGAACACTTCCAAGCAACTACGCGACGAACTTGTTAGAGATATTGCGCGGAATAAGGGATCACGCCTGGCCATCTTATGCATCTACGGCGATGGCTCGTAAGTCTACGTTTGAAGGTCGCGTTGTAGCAATCCTTGACCCGACACGCGATCGCGATCAACTGCGTCCGCTGCGGGTAGCGAGTACTCTCGCTGTACTGGCGATATTGATCCTGCCGCTGGCAGCACTTCGCCCGGTTGCAGTTTCTGGCATGGACGATATCCCGGTAGCATCAAATGAGCTTCCTGACCGTGAGAACATGGGCACGCTGGGAGATGATACCGCCAGCGATACTGAGGCGGAGACCGATACAAATACCGATACCATCGATCACTCCAAACTCATTGATGAACCTGTCCGGTCAGTTGACACCCGCGTTGCCATCAATGCCTCCGAGAGCATAGCCGACTCCATAGCCGTGGCAGCGGTAGACACAACCAAGCTCCAGGCCATGATTGTTGCGCTACGAGATGAAGACGCCGAAATACGTCAGCTTGCAGCCCGAATACTTGGTGATATTGGAAGCCCGGATGCAATACCTCCTTTGGGCTCCATCGTCTCCAACGATCCAAGCGCGCAAGTTCGCGCTGCTGCAGCATGGGCACTGGGTGAAATAGGTTCGGATGAAGCTGTTGAGCCGCTGATGAAAGCGCTTCAGGATCAGGCTACTGAAGTTCGCAATAATGCTGCCTGGGGGCTCGGAGAAATCGAAAGCGAACGCTCAGTTGGCGCCCTCGAAACTGCTTTGCTAAATGATACCAGCACTGACGTCCGCCAGAAGGCAGCATGGGCTCTGGGCGAGATTGAAAGCCCACAGTCGATTGCTGCCCTGACGTCCGCTCTTAAAGACGGAGACTCCCAAGTAAGGATGTACGCGACCTGGGCGCTTGGGGAAATTGAAAGTGTAGACACCGTCCCCGCGCTAACGATTGCCCTGAAAGACGAGAACAGAGAAGTACGACGCAATGCCGCACGGGCACTGGGTGAAATCGAGAGTCCATCCTCGACGAGTTCTCTGATAGAGGCAACCGACGACCCTGACCACGAGGTCAGAGCGAGTGTCGCGTGGGCGCTCGGTGAAATCGGGTCCGACGAGGCAACGCCTGCGCTTATCCGACTACTCGAAGATGACAACGAAAACGTCCGACAGCTCGCTGTCCGGGCACTGGGCGAAATTGAAAGCGAATCCTCAGTGAATCCGCTTGGCAAAACATTGTCGACCGATGCATCCCCACGGGTGCGCGCAGCAGCAGCACAGGCACTATCGGAATTCGAGTCTCCCAATGCTGTCCCCTACCTCAAAAAGGCGCTCAGCGACAGTGATGTCAATGTACAGCGTCGAGTAGCTCGAGCACTGGGAGAATTCGACGACGAATCCGTTGTGGATGCGTTGCTACAAACGCTAGAAAGTTCTGATACCGAGCTGAGGGCAAACTCGGCTCGTACACTCGGAGAAATTCGGAGTCCGGATGCCGTGCCAGGCCTCGTACGGCTCCTCGATGATGAGTCGACTGAAGTCAGGATAAACGCCATCAGAGCACTCGGGGAGATTCGCACGAACGACGATTCAGTGGAGCAGCGATTGTTTAAGATCCTCGAGAGTGACCCCAACAAAGAAATTCGTAAAGCAGCGGCGCGGGCGCTGTCCGAGATGTAGTCATACAGCCGGTTTGTGTATCGGGAAATCGGAACAGCAAACACGTAAATACTAAATCTTAATAATTCATTCCAATGAGACACTTTCACTATTACGTGTTGATCGGGGTCTGCCTTTCTGCAGTAATCCTGCTTCGATTGACCCTACCCGAAACTGTGCGTGCGGAGGTAATTACTTCCAGTTCACAACTCCAGGTATCCGCCGACACAGTCGACGCTCCAGCGAACGTCCGCCGACTTGTCAAGATACTGGGCGCAGGACAGCCTACAGAACGAGCACGGGCAGCGTGCGACCTGGGTGATCTGGGCGAGGAAGCGATTTCAGCGGTCCCTTTTCTGGTCGCTGTACTGGCGGATGCTGCTATGCTGCCCTATTACGTCTGCGATGAAAAGGAGTGGGGACGCTCACAACGTGGAAGTTACGAGGGAGACCCTGTTTCCGTCGGTCGCAAAGCCGCGGCAGCCCTTGTCGATATTGCCAATCACACAACAGTCGATATCGAATCCATTCTTTTTGACTTGCTGGACGCAACAGATGGCCATACCCGGGCCAACAGTGCCTGGGCCATGGGAGCGATCGATCATGAGCCATCAATTCCGAAACTGGGTGACCTTCTCCGTAGTGACAACCTTGCCGAAGTACGAGAAGAAGCGGCGTGGGCCCTGGGAGCTATCGGAAACCGTCGCGGTATTCCTGCTCTCAAAAAAGGACTTACCGACTCCGAGATCGACGTCCGCAAACATTCCGCCTGGTCACTCGGTGCAATTGGTGACAACGACGGCGTCTCAGCGCTCGTCGAAGTCCTTGACGATGACGACTGGACGGTACGGGAGCAGGCTGCCTGGGCTCTCGGAGCTATAGGAAGCCGCGAAGGCACGAGGAGTCTTACCACACTGCTGAGTGATGAAAGCGCCGATGTACGCGAACAAGCAGCCTGGGCTCTCGGAGCTATCGGCGACCATGCAGCAGCAGGTGCTCTTAGTCGCGTCTTCTCCGACAATTCCGCTGACGTTCGGGAGCAAGCCGCGTGGGCGCTCGGTGCCATCGGGAGCCGTGAAGGGGTGGCTGGACTTGTTGCTGCCCTCGACGATGAGGACGCTGATGTCCGTGAGCAAGCGGCCTGGGCACTAGGCGCTATCGGAAGCCATGAAGACGTGGCAGGTCTCGTTCACGCCCTCGACGATGAGGACGCTGATGTTCGCGAGCAAGTGGCCTGGGCGCTCGGTGCCACAGGCAGCCGTGAAGGAGTGGCTGGACTTGTTGCTGCCCTCGACGATGAGGACGCTGATGTCCGCGAACAAATTGCCTGGGCCCTGGGTGCTATCGGAAGCCATGAAGGCGTCTCCGGGTTGGTAAATGCCCTCGACGACGCCGACGCTGACGTACGCGAACAGGTCGCCTGGGCACTGGGCGCAATTGGAAGCCGCGAAGCTGTAATGGGACTCATTAAATCTCTCAACGACGAACACCCCGACGTTCGCGAACAGGCCGCGTGGGCTCTCGGCGCTATTGGCGACGATCGTGCGGAAGAAGCACTTCTTAACTCGATCAAGAATGAGAAGAGTCGCGACGTTCGGCGCCAGGCATTGTGGGCACTGAGCGTGATCTGAAGCGGCGGAGTGGATGTGTAATTTGGTCCCGTTGGCTCGGTAAACTCCAGGCACGGTAGAACGGCCGCTTACGTCTGGATGACTCCTGGACTAAATGGCTTGATCTCAGGATTATGGTCTGCCATCTCGATACCTAAACTCAACCACTCGCGAGTCCGCACCGGATCGATTATTTCGTCGACCCATAATCGCGAAGCGGCATAGTACGGTGAGGTCTGCGACTTGTATCGTTCCTCGATTTCGTTAAGTAGCACTCGTTGCTCGCCCTGGGTAAGTTCTTTACCCTGCTTCTTTAGTTTAGCGACCTGAATCTGCAGTAAGGTTTTCGCAGCCTGCGCCCCACCCATAACAGCAATCCGCGCTGTGGGCCATGACAGGATTAACCTCGGATCGTATGCCTTCCCACACATCGCATAGTTTCCGGCTCCGTAGGAGTTTCCTACAATGACGGTAAACTTGGGCACAACAGAGTTTGCGACGGCATTCACCATCTTCGCGCCGTCCTTAATGATCCCACCGTGTTCAGCTCGTGACCCTACCATAAATCCGGTGACATCCTGAAGGAAAACCAGCGGCACGCGTTTCTGATTACAGTTCATAATGAAGCGCGCGGCTTTGTCTGCCGAATCGGAATAAATCACTCCTCCAACCTGCATCTCACCATCGCTATTCTTGACAACCATTCGCTGGTTCGCGACAATACCAACCGACCAGCCGTCGATCCGTGCGTAGCCGGTCAAAATAGTTTGACCGTAACCTTCTTTGTATTCAGTCCAGGAGTCTTCGTCGATTATCCTGGCCAAGACCTCTCGCATGTCGTACGGTTGACTTCCGCCCGTTGGCAGCACGCCATAGATATCTTCCAGTGAATACGCAGGAGCGACTGGTTCAACACGATTGAATCCGGCTCGAGGGAAAGGCCCAAGTTGTGAAATCAGGGTCCTTACTTTTTTGATGGCAGTCTCGTCGTCAGGGACCTTGTAGTCGGTGACGCCTGATATCTCGGAATGAGTGGCGGCTCCGCCCAACGTCTCAGAATCTATATCCTCCCCGATGGCAGCTTTTACGAGAAACGGGCCGGCGAGAAATACAGAACCGGTACCTTCGACAATCAGGGCTTCGTCGCTCATGATCGGGAGGTAAGCACCCCCGGCGACACAGCTACCCATGATCGCAGATATTTGCGGAATGCCTGCGGCCGACATCTGGGCATTGTTGCGGAAGATGCGACCAAAGTGCTCCTTGTCCGGGAATATCTCGTCCTGCATCGGCAGAAATACACCGGCCGAGTCGACCAGATAAATGATGGGCAGTCGATTCTCCATGGCGATTTCCTGCGCCCGGAGATTCTTCTTGGCGGTTATTGGAAACCATGCGCCCGCCTTTACTGTGGCATCGTTCGCCACGACCATACACAGACGGCGTTCCACACGGCCGAGCCCCATGACGGTACCACCCGCCGGGCACCCTCCTTCATCCTCGTACATGCCGTCGGCGGTGAACAAACCCAACTCGTGGAATTCTTCAGGACTGTCGACCAGCGCACTAACACGCTCGCGGGCAGTCATCTTGCCTCGCTTGTGCTCGCGCTCCATCCGATCGATCCCTCCCCCAAGCTTCACCTGGTTTCCACGCTCGGTGAGTTCGGTGACCAAGGCTCTGATGGCATCGGATCGCTTTTTGGTTCTGTCATCCGATGATGACGGGGTACCTAATTGGACAGACTCGTCCGCAGTAACATCAGCCATAAATACATTCTGGTGGATAAAAGATGGGTTTGGGAGGCGAAGTATCCGCTACCACATAATCGTCGACCGAAGGACTATTTTATAGCGAAAAGAAAGCAAAAAAAAGCCCGACACCATGCGCCGGGCTTTCAGAGATCTTGCAAAATCCGCCTTAACCTATATAAATGCGATGATTTTCTGCATTATTTCGTTTCGCGGCTCCCCAGTTTTCTCGTGTATTAAGTCCACCATTTTCTTAAGGTTGCCCCGCGCTTTCTTCATCTCCTTATCACCAAAATCGTGCTCGCTCCAAATTGCTTCAATCTGCTCTCGTACGCGGCGCCAATTCTCATTCATACGATCGGTGGCCATAAATACCTCCCTGGAGGAATATTCCAATTATGCTAACTGTCTTAAAACTACGCGATAACCATTCTTGTTTCGCGGATCACGCCCCCAGATCGTCTTAAAACCTCAATTGAGGAACTGTTCACAATTAGAACATCATTAATTCGTTGGGAGACGTCTAAGCTGATCCCGTGCCGCCGTATAAATACCTCATCAGCTTCCTTTTTGCTACCGGCAGCAACGTTCCCTCGTATGGGAAGTCCAGATCCGTCACAAACGTATACGTAGCTGGATTCGGTAGATCTTTATATGAACTCAACAGCGAAAGCTTGACAGACGTAGGATCAGGGTCAATCTGCCCCGCATCGACTGAATCCAGATGCGTGGTCTTAAGGCTCCTGTAGTTATCATCGCGTCCCGTGAAAATTGACAATCGGTACTGAAGAATGTGTAACAGCCGGGAGCCGCGATCCGGGATCAGGACATATCCTTCTTCGACATACGAAGGGATAATTCCAACTTCTTCGAGGAGCATGTTGTCTTCGACAAACTCGAATATGGTGCGCCCCTCCTCGATGGCATCCTGGATCAGAGGCAATGCCCACGAAATGACCTCTTCAACGTTAGAGATATTCTCATCTCGAAGGTGTCCTTTGTTATACGCCAGGGTCAGGGCATCCAGGTCGATACTGGAGAGTTCTCCCGGCATAGAATCTCGAACCTCGGCCAGATTTGTGAGTATGGTCTGGAGGTTATTATGGAGGTTGATCAGGTGCCCCAGATACGGGTATATGACATTATTTCCAAAAGCATTCCGAACGATCTTCAGTTCGTTCAGAAACCGATACTGTGTGCGCTCTACATCGCTAGCCGCACCGAAAAATAGGTCTAATGATAAGCCTGAGTTCATTTTTCACCTCATACCTTCCCATGAGTACGATTATTGAACTATCGACGCACTTTCGCACATGCTATAGCCGTCGACGCGCTGCACAAATTGCAATCTCCATGCCGGGTTATCAATTCCTTCACAAATACCGGACGTATTTTTTGCCAAACTGTTGATATCTAATGCTGAATGGAACTGCTGTTGAAACCTGACACCTACAAAAATATCGCCGCGTACAAATTTGTCGCAACCGACGAATCGTTTATCGCCGACATTCGTGAACCGCTGCGATCGAAACTCCGAAAACTCGGTGTTAGGGGCACTGTGATGCTGAGCACCGAGGGTATCAACCTCTTTCTTTGCGCAACACCGGATGTAATTGATCTTGCATGGGAGCTGATCACGTCTTACGAACCATATCATGACCTCGCCTACAAGGAAAGTTTCAGTAGCTACGTCACCTTCAATCGTATGCTCGTGAAGCTAAAGAAGGAAATCATTCCAGCGGGTAGTGATGAAATACAGCCTCACAAATTTACCGGGCCCCATATCGATGCAGAGACATTGCGACAGTGGCTCGACGAAGGTCGCGAGTTGACTCTTCTTGATACTCGAAACGACTACGAAGTGCGACTCGGTACTTTCAAGGATGCAATTGATCTCAATCTTGACACCTTCCGGTCTTTTCGTGAAGCCGCTGCTGAACTCGACGATTCCCTTAAGGAGAAACCACTCGTAATGTTTTGTACCGGTGGCATCCGCTGTGAAAAAGCTTCGCCGATAATGCTCGATATGGGTTTCAAGGAAGTGTACCAACTGGACGGTGGTATCCTGAAGTATTTTGAAAAGATTGGCGGCGAGCACTATGACGGTGAGTGTTTCGTATTTGACCATCGCGTCGCCGTTGACAGTCAGCTGAAGGAGACTGGCACCGTTCAATGCTTCTGCTGTCAGGAGCCGCTCACGCCAGCTGAACAGCAGTCAGACAAGTATTGGCTCGGGGAATACTGTCCTTACTGTTACGATCGAATGAAACCAAAGCCGGAAGTGGCGGATCAAACCTCTGCAAGCTGATCTCTAACATGTTCGGATCCGTTTGCAGATTCGATGTCCCAGCTCAGTGCAGTCCGTTTGTATTCTTCGAGTGAGAAATGGTCTACCTCGATAGCATCAGCAGCAGCAGCCGAAGCTTCCGCAAGTTGATCAGCCTCAGCCCGTGATAGAACTCCAATTTCGACTGCCTTCTCGACAAGCGTCTCTACAGGCTGACGCGGCAAGGTGCCCGCCTTGATCGCCGACTTCACCTTTCTTTCCAGAGGATCTGCATTTGCTGTCAATCGGAATGCCCTTTCCAAACGGGCAAGTCCTGTGGTTTCATCCGACCCGACGAAAATTCCTGAGAACATTCTATCACGTTGCTCTCCAGGCTCCTGAATGGCAGCCGCGATTGTATGTCCGGTTGTATCACTCGGACCATGAGATAGCGTGTTAAATCGTGACCATGCCGCTATCGGCCCCCGGAACAGCCAGGTCATTAACGGTACTCGCATGTTTTTATACAGACCGTCGAAAGCTTCCTGCATTTGCTGAAGGGCATACTCCATCGACCAGATGAGAAAAGGTTCATCTTCCTTACGTCTTCCCTCCTCTTCGAATCGTTTGATGGCAGTGGAACCCAAATACATCCACGAAAAGATGTCCGCAAATCGACCTGTTAGTTTTTCCTTACGCTTCAGGTCACCACCGAGTGTACCCATAGCCAGGTCAGCCATAAATGCAAAGGATGCTGACGCCCAGGCAATCTTCCTGAGATATTTCCCCGACAGTCCGCCGACGGGAACGATCGCCAAACGCCCCCGGGTGAGCGTCAAGCCTATTGCCCTGAACATATTTCTAACAACGTGGCCGATGTGCTTCCAGAAATTGGCATCGAATGCTTTGACGTCACCGGTTTCGAGTGCCAGGATTTCTTTGAGTGTATAAGGGTGGCTTCGGATTGCACCCTGACCGAAGATCATCAGCGTGCGCGTCAAAATATTGGCACCTTCTACCGTGATGCTGACGGGAATATTTACGTAGGCGTGAGCAAGCAAATTTCTCGGTCCTCTGGAAATGGCATTCCCACCGAGGATATCCATCCCGTCATTGATGGCCGTCCGAGCAAGCTCAGTGAAATTGTACTTGGCTATTGCAGTTACCACAGCTGGCTTGGCACCTTTATCAAGTCCGCCGTTCGTGTACCTTCGAGCCGCCTCGAGGAGATAAGCAAAGCCACCGATTCGTGCCAGAGGCTCTTCGATTCCCTCGAACTTTCCGATTGACAGCCCGAACTGCTTGCGCACGCGGGCGTGGCTGCTCGCGATTCTCCCGACTGCCTTGACACTTCCGGAACCGGTGGCTGGCAAGGAAATCCCGCGTCCCGCTGCAAGGGACTCCATAAGCATTCTCCATCCCCTGCCGGCACCTTCTACACCACCAATGATTGCTTCCTCCAACGGGAGAACAACGTCATGTCCTTCCGTCGGGCAGTTGTAAAAGGGTACGCCCATCGGATCGTGCCTCATACCCAGGACGACACCTTCCGTCTCTGTGGGTACCAGTGCACATGTAATGCCCGGATTCTCGCCCTTGCCCAACAAGTTTTCCGGATCCTTCAGCTTGAAAGCCAGACCAAGCACCGTCGAAATAGCAGCCAGCGTTATGTATCGTTTTCGCCAGTTAAGTCGGATGTATAGCTTCCCGTCCTCTCCCTTGAAAACAACACCATCGGATACCAAACCACCAGCGTCAGATCCGGCGGTTGGCTCGGTCAACGCAAATGCCGGAAGGTCAGTACCATCCGCGAGTCTCGGGAGATAGTGATTTTTTTGCTTTTCGGTTCCATAGTGTATCAGCAGTTCCGCAGGCCCAAGCGAGTTAGGAACCATGACGGAGATTCCAAGCACAGTGGAAGATGAAGCGAGCTTTGCAACCACAGCACTGTTGGCTGAAGCACTGAAACCCAACCCACCGTATTCTTTGGGAATAATCATTCCCATAAACTTGTTGTCTTTCAGGTACTGCCAGACCTTCTCGGGGAGATCTCTATGCTGGAATACTTCCCAGTCATCCGTCATCTCGCAGACGTGCTGTACAGGACCATCGATGAATGCCTGCTCTTCGGCCGTCAAACCCGGATAGTCTTCTCCAAGGATGCGCTTGAAGTCCGGCTTGCCAGAAAAAAGTTCGCCTTCAACCCATACCGTCCCGGCATCAATCGCTTCTTTTTCCGTCGCCGAGATCGCTGGCAAGAAGTTGAGTGCCCCGAGGGTTTTCATAACGCCAGCACTCAGCAGACGCCGAATGGGAGGAACGATCATAACCGCTGAGGTAATTGCACAGGCGATCCATAATCCCATGGGAGCAGCGAGAGCGTACATCACGGCAAATCCAATCACCGTCCAGACGATAAAGCGGGCGCCTGTGTAGCCAAGAATAAAAACGAGGCCAAGGCCGCCTGTAATTAGCATCCATAACGGAGTGCCACCAAGAAAATTATAGAAAGGAAGTTCCATTGTTCTGATTTTCTGGACGTGTTAGAGTTTCAAGTTTTCGATAATCGCAGCTGCACCCATTCCACCGCCAATGCACATGGTGCATATTCCGTATCGCACATTTCTCCGAATCATTTCGTGCACCAGAGTAGCAGTCAGTTTGGCACCAGTACATCCTAGCGGGTGGCCAAGAGCAATCGCTCCTCCATTGACATTCACGATATCTGGATCGATTCCCAATTCCCTGATCACCGCAAGAGACTGCGACGCGAACGCTTCGTTCAACTCGATCAGTGAAATGTCGCTGAGCGAGAGTCCCGTTTGTTTCAGCACTTTCTGTACAGCGGGAATCGGACCGACTCCCATTATCTCAGGAGCAACACCTGCCACTGCAAATCCGGCAATCCGAGCCATGGGAGTTAACGATAAATCAGACAGCACCCTCTCGGAAACTACCAATGCCGCAGCAGCCCCATCCGACATCTGTGATGAATTGGCAGCGGTCACCGTGCCGCCCTGCCGGAATACCGGTCGCAATTTGGCCAGCATCTCCGGAGTAGAGCCGCCGCGAGGTCCCTCGTCCACGGAAAACGTAGTAGTGGCTTCGACAGTTTTTCCCTCGACATATGAAACATCACGAACCTCGACATCCACAGTTTCATCGCTGAATCGACCTGACTTGATAGCATTGATTGCCTTTTCGTGGGAAGCAAGTGCGAATGCATCCTGGTCATCGCGCGAGACGTTAAATTTCTCTGCAACGTTCTCGGCGGTGTTACCCATGTTGATATACACTTCAGGGTAATTGGCAGCCAGATCCGGGTCGGGCGAAAAATAAAACCCGCTCATCGGAACGAGACTCATCGATTCCGCGCCGCCAGCAACGATAGCATTGGCGTGTCCCGCGTGGATGGCTTGTGAAGCCATGACGATTGTCTGCAAGCCCGAAGAACAAAACCGATTAATTGTCGCGCCGGGTACCGCTTCCGGAAGACCTGCTTTCTGCGCAATGATCCGACCCATGTTCAGTCCCTGCGGCCCCTCCGGCATGGCACAGCCAATCATAACGTCGTCGATAAGTTCTTCGGGAAAATTTGCAACCTTATCGAGAGCCCCACGGACGGCGACGGCGCCCAGTGCCTCTGGTCGGTAGTTGCGCAACGTCCCCTTGTTTGCCTTGCCGACAGGAGTTCGAATCGTACTTACAATGTATGCCGCGTTTTTAGCTTCCATCAGTCTAGTTCCTCAACGGCTTATTGGTGGTAAGAATGTGTTGTACACGTTCCATTGTTTTCTCTTCTCCCAGCAGGCTCAAGAAAGCTTCCCGTTCCAGTTCCAGTAAATAATCTTCGTGGACTTCGGCCGGTCCAGTTAAATCTCCTCCAGTCAGAACATGGGCGAGTTTGCCCGCAAGTTTCAAGTCGTACTCGCTAATAAATTTGCCCCACATAAATTGAGTTGCTCCGACAACCATCGCCGCGGCGGCTGGCCTACCAAGAACACGAATGGCAGTGTGGACCGGCGGTGGCAGATAACCCTGGCTCGATAAAAATTGTACACGCTCTTTGGCGACATGGAAACGGCGCGCCTCATTCATCACAACAATACCGCCCTGCGGCAGATATCCCATCTCTCGTGCTTCTTCTGCACTGGTGGCAACACGAGCCATCGCCACTTGCTCGAAATACTTCATTAGAAAGGACTGGATTTCGCTGTCATGCCCGTTGGCAGCACTCGAATCCGCAAGAGCAGCCAGGCGCATTGAACCCGTTCCAGCTGGAATCAGCCCGACGCCGAGCTCTACAAGTCCTGCATAAGATTCTGCGGCAGCAACGGGATTCGGACAGGCCATTAACATCTCGCACCCACCCCCGAGAACGCGTTGGTGCACGGCTACAACGACGGGCCTTTCGGCATATCGAATACGTTGTATAGTTTTCTGAAACTGCCCCAGGTATTCCTCGATCATTTCGAACTGACCCATCGCCACGGCCATCGCGGCTTCACCAAGATTAGCGCCGACAGAAAAGTTTGTGCCCTCGTTGCCAATGACAAGACCTCGAAGACTATCGTGCTGTTCAACAAAATCTATTGCATGATCAATCGCTGCCAGAACTTCTTGACCTAGCGAGTTTGCCTTCGATCTAAACTCCAGAATGGCGACATCGTCTCCAAGATCGAGCAGTGCAGCTTCCCCGTTCGACCAGATCGTCCTGGCATCGTTGGTTTTTATGGCCGCGAGACTGATCTCATCGGCAAAGGTCTCGTCCGCCACATATCCTTCGGTGCCCGGATTGTATACCTGTGGACCGTGGGCTCCCTTTCGATAGAACGCACGATTTCCGGACGACTCCATCGATTCAACCCAGGCCGGGATGGCGTAACCTCGATCGCGCATCGCTTCGATCATTTTTTCGAAACCGATAGCATCCCAGATTTCAAACGGACCCTTTTCCCATCCAAAGCCCCACTTGATGGCTCGATCGACGTCCGCCGGCAAGTCAGACACTTCCGGTATTCGTCGGGAAGCATACCCGAGGAAATCGATCGTTGTATCTCGGAAGAAACTACCCGCGCGGGTCTGGTCCTCCCAAAGTCCTCGCAACCGTTCATCCAGGCCACCCAACCTCTTGATGTCGCCAAGCGTGGCAAGGTCCTCGGGTGCACCGGCATCGTACTCGAAGGTCTCCGGGTTTATCGACCGAATCTCCTTTCCGACTTTCGAATAAAATCCAGCACGAGATTTTGCTCCCAGCCTGTTTTCCTCCACCAGGCGACCAAGAATGGTAGGGACCTCGAACGCATCTCGACTCTCATCTTCCGGTACTGCTTCGTGCAGATTGGAAATAACGTGATGCATGACGTCAAGTCCTACGACGTCAGCCGTTCTAAACGTAGCTGACTTTGGGCGACCCGTTAAAGGTCCGGTAAGGCTGTCCACCTCTTCGATCGAATATTCACCAGATGTAAACTTCCGGATGGCAGCAAGCATGCCGTAAATACCGATTCGGTTACCAATAAAGTATGGCCTGTCTTTTGCGATTACCGTGCCCTTGCCGAGATGGATGCGCGCGAAGTTTAAGACACGATCCAACACATCAGGATCTGTGTCAGACGTAGGAATGACTTCAAAAAGTTTGAGGTATCGTGGTGGATTGAAGAAGTGAGTCCCGAGGAACCTTCGCTTGAAATCTGCGCTGCAGTCAGCCGATATTTGCTCAATCGGCAAGCCGCTTGTGTTGCTCGAAACAACCGTATCTGGTCCTATAGTCTCATCGATACGCTTTAGTACTTTCTTCTTGATGTCCATACGTTCGACTACAACCTCTATCACCCAGTCGACAGTCGACAGGTAGTGAAAATCGTCGTCGAAATTTCCGGTGACAATACGGTCACTCGTATCGGCAGTAAAAAAAGGATTTGGTTTTAACTTTTTCGCTCTACCAAATAGTTTGTCGACAATCGCGTCTTTGTCGGGTGTGTCTTCGGGTGCTATGTCGAGTAGGTAAACAGTCAGTCCGGCGTTTGCCAGATGCGCCGCAATCTGAGAGCCCATGGTACCTGCTCCCAAAACCGCAGCGGTACGGAATGGTCGCGTCGTCGTCGCGGGGCCAGATGTCTCGACTTTGAGGGAAGTAGCTTCCATAACTAATGTGTGGTATCCGAGTTTGTAGTGGGATCGTCTTCGTCAAACATCGATGTGAGGACGTCCTTAAATCGTTCTTGAACTTTGCTGCGTTTGACCTTGAGACTCGGCGTTAGAAGTCCCGATTCAGGTGTAAGATTAAACGCGACTATACGGAATTTCTTTATCGTGGACCAATGATCCATGCCCTTGTTAGCCTTATCAATCAGCGACTGAATCTTCTGGACTACAGTCGCATGCCTCAGCAACTCTTCGTCTGACAGCCCTGCCGGCAATCCTTCCTGGATCGCAAATGACCGTACCAGGTTAATGTCCGGGAATATGAGTGCCACGCAATATTTATACGACGGTCCGAAAACAACAGCCTGTTCTATCATCGGGTGGGTGGACAACCTGTTCTCGAGCGGTTGTGGCATCACATACTTCCCGGTACTCAGTTTGAAGAGATCCTTTTTTCGGTCCGTTATTTTCAGAAAACCCTCGTCCGTAAACTCGCCAATGTCACCAGTGTGAAACCAGCCTTCGCTGTCGATAACCTCCGCCGTTTTGTCGGCATTCTTGTAATACTCGCGCATGATGTGAGGCCCGCGCGTAATTATTTCCCCGTCTTCAGCAATCGCCACTTCGAGCCCCGGAATCGGTTCGCCGACCGTTCCTGCACGATTCCGATCCGGACGATTGAACGTGATGACAGGACTCGTTTCTGTCAGCCCATAGCCTTGCAGAATCTTTATTCCAGCAGCAGCAAATACGTTAGCAATTTCTGCATTCAGTGCGGCGCCACCGCAAATGATCCATTCAATCCTGCCTCCCACCGCTTCACGCCACTTGGAAAACACAAGCTTGTCGGCAATTTTCAACTTCAGCTTGAGTATTGCAGATGGCTCCGTACCCAACTCGAACTCTCGAGCCGCGAAAAGAGCGAAGGAAAATATCTTCTTTTTAATTCCAGTCAGTTCAACACCACGCTGAAGAATTTTGGCATACACCTTTTCGAGTACGCGTGGCACAGTGGCAAATACGGTCGGACGTACGTCCTTCAACCGATCACCAATCTCGTCTGTGCTGATAAAGTAGACGCTGGTACCGTAATAGACGTATCCGTAGTGCAGCGTTCGCGCGAAGACGTGCGTCATGGGTAAGAATGAGAGGGCAACCTCGCCGTCTGGTTGACCGGTATAGTCGCCGATGCCTGAGAATGACGTCAACCCATCGTATGAAATGTTCTCGTGCGTCAGCACGACTCCCTTCGGATGCCCCGTCGTCCCGCTGGTATAGATAACCGTCGCAATGTCGTTGGGCGAAATTCTGTTTTTCAGAGACTCTACGAGATCAGGGGTAGACTCAATTGCTGCCTTACCCTTTCCCAGAACGTAATCCGCAGAGTGAACACGCACGGATCCGGATTGCGATTCAGTATCGAAGTCGGATGCAAAGACAATGACATCAGTCAGGTGTTTTAGACTCGTTAGTATGGGAGTGAGCTTCTTTAACTTGTCACCGTCGGATACTATCACAGCCTTCACATCGGCGTGTTCCAGGACGTACTTGATTGCTTCATTTGTATGGGTGAGATAAACGGGAACGTCAATGACCCCGGCTATCAGGCAACCCATATCCGCAATACAAAAGCTGGTATTGCTCTCCATGTAAATAGCGACGCGATCTCCCTGATCGATTCCCAGATCTACCATACCTGCAGCGAACTGAGAAGCCTTAGCTTTAAACTGCTTGATGGAGAGTGACACCCAGTCAGTGCCATGCCTGTCGTTCAAAAACGTCGGATTGTCATACCTGTCATCAGCCTCCCATAGAAGATCAGGCAGCGTCTTACCAAGGATGGCGCGGCCGGTATCGGGGGGCGCTATGTAGACCTTGTTATTCATAATGAGATCTGTGATTGCGACGACCGCGGCTCTTTCTTTACCTGCAGACCATTCAAGATATTCCCGATGACGGAGGAAGAAAGCTGAGCTGAAGATATATTCTTATCCACTCTCCTGGCAATGAGCAGAGTGACTACTCCGTGAAGCATCGCCCAGATTGTATTGGCAGCGAGATACGTATCTCTGACAAATAAAGCGCCCTCTTCGAGGCCTCGCTTGATTGTCGTTTCGATTACCTCAATATTGCGTCGGGCCTTTCTATACTTTTCAGCGGGGTAGCGTTTTCCCGTATCGGGATGAAGAACGAACATGACCTCGTAGTATTCGCTGTTGGCTAGTCCGAAGTCGATAAATGACTTACAAATCGATTCCAGTTCTTCGATCGCCGTCCGGGGCGACAGTGTTGTTCGCGCGCTGACCAGTACCTCGTGAAGACGATCCATTCCCTCATCGATCAGCGTGTGGAAGAGATCATCCTTGCTCTTGAAGTGCAGATAAATACTCGTCGCAGAGTAGCCGATTGAGTTGGCAATTTTCCGCATAGATACGTTGTCATAGCCGTCTGTGACCATCAGATGCCTCGCGGCGTCCAAAATCTGCGTACGCAGATTGACGTTATTTATTGCGTTCTCAGCTCCCATAGCGTGCTTAACAGTGTTAAGTAACGTAAAGATCCTTAAAGTTACAGCGGCATCACAGGGTTTTAACAAAAAAAGGCCACGGCGGTGAACCGTGGCCTTTGTGCTAAGCTTTTTAGAGCCTGAGCTTACAGCTGCTTCAGGGTGACGTTACCGACGCCACTGCGGAGGACGAGGTCAGGACCGCCGCCATTGATATCTCCTGCGAAAGACTTCGACATCCACTTTCCCTTTACCTTGAGTGGAAAGTCTGTCGAGCATGAGCCCACTTTGGCGACAGCGTCTACGTTGACGCTAATGTCATTTGCGAGATAAGCAGTCACGTTTCCGGCACCTGTCATCAAGTTCGAGTCATTTCCAGGCTGGCGCGTTATCCGAGCGGAAATGTTGCCAGCACCGGTGTGGGCATCCACCTCACCGCGCACGTCGCCGATTGAAATATTCCCGGCACCAGCGCGTATGTCGACGCCGCCTTCAACACTGCTCAATGAGATGTTACCGGAGCCGGTACTTACGTCAACGGAGCCCCGAATGTGACCTATATCCACGTTGCCAGCACCAGTGCGCACATCCACCAAGCCTTCGAGGCTTTCGATCTTGATATTCCCGGCGCCTGAGTTAACTTCAACATCATACTCGTGAGGAATTAGCACCGTTACGCTCATGCGGAATCGGTCTTTATCTCGCCAGCGTTTCCAGTTCCACGCATCTTCGTCAAATCGGGACTGCAATGAGACGTCTTCTCCATCTTCCTCAAATTCCAGCTGGTGTGCTTCCAAAAGTTCTTTTGCCTGCTCACGCGATTCGACGCCGACGATTCGAACAACTTCGATTTTAACTTCGTCGCTGGCCCCTGTTCGGATTTCGATATTTCCACGATCCAGATCCAGCGTTAGCGTTCCGCCCGGGCTGACTTTAAATGTTTTCTTGATCGTGTCCTTGATGTCAATGTCAGAACTGACATGACGATAGGCCGTCTTGTCTGCAGCACCGGCACTGAGAACCAGCATCGATGTTATCAGAAAAAGACCGAATGTGCGCGTAAAACGATTCATAGTGTTTCCCATGTTAGGGGGTTCGAGTATCGTTGTTGTTCCGTTACGTGACTTTATGCCTCAAGTTGCACGATTCAGGGATTATTGCAATAGCGGCCTCAACGCTCCGGAGCCGTTCGAACCGCCCTGAATCCGTACGCCCGATGGGGCGAGCCACCCGACCAGGCGCCAAATCGTCGATAACCGACGGGACTGTACGGATTGAACTCATGGGCGGCAAATTGATGACCGTAAAAGCCTCCTCCGCGGTAGCCGTGGCCTCCTGCGCCGTCGCTCAGTCGAGGCCAGTCTTCGTTTGTGGAGCCCCCGTCATCCAGCTCTCCGTCGCCGTGAGTGCCTTTAAATCGTCGTCCATCTGGCGAACCAACCGTTATTGTTCGCTCCCAAACGCTTCCAGCAAGATCCATCACGCGGTAATAGGATGCTCCGAACACCGCCAGCGTCTTGTTGGTCAGGCCGGCTTCACTATCGTGTCCAGATGTAACCAGTTCGTCGTTGACGTCTACCATTCGGGCGAGCTGGGAGCGGTCGGATGTTCCCCAGGGGAAATCTCCCGCGCCAGGTCTAGCAGGACCTCGAGCCGCTTTCTCAAATTCCAATTCTGTCATCGGCCGGAGAGCAGCCCAGTCAGCGAACGCAAGCTGATCGTCCCAGGTGGCAAAATTCATTGGCCGGTTTGGCGACGACGCAACGTATCGACCATCAACAAGACTGATAGTCCCCCTTTCATTGTAGTACGACCTCCCGCCGAAATTGACTCTTGTGAATGTTGCGTCATCGGATATTGTATTAAGCATCGAGGCATACTGTCCCTGCGTCATCTCGTACTTCATGATGTAGAACGACCTTACCCCTTTGGGAAACTCTTGAGGCAGTGGACCTTGCCTATCACCGAGATATGAGCCCTCGCCGTAGTAGAAGCTGCCTTCGCCGGGACCGATTTCTATCGGGGATTCATCAGTCAATTCGTAATAGTCCCTCCTGCTATCGTCCTTTCCAACCTGATAGAATGCACCAAAGAGATTCCCGTTGTCAGAAGGATCGCCGGCGTAAAATGCGCCCGAGGGTATCCGAACCATCTCAATGGCGAATGCTGAAACGGTTGATCCGTTCGCTACCCCATGGTCTCCCGACGTGAACGTTACCCGAACTCTGGCAGCAATTCTACCACTGTGTGCTGATGCTGGTTCAATCCAGAAACCCGTGCTATCGGCTGCCAACATCGCTTTGAGATTCACCCCTGAATCGTTGACCACCTCTACATGCGCCACACGCGCGTGCGAATAGGATGTCTGGCGTAACTTCTTCAGAAAAACCCAGGCTGCATCATTGTTGCGATCGCTATACCAGCTATTCTCCCACGAAATATCGATGTACGCATAAGGAGCTCCGCCCGTGTCTCGATTAATGACCAGCATCGCGACGGAGACCTCGATATCTTCCGCCGCCGCCTTAAGCGGTGAGCCTGTGTGGACAATCGCGACTATCAAGAACATTAAGAATAGCAATTGGCGAATACAGTTATTTGCAATCATGGCTAGAGCATCTCCAAGTTTCGACGGCGGTTCTGCATCGACAAGCTTAGGGACTTCGAGTATAAAAAGTAAAGGCTCCAATCTACCTCTTAGACTGGAGCCTTTAGTTCGGCTACTCCCAATTCTGCTTTCCCGGAGGCACAGCTTTGCCTAACGCCAACGCCCGGCGATAAACACCCAACCGCCATTTTGCTGCTGCCAGAAACCGCGTACCCATACAGTCCTGCCGCGAGGTGGAACCGTCCACCTGCCTTGCGCCCACGTATAACGGGATCCGTTCCAACGCCAGTAGCCGTCAACCCAAACATGTCGCCGTGTCGGCCTGAATGGCCTCACTTCCGCTCGTCTGGCGGGCGGTCTCTTCTTAATGACTACCAGGCTCGGTGATTTCTGATATTGGACCACAACTGCGGTAGACGAATTCGATCTTGGGGCACTGGTAGCACATCCGGTTGAGATGACGAGGATCGCAGTGCAAAGTGCCAAGCTTGTAATTGATATGTTGTTCATTGCTTACTACCATTTTTATTAGCTCTCAACGAGAATTGGACGACCAAGGTTGACCCAATCTTCTGCCTGATCTGTGTCGATTTACCGCTGATATGTCGCGAATTTGTCACAGGCCTACCGGGCTGTTTTCGCAATATGCCGGTATAATCATTTGCAGTTGACCGAGTTGGTCATTTACATTCCGCATATGGTGTGTGGTCAGGCCGTTCCCTTGGGGACGGAATTGCGGGGCAGGTTTCTCACTCATAGCTCTGGAGCCGTCATGAAATACGTCATTCAAAAGCCGTTTATCCTCCCGGTTTTTTTCTCTTTTTTTGCGATCGTCCTGTTTTCCCAGTCCGCTTTTGCACAAGGTGTCACTACGTCCGCGCTCAGTGGTATAGTAACAGATCTTAGCGGCGAGCCTCTGCCCGGGGCCAATGTGGTCGCTATTCATCAACCAAGCGGCACCGTTTACGGAACCGCAACACGTTCGAGCGGCTCTTACAGTATCCCTAACATGCGGGTGGGAGGTCCCTACTCCGTCACAGTTTCCTTCATCGGGTTTGATGAGTTAACGGAGAACAACGTTCAGCTGAGCCTGGGCCAGAATCTCCGACTCGATTTTACACTCGCCGAGCAAGCCGTACTCCTTGACGACGTTCAAGTGACGGCTGAACAGGATGAGGTTCTGAACGCCGATCGGACGGGAGCGGCTACTACAATTAGCCCCGAACAGATTGAACAGCTTCCTTCGGTCAAACGCAGTACGCGTGACCTCACCCGGTTGGACCCCCGCAGTGACGGAAACCTGAGTTTTGGTGGGCGAAACTGGCTCTACAATAACATCTCACTTGATGGTTCATATTACAATAACCCCTATGGCCTCGACGCGCCTGAACCCGGTGGTCAATCCAATGCACAACCTGTTCCTTACGATGCCATCGAACAGGTCCAGGTGTCTGTTGCTCCTTTCGACGTGCGTGAAGGTGGTTTTACGGGAGCTGGCATCAACCAGGTAACAAAGAGCGGTACGAATAACTATGCGGGGTCAGCATACTTCTTTACACGCAACGAAAGTCTCGTCGGTAATACGATCAGCGGTACAAAGGTCTTTGAAAATCCTGATCTCTCATTCCGTCAAATCGGTGCGACGGTGAGTGGTCCCATCATCGAAAACAAGCTGTTCTTTTTCGCGAACGGCGAAGTCGAAAGACGAGATGATCCGGGTACTAACTTTCTGGCTGACCGAGATGGATCAGTAACTGCCGGTGAGTCCCGTGTTTCCGCCGCAACCATGGACCAGATACGCTCCAGAATGATGACGGTCTATGGCTACGATCCGGGAGCCTATGAAGGCTACTCGTACGATACCGACAATGAAAAACTCCTGGTAAAATTAGACTGGAACGTCAATCAGAATAACAACTTGTCGCTTCGCTACAACTACCTGGACGCCTCGCGTGATCAGGGCCCACACCCGTTTGTTCTTAGCTTTAGTGGAACTGGACGCGGTCCTAACGAAGCTAGCCTCCCGTTTCAGAATTCCGGATATCGAATAACAAATAATCTTCACTCGGTTGCTTTCGAACTGAACAGTCGCTCCGACAATTTCGCGAACCGATTTTTCACGAGCTTCAATCGGTTTCGAGATCACAGGGAACCCTTCTCGGTCGACTTCCCAACGCTGGAGATCGGTGAGAATGGGGTGACGTACACAACGGTCGGACACGAGCCATTCTCCATTCACAACATTCTCGACCAGGATGTTTTGCAGGTGACGAATAACTTTAGCTACTTCCTGGATAACCATGTAGTCACGGTCGGGGCTAACTTTGAATACTTCTCATTCTTTAACTCATTCAACATCTTCAGGCACGGATTATTTGGCCTTCCATTTGCGTCAACGACGTTCTTCGACCTCGACGATTTTTTCGACGCCACTGATCCGAACAGCCCGAACTTTCTTGATTTGAATGGGATGGTTGCTTCAGGTCCATTCAAAGGTGAAAAAGTGGACGTCGGTCAGTTCTCTATCTACGCGCAGGATGAGTTTCTGGTCAATGCCAAACTAAACCTGCTGTTTGGATTACGGGTAGACCTCCCGATGTATTTTACCGACCCGGTGGCGAATCCTTACTCGACTAGTCTGACTCTGCTAGATGAGAACGGCAATCCTGAAACAATCGATCAGGCTGAGTGGGCTGGGGCGTCACCTCTGTTCTCGCCACGCGTTGGTTTCAATTACGACGTAACGGGCGACCGCTCTACGCAGCTTCGTGGAGGCCTCGGTATTTTTACGGGTCGCATTCCATTCGTTTGGATCGGCAATGTAATCTCAAACCCGGGCCAGAATCCGAATCTGTACAATCCATTCGACCCTGACGAATCGAAAATAATCGTCACCCGCGAAGGTGAGGCGGTAGATCCGACGAATCAATCCGGTGGTCGAGAGAATGACTCCGTACTACAGACGTCATTCGATTTAAATGCCATGGATCCTGATTTCAAGTGGCCGCAGGTATTCACTGTCGACCTTGCCGTGGACCATCAGCTACCATGGGGGCTTCTCGGTACTCTTGAGGGAGTCTACAGCAAGGACATTAATTCAATTTATGTTCGAAATGCGGACCTTGTGGCTGCCACCAGCACACTTAATGACGGACGCCCATACTATGGGGGCTTTGGTGCGAATGAATTGAATGATCCGGGCAGTGGTGATGGAGTCTATGTCATAGACAACTCCAATGAAGGTTACAACGTGACGGTCACTGCTCAGTTGAGAAAGGTTTTCGAACAGGGCATTAGCGCATCTGGAGCGTATACGTTTCTTGAAGCCAAGAACCTCTTCAAATCGACAGAAATTGCCAGCGTCCTGTTCTCAGAGAGCCCTGTTCAGGGAAATCCAAACCAGCCTAACTTGAGTTACTCTGAGTTTGGAAACCGGCATCGATTTATTGGTAGTGGTACATACCAGCACACGTGGTCTGAAAGAACTTCCACTCGCGTAGGCGTATTTCTGGAGGTTGCCAAAGGAAACACATTTCTTGGCTCTGGTGGTAACCGTTACTCGTTCACGTATTCTGGAGATGTTAACGGGGACGGCTTTGCCGGGAACGACCTGATCTACATTCCTCAATCAGCCGATGAGATTGTGTTTGAAAGTAATGCCGCTGCGCAGTGGGCTGCTTTTGATGCTTTCATCGAACAGGATCCGTACTTGAGTGAGCACCGCGGTGAGATTGCAGAAAGGTTCGGAGGCGTTAATCCGTGGTTTACTAATATAGACCTGCGAATCATGCAGGACATCAATGTTAAGGCTGGCGGACAGGATCACGCGCTCCAGATATCTCTGGACATACTAAACGTGGGCAACCTGATAAACTCGGACTGGGGCGTACGTCAGGTAGCGAGCCCGTCTGCTACTTCACCGTTGTCGGTTGTTGGTTTCGATGGCGATGGAGAGCCGATCGTCAATTTCAGTGGTGTGACGGAGACGTTCATTGATTCGCCAGAGCTGTTCTCCCGATGGCAGGCTCAGCTGGGCATCAAGTACCTCTTTAAATAAGTGACCGCACCCCGTGCTTGAATCAGAATAGAATCGCTCGTCGTGGCGGTCTGGTTGAGCGAGATTGGACGAAAGATCTATACGAGCAACGGCCAGCAGGATACCTGCTGGCCGTTGCGCTTTGCATTAATATTATAGAGTAGCTCCGGCGTTGCCAGAACTCTCCGGATGGCGTCAGGCTAAACTTCGACTCCCACTTCCTTCTTGGTCGTCGCTGTTTCTCCGTTACCTGTTCCCATCGCTGCCTGAAGCTCAGCCAACTCTGTTTTCGAGCCGACAACGATATCCTTGAACCTTCGCAGTCCGGTACCGGCCGGAATAAGATGTCCAACGATGACGTTTTCTTTCAGTCCGAACAAGTGGTCCGTCTTGGCATGGATCGATGCATCCGTCAAAACCTTTGTGGTTTCCTGGAATGACGCTGCCGACACGAAGGAGTCAGTGGATAGCGCTGCCTGTGTGATACCGAGCAAGATTGGCTCGGCAACAGCAGGTTGTGTTTCCCTTACCTGTGCCTGCTTCTTGTCTCCTCGTTTCATCTCGGAGTTTACTTCACGAAGACGACGTCTATCAACAATGGCGCCGATTCCCAAACCGGTTTCACCCGGATCAGTCACGACAAACTTGTCATGCAAGTCATCGTTGATTTCCTCAAGCAGGAAGCGATCGATGTAATCACCTTCCAACAGGTTCGTGTCGCCCGGGTCAGCGAGGCGAACCTTCTGCATCATCTGGCGAACAATCGTTTCAATGTGCTTGTCATTGATGGTTACACCCTGCAGTCGGTAGACTTCCTGAACCTCGTTTACGAGATACTCCTGAACCGCCTTCGGACCAAGAATACTCAAGATGTCCTGAGGTGATACCTGGCCGTCGGACAACTGCTCTCCGGCTCGAACGAAATCATTCTCGTGGACGAGCAAGTGCTTCGTCAATGGGACAAGGTATGTTCTCGATTCGGAATCATCACGACTCGTGACGATAACTTCTTGAGCACCACGTTTACGACCACCGAACGAAACTACACCGTCAATCTCCGAAACGACTGCCGGATCACTTGGTGTTCTAGCTTCGAACAACTCCGTTACACGTGGAAGACCACCGGTAATATCGCGAGTCTTCGCAGTCTGTCTCGGAATCTTGACAAGGATCTCTCCAGCCGAAACAGCATCAGCTTCGTCGACCTGAATACGAGCACGAATTGGCAGCGGATACTCTCTGACTTTACCTTCACTTTCGACAAGGATGGCCGGAGTCAGATTACGTTCCTTACTGTCAATGATCACCTTTTCCTTGTGACCAGTCTGCTCATCAGATTCTTCTCGATAAGTGGTTCCCTCAATGATATCCTGGAATCGAATGACACCTGCCATTTCGGAAAGAATAACACTGTTGTACGGATCCCAGCTTGCCAGTACATCGCTTTTGGCGACTTTGGATCTGTTCTTTACCAGAACCTCGGCACCATAAGGGATGACATACGACATCAGCTCACGGCTCTTATCTTCCGGATCGAGAACTGCGATTTCACCCTGTCGCGAAAGTACTACTTCTCGCGTGTCATCTCCGTCTGAGAACGACACTGTGCGAAGGTTCTTGAAAGTGATTTTACCTGCGAACTTGGTCTGAATCGTACTTTCAGCAGAAATACGCGAGGCAGTACCACCGATGTGGAAGGTACGCAGCGTAAGCTGCGTTCCAGGCTCACCGATTGACTGAGCTGCGATAACTCCCACCGCTTCCCCATCTTCAACAAGATTGCCACGTCCAAGATTTCGACCGTAACACAGGGAGCATACGCCACGACGAGCTTCACATGTCAGCACTGATCGAATTTCGACAAGCTCGATTGACGTCTCCGAAATCTGCCGTGCCTTCTCTTCATCAATCATCTGATTCGCTTCGACGATTAAATCGCCAGTGAGCGGATCAGTTACATCGTGAACCGAAACCCGACCAAGAATTCGGTCCGCCAGTGGTTCAACCACTTCCTCGTTATCTTTCAACGCAGAAATTCGAATACCACGAAGCGTCCCACAATCGTGATGCTGGACGGTAACATCTTGAGCAACGTCTACGAGACGCCTCGTGAGGTAACCCGCATCAGCCGTCTTGAGGGCTGTATCTGCAAGTCCCTTACGTGCACCGTGAGTAGAGATAAAGTACTCAAGTACCGACAATCCTTCTTTAAAGTTAGAGATAATCGGATTCTCAATAATCTCTCCTGCAGAACCAACCAGACTCTTCTGAGGCTTGGCCATCAGACCACGCATACCGCCGAGCTGTCGAATCTGCTCTTTAGAACCACGAGCACCGGAGTCCGCCATCATGTAGATAGCGTTGAATCCGTCGCGATCGTTTTTCAAAGTGTCGAAAAGTACTTCCGACACCTTGTTGTTCGTTCGGGTCCAGATGTCAATAACCTGGTTATAGCGTTCGTTCTCAGTAATAAAGCCCATCTCGTAGTTACCACGAGCTTTTTCAACTTCAACTGACGCTTCGTCGATGAGGACTTCTTTTGCGTCCGGCACAACGATGTCAGAAAGTGAGAACGTTAATCCTGCTGTGGTCGCACTTTCAAAACCAAGCTTCTTGATATCGTCGAGGAATCGAGAAGTCTCAGCAAAGCCAGTGACGCTCAGGACACGCGCGATAATTGAACGCAGGTTCTTTTTGGTCAGTACTTCATTGATGAATCCGACACCATCCGGAACGACCTCGTTAAAAAGGACGCGACCCATTGTGGTATCCAGAATATTTCCTTCATCGTCGCGAACCTGAATTCGAGAATGCAGGTCTACGATATCATGATCAAATGCTTGACGGGCTTCAACCAGACTGCCAAAGCGTTTGGCTTCCTTGTCCTTTTCAAAGCGAGCCTTGGTCGTATAATAGAGGCCAAGGACCATGTCCTGCGTCGGAACAGCGATAGGACCGCCATGAGCAGGACTCAGAATGTTGTGACTCGACAACATCAGCAGCATTGCTTCAAGGCAGGCATCGTGACTCAACGGAACGTGAACAGCCATCTGGTCACCATCGAAGTCAGCGTTGAACGCTGTACATACGAGCGGATGCAGACGAATGGCTTTTCCTTCGATAAGCACAGGCTGGAATGCCTGGATGCCGAGACGGTGAAGCGTAGGTGCTCGGTTCAAGAGTACCGGGCGACCCGAGATAACTTTCTCGAGGATATCCCATACTTCAGCAGTTCTCCTGTCAACAACCTTCTTGGCGCTCTTAACCGTCTTGACGATTCCTCGCTCAATGAGCTTCCGGATGATGAACGGCTTGAAAAGCTCGACAGCCATCTCTTTTGGAAGACCACATTGATGTAGCTCCAACTCGGGACCGACAACAATAACTGAACGTCCGGAGTAGTCGACACGTTTACCAAGCAAGTTCTGACGGAAACGTCCCTGCTTCCCTTTCAACATGTCTGAAAGAGATTTCAGCGCACGATTCGAGTCTGACCTGACGGCGTTAGCCTTCCGGCTGTTATCGAAAAGGGAATCAACTGCTTCCTGGAGCATCCGCTTTTCGTTCCGCAGAATAACTTCAGGTGCCTTGATATCAATCAGGCGCTTCAGTCGATTGTTACGGATGATTACTCGTCGGTAAAGGTCGTTTAGATCTGACGTTGCAAATCTTCCGCCTTCAAGCGGGACGAGTGGGCGAAGTTCTGGCGGGATGACAGGAACGACGCGCATGACCATCCACTCGGGACGGTTTTCCATCTTCCGGTTTGCTTCACGGAATGCTTCCGTAACCTTGAGGCGCTTTAGAGCTTCCTGCTTTCTCTGCTGACTTGTCTCCGTCTTGGCCTGGAAGCGCAGTGCCTGTGACTGCGACTCAAGCTCAAGCCTTTTCAGGAGTTCCTCGACAGCTTCGCCGCCAATCTTGGCGATAAACTTCTGAGGATCCTCGTCATCGAGACGATTGTTGTCTTCGCGAATCTGATAAAGAATATTGAAGTACTCATCCTCAGTCAGCAACTGCTTCGGTTCGATTCCGAGTTGCTCCGCGCTACCTGGTTGGATGACTACGTAATTCTCGTAGTAGATGACGCGCTCAAGTTCTTTTGACTTGAGTCCGACGAGGTGACCGATCTTGTTCGGCAGCGTCTTGAAATACCAGATGTGCACAACAGGAACACTCAGGGTGATGTGTCCAGAGCGTTCTCGACGTACCGCTTTCTGCGTTACTTCGACACCACAGCGATCGCAAATGATACCTTTGTATCGGATTCGCTTGTACTTACCACAATGGCATTCCCAATCCTTGACCGGCCCAAAGATTTTCTCACAGAAGAGTCCATCTTTTTCCGGCTTGAAGGAGCGATAGTTAATCGTCTCCGGCTTAAGTACTTCACCATACGACCGTTCGAGTACCGACTCAGGTGAGGCGAGACTGATCGTAATGCTGTTGAAGTTCTTTTTTATTTTTTGCGTTTTACCGTAAGGCATGCGCTTATCCCTCTTTGCTGAAGGTTCCGTTACATCAACGTGATGCATAGTGCGGACATGTCCGCACAATTTGTTTAATCCAGTTTTACTTCGAGGCCGAGTCCCTGAAGCTCACGTATGAGTACGTTGAAGCTTTCCGGGATACCGGCTTCAGGCATGTTCTCTCCTTTCACGATGCACTCATAAGCGCGCGAGCGCCCTTGTACGTCGTCCGACTTATAGGTGAGCATCTCCTGAAGTACATTGGCCGCGCCATATGCGTAGAGCGCCCAGACTTCCATCTCCCCAAGTCTCTGGCCACCAAACTGTGCTTTACCACCCAGCGGCTGCTGCGTGATAAGGCTGTATGGCCCAATTGACCTGGCGTGAATCTTATCCTCAACAAGGTGACTCAACTTGAGCATGTAGATCTGTCCGACCGTAGTCTTCTGGTCGAAAGGTTTGCCCGACAATCCATCATACAGCTGAGCACGGCCATCGAGAGGAAGTCCCGCTGCTTCGAGCTCAGCCTGAATGTCTTCCATCGAGGCACCATCGAAAATGGCTGTAGCGTACTTCTTCCCGAGCTTGTATCCAGCCCATCCAAGAAGCGTTTCAAATATCTGACCCAGGTTCATCCTCGAAGGAACGCCAAGCGGGTTCAGTACGAGGTCGACCGGGGTACCATCATCCAGGAACGGCATGTCTTCTACTGGAACGATCTTCGCGATAACACCCTTGTTACCGTGACGACCTGCCATTTTATCGCCTACCTGAATTTTACGCTTCTTGGCAACGTACACTTTGGCGAGCTGAACAATTCCCGGGGGAAGCTCGTCACCCATCTGTACCTGATGCATTTCGCGCTTCGAGTTTCCATTGACCCGGCGATATTCTGCCTGGTAATTGCGAATCAGCTTCTGAATGCGGCTATTAACATCTTCCGAATTAGAGAAGACTGACCTTGGCGAAATATTGAATGGATCAATATCGTTGAAATCGCTTCGGGAGACCTTCGTCCCTTTCGGTGCGATGACCTGTCCTTCTCGATCCTCGACATCATCAGCGGTCTTGCCACGGGCAATTTTCTCCAGACGTTCCCAGAATAAATCGCGGAGTGAAGTAAGCTTCTCTTCGAGCTGAGCCTCAATCTCACTAACTCTTTTCTGCTCCAATTTCTTGGAGGCCGGATCGAGTTTTCGACGACTGAATAGCTTCGTGTCGATGACCACACCTTTCATTCCCGGAGGAGCTTTCAAGGATGCATCCTTGACGTCGCCTGCCTTGTCGCCGAATATGGCGCGGAGCAGCTTCTCTTCTGGAGTAGGGTCCGTCTCTCCTTTCGGAGTGATCTTTCCTACAATAATATCGCCGGCTTTAACTTCTGCCCCGATACGAATAATGCCTCGCTCATCGAGATCCTTCGTGGCCTCTTCGGAGACGTTCGGAATTTCCCGAGTAAGTTCTTCTTCGCCACGTTTCGTATCTCGAACCTGAAGCTCAAATTCTTCGATGTGAACTGACGTATAGACGTCTTCGGAAACCATGCGCTCAGAGATGACGATGGCATCCTCAAAGTTATATCCTCTCCATGGCATAAAGGCCACAAGGACGTTCTTGCCGAGAGCAAGGTCGCCGAGTTGGGTAGAGAATCCATCCGTCAGGACGGTGCCATTCTTGACCTTGCTACCAACCTTTACAATAGGCTTCTGGTTGATGCAGGTGTCCTGGTTCGTACGACGAAACTTGATCAACTCATAAGTTTTTACCAGGTCCGTAAAGACGATGTCGTCGTCTCCACCTTCCGGCTCGTACTTGATGACGATCTTTTTCGAATCGACGTACTCGACAGTACCATCGCCTTCTGCAACGATGACAGCACGAGAATCCTGAGCTATCCGGCCTTCGAGTCCAGTTCCAACGATAGGAGAATCGCATCGCAGTAGAGGTACTCCCTGGCGCTGCATGTTCGAACCCATCAAGGCACGGTTTGCATCGTCATGCTCGAGGAACGGAATCAGGCTGGCTGCGGGCGAAACGATCTGGTTCGGCGAGATATCCATGTACTGGACATCTTCCGGATCTACAATCGGGAAATCACCTCGGTGTCGGCACTTGACATATTTGTTCTCATAGTTGCCTTTGTTATCGATAGGCGCGTTGGCCTGCGCAATAACAGCGTGATCCTCTTCTTCAGCAGTGAGGTACTGAATCTTGTTCGTCACTTTGCCATTCTTGACGACACGATATGGCGTCTCTATGAAGCCGAAATCGTTGATTCGAGCATGGACACATAGTGAGGAGATCAGGCCGATGTTCGGGCCTTCCGGCGTTTCAATCGGGCACAGCCGACCGTAGTGCGTGTAATGCACGTCACGAACTTCAAATCCTGCACGTTCACGAGTCAAACCACCGGGTCCCAGAGCAGACATCCTACGTTTGTGCGTAAGCTCTGCCAAAGGGTTCGTCTGATCCATGAACTGGCTCAGCTGGTTCGTGCCGAAGAACGTATTGATAACGCTGGACACAGTCCGGGCGTTTACAAGATCCTGGGGCGTAAAGCCTTCGGCATCTCGGAGGTTCATTCGCTCCTTAATCGTTCTTGCCATTCTGGCGAGGCCGAGGGAGAATTGCGCAGCAAGCTGCTCTCCTACGGTACGAACACGTCTGTTACCAAGGTGGTCAATATCGTCGACGGTGCTTTTGCCATTCTGAAGGGCAATCAGCTCTTTGATGATAGAGACAATGTCTTCGATGGACAGGGTGAGCATATCACTCGGCTGTTTTAGGCCAAGTCTCGAATTGATTCTATATCGGCCTACTTCGCCGAGGTCGTATCTTTTCTCGCTGAAGAACAGGCGATCGAGGACACCGCGAGCGGTGTCCAGGTCCGGCGCTTCTGCTCCACGCAGCTGCAGATAGATATACTCGAGAGCTTCTGCTTCCGAATGAGTTGGATCTTTCTTCAGCGTATTCAGGAGAGTGCTCTTGTCCATCGCATCATCAGAGTTATCAGTTCTGATGACGAATACGCTGGCAATTCCAGCCTCTTTCAGGGTGTCGTAATCTTCGGCGACCAACTCATGATTCGGCGGGAAAACGACGATGCGCTCACTGCGCTCTTCTATTACTTCTCCCGTGTCTTCGTCGATGATTTCGGAGATCTGTTCGACGGTAAGCCCGGTGGCCAGATTTCGGCCGACAACTTTGTTGAAGTTGCGCTTGTTGTTGACGGGCATCTCATCTGCAAGGTCGAAGAGACCGACGATATCAGAATCGTCAGAGTAACCCAGAGCACGGAGCAGTCCGGTAACCGGGAGTTTCTTCTTCCTGTCGATGTAGGCCCACATGACGTTGCTGACGTCCGTGGAGAACTCGATCCATGATCCCCTGAACGGAATCACACGAGCCGAATACAGCTCTGTGCCATTCGGGTGAACACTTTGACCAAAGAACACGCCCGGAGAACGATGGAGCTGGGAAACGACGACGCGCTCAGCACCATTGATAACAAAGGTGCCACGATCGGTCATGAATGGAAGATTTCCGAGATAAACTTCCTGTTCAATGGACTCTTCCGCTTCATCCTCATCCTCATCTTCCTTGGAAGATAGACGGAGTTTCGCTTTCAGCGGGACGCTATACGACAATCCCTGGGCGATACACTCTGCTACCGAGTGCTTCGGCGCGTCGAGAATGTAATGGATGAACTCGAGCGTATACCTTTCCCGACTGTCTTGAATCGGAAAGTGCTCGGTGAAAACCGTCTGGAGACCAACTTCAGCCCGCTCTTCAGGAGCTACATCGTCCTGTACAAAGTCGCGGAAGGATTGAAGTTGAACGTCCAGGAAGTCCGGATAGTCTTTGACTGGGCGAATCCTTGCGAAGGACGTGCGCTCCAGGGTGCCATTTACGTTGGGCATATACAGATTGGATCCGTTAACGTGGTGCTATGTGACCTCAGTCGCGGTGGCGGCGATTTCTACACGTGTGGACCTGATGATGAACTATCACAGGTCTTACAAATGATCAAAAATCTTTGTTTCTCTACGATTATCGGGCAGACACCGCCATACCCGGTAACCGGAATCTGCCGTGCATCCAGGTGGATGCACGGCAGAAGGTTTTATGTCAATTCTACTTCAGCGCCTGCTTCTTCAAGCTTGCCCTTGATTGTGTCGGCTTCGTCCTTGTTGACACCTTCTTTGATGGTGTTAGGAGCTTCGTCGACCATTGCTTTCGCTTCTTTCAATCCGAGGCCTGTAATTGCGCGTACTTCTTTAATGACGGCGATTTTGTTGCCACCGGCACCTTTCAGAACTACGTTGAATTCAGTCTTCTCTTCAGCAGCTGCGCCGTCGCCACCCGCTGCAGGTCCTGCAACTGCTACAGCTGCGGCAGCTGGCTTAATTCCGTACTCGTCTTCGAGCAACTGAGCCAACTCATTAGCTTCCTTGATTGTAAGTCCAACGAGTTCTTCAGCGATTTTATTGATATCTGCCATTAGTTTGTTTTTCTCCTGCAGCGGTCTTCGTCACGAGGACTGCGCTGCTGATTAAGGGTTAGTGTTACAAGTTTTTAATATTCGAACTAGGCTTCGGCCTTGTCCGCAATAGCTTTGATGACTCCGACGAGCGTACTGCCCTGAGCCGTAAGTGCGCCCACAACGTTTGTCGCAGGAGACATTATCAAGCCGATGATATCGCCAAGTAGTTCTTCCTTCGACTTGAGTGAAGCAAGCATATCCAAAGACGTAGAGTCATAAACAGCACCTTCGATGAATGCCGCCTTCAACGAGGGCAAGTCTCCGGGCTGCGTCTTCGAAAAGCTCTTGATCACTTTGGCAGGCGACGATGGCTCCTCGGCCAGCGCTACACCAGTCGGACCATGCAAGTGGTCGAACAGATCATCGAATCCCCCTACTTGCTCCATTGCGCGTTTGAGCAGGGTGTTTTTGACGACCTTGAATGAGACTCCCTTTTCATCGAATGCATCGCGTAGTGCGGTCGATTCGTCTACAGAGAGTCCAGAAAAGTTGGCGAGATAAACGGTAGGTGATTTCTCGAGGAGAGCTACCATCTCATCGATTATTACTGTTTTCTGCTGTTTAGTAAGTGCCATGACAGTCTAAATACTTAAAATGGTTGCAGATTAACGAAGTGAACCGACGACTTCGCTACGGTCAATAGGGATGCCTGGGCCCATCGTGGTCGACATCGTTATTGATCGCATGTAGATTCCTTTTGCGGTTGCGGGTCGCAGTCGAAGCACTTCTTTCAGGAACGCCGAGGCATTCTCTGCAATCTGTTCTTCTGTAAAAGATGCCTTTGCAACAGAAGTGTGCAGGTTTCCAAACTTGTCGACACGAAAATCGATTTTCCCGGCTTTAACCTGTTGGACGGCATCAGCAATATCCATGGTGACTGTCCCACTTTTGGGGTTCGGCATGAGTCCGCGGGGGCCAAGAAACCTTCCCAGTTTACCGACGGCTGCCATGACATCCGGAGTGGCTATCAACACGTCAAATTCCGTCCAGCCTTCATTCTGAATCTTGTCGACCATGTCATCCAGTCCGACATAATCGGCACCGGCATCTCGAGCCTCTTGTTGTTTCCCTTCGCTGGCAATAACCAGGACACGAACCTCTTTACCTGTTCCGTGCGGTAACGCTACGGTACCCCTGACCATCTGGTCGGCATGACGCGGGTCTACTCCGAGTCTGAGGTCAATATCAACGGATTCATCGAATTTGGCGGAAGCAGTCTTTTTGATCGCCTGGGCTGCCTGCGAAATGCTAGCGGGTCCATCGATCTCCTTAAGGACTTCCAGCGCTTTGGCGTAGCGCTTACCCTTTTTTGCCATGTCTTTATCGTGCTTTGCGGTCCAATCGCCGGGTTTACCGGCTCCCGCGTTTAACTAAAAATATATTGGCGGAAAGAACCTTATTCAGGCCGTCCTTCAACCAGCAAACCCATTGAACGAGCTGTTCCCGCAATCATGGTAGCAGCCTGCTGCGGATCGCGAGCATTCAGGTCTTCCATTTTGGTTTCGGCGATGTCCAGACACTGCTGCCACGTCACTTTGCCAACTTTCTGTCGGAGCGGATCAGCCGCACCGGATGAAATGCCAGCAGCCTGCTTCAACAGAATTGCGGCAGGTGGACTCTTAACAATGAAGGTGAACGATTTATCAGCGAAAACCGTTATCACAACAGGTAAAACAAGACCCATGCGGTCTTGAGTTGCAGCATTGAACTGCTTGCAAAACTCCATGATATTCACGCCGTGCTGACCAAGTGCCGGGCCGATTGGCGGCGCCGGATTAGCCTGACCGGCCTTTATCTGAAGCTTAATGTATCCATCTATTTTTTTTGCCATTGGCTCCTCGCGGTCCTAACGCCTGTTACGGCTCCCGCATTTTAGGTACTAAGGGCTTCGGGTAGCCCACAGATATTAATTCGCCGGACTAAAGTTCCCGACTCCCGATTTTACCCATCGTTTTTATTGGATGCGTCTATTCTTCGTGTTCTACCTGGAGGTAGTCCAGCTCAAGGGGTGTTTTCCGTCCGAAAATGGAGACCATGACCTTTACTTTCATCTTATCGGGATATACTTCCTCGACAAAGCCGGTAAAGTTGTTGAACGGCCCATCGACAACCTTGATAGCATCCCCCATGTTGAAGGGAATCTCAGGTTGTTCACCCATTTCTCGTGCTTCGTCAATTTTCCCGAGGATCCGATTAACTTCGTCGGGGCGCAGGGGCGTAGGAATGTCGCCGGTTGTCAGAAAGCCTACAACGGACGGTACGCCTGCTATAAAGTGCTGTAAATCTTTGTCCAGAAGGGCATTTACGAGGATATACCCGGGGAAGAATGTTTTTTCCCGAGTACGCTTCTTACCCTGCCTCATTTCGAAGACAGTCTCAGTCGGAATCATGATGTCGGCCAGCTTGGAAGCCAAACCGAGTCGCTCAGACTCATGTTCGAGGTATTGCTTCACTTTCTTCTCGTGACCCGAGAATGTCCTGAGCACGTACCATTTATGTACCGGTTTGACTGCCATGTTTTTGTTGAGACCTTCTGATTCTGCCTGTTAGCCGTAAATGAACTTCAGCGCGTTGCTAATAACCCAATCTGCACCGTAGATGAACATCGCGAGTGCGAAGGATGCAACTAGCGTCACAATAGTGTTATTAATGAGTTCGCGCTGCGATGGCCAACTCACCTTCTTCATTTCCTTTACTACGTCCTGAAGGTATGCGATTACCTTTCCCATAGTTTCCTTTTAGTTCGTTTGCGCACGCGATTAATCAATTATGCACGGGCGGCAGGACTTGAACCCGCAGCCTGCGGTTTTGGAGACCGCTGCTCTACCAGTTGAGCTACGCCCGTGTTTCCTGAGGACTTAACATCCTCAGGATTACGACTCAACGTTCTTAGTCGAGGATTTTGGATACGACACCAGCACCAACGGTTCGACCGCCTTCACGA
>CBDUKH010000022.1:0-36398 GCA_965367755.1 uncultured Rhodothermales bacterium
GACGCCGAGACCCATTTGATTTTCCAGTCACCGTCGACCACCACGAAAACATCGTTTGTGTTGTCGACGATAGTTCTGAAGCGCTTTTCGCTGGCCTTTAGAGCAGACTCAAATCGGCTGCGGTCTTTTTTCAAAGCATCGAGCTCACCAGCGTAGAGTGCCATGTCTTCCGTGGCCTCATCCAGCTGCTCATTGAGTTCTTTAACGCGACTTGACATCGCATTGAACGAGCGCGCCACCGTTCCGATTTCATCGTCCGGTATCTTCTCAACAAGAGATGCGTCTTCGCCAGCGGTAACGGAATCCGCCGCAGAAATGAGTTGGTTCAGCGGGCGGATTATCCATGCAGAAATCAGGGTTGAGCCTCCCAGCCCGACGATAAAAATCGCCAGTCCAATCAGGATGGCTCTGGTTTTGGTCCGCTCAATAGAGAACAACGCAGGCGCAGTTGAGAAGCCGGTATACAGCTGCAAATAGGTATCACTTTGGATGGGTAGGCTTATACGATAGATTGATCCATCAGGAGAGATGCCAGGCATTGCTGTGAGTTGAGCCATCTCATTGTATACATCCGGTTCTTTATTGTAGGCGGATACGATGCCATATTCAGATGCAATAATTGCGTACACCAGATCTTGTCCGTCGACAAGCCGATCCAATCTATGCGAAAGATTTTCGATGTCGCGCGATTCGATTCCAGAATTGAGCGACGTAGCGATGAGTGCAGCTTGTCCGTGGAAGCGATTCTGAAAAACCTGCTCAGAATTAGTCTGCGGTCCGAACGTCAGCAAGAGATAGACGCCGGAGGAAATCAGCGCCATCAAAATGAACATGCCGAACCCAATATTCCACCGTACGGAATTCATTTTCATAGGCGGGTCCTTTGCTAACTGCCTCGGTCTACTGGGTTGCGAAAGCTGTGAAATGAGCGTGGGAAAGACTCTAAATAGGGGATCGACAATAACGACAAGTCACCCCGGGTGGTAAGTCATTCGGTATAGAGTATCGGCAAATTCAGGCTCTATTTAACGGCAGCACTTTTCACTATCTGAATATCTCAAATCATTGATAAAACATGATTTAGGACATTGGGATCGATACTGCGCTACTCCTGAACAGCCAGCTGACCGCACGCCGCATCGATATCCTGGCCGCGGCTGCGCCGGACAGTGACCCGGACGTCATTCGAGACCAGAATCCGGATAAATCTGTTCAGCTCCTGTTCACCCGTGGGCTGGAATGGTTTGCCCGGAACGGGATTGTACATAATCAGATTAACCTTACTCGGTGCCCACTCTACAATTTCGCTCAAGTTCATGGCGTCTTCCTGCGTATCGTTGAATCCCCTGAACATACAGTACTCGTACGTGACCCTTTTGCCAGCCGTCCGAGAGTAATACTGGATTGCATCTTTGAGCGCGTTAAGGTCTGTGCGCTCGCTTCGATTAACCGGCATTATCGAGCTCCGCTTATCGTCGTCGGGAGCATGAAGAGAAACCGCAAGATTTGCCGGCGCCTCATCGGCAGCCATCTGCCGGATTTGTTTGGCAAGTCCCACCGTCGAGACGGTTACTTTTTTATGTGAGAGTCCCATAATGTCAGGGTCGGTTAAGATGCGCGTACTCAGCATAACCTGTTGGTAGTTTAACATGGGCTCACCCATGCCCATAAACACGACATTGGTGACTCCCTTGTCGTACGTTGCTCGTGCAACCTCGTCGACAATGCGCACCTGATCGACGATGAACCCAGCTGACAGGTTCTCCAGAAACCCCATTGTGCCGGTTGCGCAGAAGCTACATGCCATGGCACAACCAACCTGGCTAGAGACACAGACAGTGATACGCTTGGCGCTACCGTCCGAGTTAAGGTCCGGTATCAGAACCGATTCGAAGAGTTTTCCAGATGGGAGGCGAAAGAGAAACTTGATCGTTCCATCGCTACTCTGAACGCGCCGCACTTCCTCAAAAATATCGAGGCGGGCAGACTCTTTGAGAACACTGCGAAAAGCTGCAGGAAGATTCTGCATTTCGTCGAATGTCGGTACGCCGGATCCGTAAATCCAGCGGTAGAGCTGAGATGCTCGGTAACTTGGCTGACCGCATGATTCGGTGAACGTTACCAGTTCGTTTTTGTCGAGGGATTTAATATCCACAGCTGGCACAGTCATTTCCAGAACGATCTCCCGATTTATCGGCGTGCAAAAACTATCCTAACCGGCTAGTCGTTCGACTGCAAGAAGGACAAAAATTACGGGGACGTACCAGATTGATGCTTTGAATAGCTTCCGAGCTGTAACAGTAGTTCGTTCCGATGCGAATTGAAACGCGTAGTAAATAAAATAACTTCCGACCAACAGGGTGCCAGCGACGAAAGGTATCGAGACATTCATAAAAAAGGGAATGGCGAGACTTGCTGCGACGGTCAGTACTGCAAAAGCCAGCGACTGTCTACCGGTCGAAATGCCTTCGATTTCCATCGAAGGCAACATCTTAAAGCCACCTCGCGCATAGTCATCCCGGTACAACCAGGCTAACGACAGAAAGTGAGGCATCTGCCAGAAAAGAAGAATCAGGAACAGCGGGAGGGCAGCGAGGTCGATCCGGCCAGTAGCAGCTGTGTAACCACCTAGTGCCGGCAGCGCTCCGGGGAGTGTTCCCACAACGGTGTTCAAAGTCGTTGTGCGCTTAAGCGGTGTATAGACGTAGACGTAAAGCACAATGGTAAGCCCGGCAAGGATTGCCGTGAGCGGGTTTACGATTGGACACAGGATGCCCAGCCCCAAAGCACACAGAGTATAACCGAAAATATTTGCGGAGCGAGGAGAAATTATTCCGGCAGGAATCGGACGACGGGCGGTACGCTTCATGGAAGCGTCGAACCTCCACTCGCGTGCGTGATTAAGGCTCGCCGCGCCTCCGGAACTCAGGGCAATACCAAGAAGAGTCGTTGCAAGAATAAATGCGTCAATCGATCCGGGAGACGCGATAAGGAATCCAGCAAAAGCCGAAATCGTAACGAGGAATGTAATTTCCGGTTTGGTCAGGACGAGATAGGAGACCAGAAGCTGTTTTCGTCCGACGGCAACAGGTACATGCTCTATCGCAGTAGCAGAGTTTGCTGCAGAAAAGCTTTCGTCCATCATACGTTACTTGTTGCACGAACAGGATGTTGCGACAATGAACCATCGCCGCTTGCTTCAATGTAATCATCATCTCGTCTGCGAAGAATCAGCAGCGAACAGACGACGAGGGAACTCATCAATAGAGCTCCTGTGACCATGTGAGATGAATTAACAATAACCTGCAAGTTGCTAGGCTGAATTAGTCCCGATTCATCCAATAGTACGAAAAAAGCAGTAAAACCAAGACCAATCTGAACACACAATATTCCGACAACGATAGAGATCCATCGTTTCAGGATTTTATGATGCCCGAAATTCAGGAATACCTGCAGAGCCGTCACCATGATAAGTACTACGACGACAAAAGCCCAGATGATATGTGTAGTCGCCAGGAACGTATCGATTCCCGTACCCGGGTGTCTCAGCAGTGCTCCGAAGACGATCTGTATAAAGACGGCTGTCGTGGAAAATGTAATCAGACCGCGGAGGCGCATTGAGTCTTCGCCGGTAGGAGCCCGCGCGTGCTGTAACCAACTTCTTGACGTGAACAGGGCTAGCGACACGGTCAAGGCAAAGAAAATTTGAGCCACACAGGCGTGAAAAACCGCCAGGTCGATGGATATCAAAACTACGCGCAGTCCACCGAGAATACCCTGAAAGATGACAAGGGCGAGGGCAGCTACGCCAAGCCACTTCATCCACTTTCTGTGATCTGCGACAAAGGTCCAGACTGCGACAATGACGGTCAGAAATCCCACAAGTTGTCCAAGGAGCCTGTGGCCGTGCTCTGCTAAAATTGGTGTTAACTTCCACCATTCCGGCCAGGGGTTAAACATATCGTAGGAATCGAACGACGTCGGCCAGTCTGGAACCGCAAGGCCAGCGTTTATGCTGGTTACAAACGCTCCCCACGCCATAAGGACGACGGTACAAGTTGCGGTAATGATGTAGAATATCATTCTTGCGCGATATTGAACTGGATATGCGCCCGCCGCGTTATTCAAGCTTGATAACCGAAATGGTTGAGGAGATTCGTGGATGCTTTAAAATCGATCAAAGTTTGTTGACAAACAGGTGCTATTTGCGGCTGTTCCGTTAAAACCAGTTGAAGACAACGGGAATCAGGATCGGCTTAGAAGACTCTGTCGTTGATCAGTGACTTTTTGTGTAAATTGAGTCAGCAAGCCTTCGATTTTGCCAAATTTGGGCTGCTCCCAACCAACTGACCGACTTGACCAACAACGAGTGAATTCTTTTCGCAATAGTGTGTTTCAGGCTGTAACCGGCGCAATTACCATCATTGCGACCGCTGTCACCATAGCACTGCCGTTCGGTAACGATGCCGTGCTGTCGGAAAGTATCTTTCGGCACCTGTTTGGAAGATCAATCGATGTCCAAATCGACGAAGAGTTTCTTGATTCCTGGGAAGTCGCCCACCTTAGCGATGCGGAATCAATCTCACAGTTTATCACGGCATTTATCGATGCTTACCATGCCGAGAATGGCAGCACTGGTTCTCCGGTTGACATCGACACGCATGTGTTGTGGACCATTCTCAAAGGAGTAAGTCTAAATCTTGACCGACCAGCTATTCCCGTTCAGCTTATTACGTCGTTCAAGTCGGTCGTTCAGGTTGTGTTTTCCGGTAGTGATGCACTCCCTGCGCTAGCCTTTACTCACGCCGCGCTCTTTCAAGTGGCAGGAAGCGCCCTCTCGTCGATACCTACGCGCGAGATCGAACGCCTCACTCGCATTCAGCGACAAGGTCCCTAGCTCCAACCAGACGGTATCAAACGAACTTCTTACCCGGCTGTCTTCATGACGTCGGGCACTTCTGTTATTCACATATATTTTTAGAAACAATGCAAGGAAATGGATTCAAAGTCGGACTGGCGATATTTTTTGTCGTTCTGTCGTTCTACTACCTGTGGCCATCGGCCCAGTCCGTCTATCACAACAATAAGATGGACAAACTCGACGAAGTTGAGCGAGAAGCGTACCAGCAGGAGAACTTCACGAAGCTGACCAGTCTCAAGGAGCGCTCGCTAAACCTCGGACTTGATCTTCAGGGTGGAATGCACGTCACGCTCGAGGTGCAGGTCGAGGCTTTGATTCGCGAGCTGGCATCCGACACAGATGACAGCTTCGATGAGGTCATGCTGGCTGCTCGAGAGCGAGTGCGCACTAACAATGAATCGTTTATCGATGCCTTCGTATCCGAGTTCGAAGCTCGCGATGCGGATGCCCGCCTGTCACGGTATTTCCGCAACGCAGATGCGGGGATTACTCGTCGGTCAGAGAATAACGAAGTCGCCAGCTATCTTCGTAGTGAGGCCAACGATGCCGTCAGCAGGGCCATCGAAATTATTCGTGATCGGGTTGACAGATATGGTGTCACCGAGCCGTCAATCCAGAAGCAAGGTACGCGGCGAGTCATCGTCGAACTCCCGGGCGTCGACGACGCAGAGCGTGTTCGGAACCTGCTCAAGGGAACGGCGAGGCTGGAATTCCGGCTAATGGCAGAACCTGAAGAGTTGGTCAGATCCCTGCAGGACATCATCGAGTACTTCGAGGAAGACGTCGCTGATTCCACAGCTTCTGACAGTGCCGACGCAGATTCGTCAGCTGTTACACCGGCTGACTCCACGGGTGAGTTTCTACTCGACGGCGGACAAGATGACGGGCCAGCCAATCGGTTCCTCAGCATCGTGAGCCCTGTGGGTCAAGGAACAGTGTTCGGTGCAGTCTCCGTAGCCGATTCAGCAGCAGTCAACTCACTGCTTCAAGAGCCTGCAGTCAAGGCTATGCTTCCTGCGAATACGACACTCATGTATACGTCGAGCCCAATCGGACTTGACGAGTCAGGAAGGGAGATTTTCTATCTTCTCGGTGTCCGCGATCAAATCGAAATGACGGGCGACGTGATTGAAGATTCGAATGTCGATTTCGATCAGATGACGAATGCGCCGGAAGTTACGATGGACATGAACAGCGAAGGCGCTCGCACCTGGGCTCGGATAACCGGTGCCAATGTGGGTAAACAAATCGCCATCGTTTTGGACGGAGTAGTTTACTCGTATCCAGTTGTCAACGAGCGCATCGTTGGAGGACGTTCCAATATCCAGGGATTGGATTCGCAGGAGGAGGCTTCTGACATTGTCACTATCCTCAAATCGGGTGCCTTGCCCGCTCCGGTGGATATCATCGAAGAACGAACAGTCGGACCGAGTCTGGGCGCTGCATCCATACAGGCTGGCTTCAGGTCGGTCATGGTCGGACTCCTGATCGTCGCCATCTTTATGATTGTGTACTATCGAACAGCCGGTGTAATCGCAAACCTCGCGCTAATCGTAAACATCCTCTTCATCCTGGGAATTCTTGCAGGTTTTAGAGCCACGGTCACGTTGCCCGGTATCGCAGGTATTGTGCTGACGATCGGTATGGCCGTTGATGCGAACGTCCTGATTTTTGAGCGTATCCGGGAAGAACAGTTAACCGGAAAGACTTTGAAGGCCGCCATTCAGGGTGGATACGCCAAGGCACTTAGTGCCATCTTTGATGCGAACATCACCACGTTTTTTGTTGGCGCGATTCTTTATTCGTTTGGAGTTGGACCCATCCAGGGCTTTGCCGTCACTTTGATGGCAGGTATCCTCGCCTCGATGTTCAGCGCCATTATCATCACTCGACTAATTGTTGACTACATGGTCATTGGACGTCGAATGAGTGTCAACTTCGGGTAACCACATTAATGCGAGGGTTTCCTCGACATAACAGTTTTCTATTATGAGAATCTTTGAAAGTCTAGACTTTCCCTTTATTCAGAACAGGAAAGTCGGATATATTATATCTGCAGTATTGCTTGTCCTCAGCATCATATCGCTCGCCACTCGGGGACTCGAACTGGGTATTGACTTCCGTGGTGGTAGGGAGTTTGTCATCGAAGTTGATGGCTCCCCAGAGGTCACGGATGTGCGTAACTCGGTGGCAAATGCACTGGGTCAGTCGGTCGAGGTTAAATCCTACGGCCAAAACGCTCTTCTGGTCAGGACTTTGGAAAACGACGACTCGGCGGATACCGATGTTGTTGAATCTACAATCCTCACTGCGATCGCGTCTAACTTTGACGGGTCGAATCCACGCGTCGAGAAGAGAGATATCGTCGGACCGCGATTTGCCGACGACCTGAAGAGAGGTGCTATATACTCTATTCTGGGGTCGCTGCTCGTCATCTTTCTCTATATCCTCATTCGATTCGAATGGCGATTTAGCCTTGGAGCCGTTGCTGCTCTCTTTCATGACGTGACTATCACCTTGGGGCTGTTCTCGTTCTTGCACGGAATTTTACCGTTCTCACTGCAAATCGACCAGACGATAATAGCCGCTTTCCTTACAATTGTCGGCTATTCGCTGAATGATACCGTCGTTATCTTCGATAGAATTCGCGAATACACGAACCTGTTTAAGACGCAACCCTACGATGGGGTTGTAAATCGGTCCATAAATGGCACACTTAGCCGAACTGTCGTGACGTCGGGCACTACCTTGCTCGTAGTTGCAACGCTGTTTATATTCGGAGGAGAGGTGCTACGAGGATTTGCGTTTGCCCTGATCATTGGAATTTTGATCGGGACGTACTCGTCGATTTTTATTGCTTCCCCGATTGTCGTGGAGCTTAAAGCCCGCGCTGGCAAATGACCATCCGTATATCAAGCAGTTAAAAAGAATGAACTACAACATAGATGAGCGTTATAATGCCGTTGTGATCACGTTAAAGGGCAACGTCATGGGCGGCCCGGACGGATCAAAGCTGCATACTACTTTACATGAACTCCGCGAGAAGGGGCAGACTAACATTGTCGTTGATTTGTCCAAAGCCAAGTTCATGAACTCGAGCGGCCTTGGAATGCTGATTAGCGGTATGACCACGTTGCGCAACGCCGGTGGCGACCTTCGACTGGCAAATGTTGCCGATCGTATTCAGTCACTGTTAGTGATCACAAAGTTGATTACTGTTTTCAAACACTACAGCTCTGTCGATGAGGCGGTCGCGAGTTTCGATGAAGCTAAAGAAACCGAGGGATAGTCAAGACAAGTATTCCCTCATTCGATTTCTATCTATCGAATGTCAATAGACATAACATGAAGGTGGCGAGGCGAATCCTCGCCGCCTTTATTTTTGTTTCGCGGCATCTTATCCCGCACTTTCGTTAACAACTAAAATATTCAAGAGATAATGTCCGTAACCATAGTCATCGGAAGTCAGTGGGGCGATGAAGGAAAAGGGAAGATTGTAGATTTGCTGAGCGCAAATATTGATATCGTCGCCAGATATCAGGGTGGGGCAAATGCTGGACATACTATAGCATGGGGTGACAAGCAAGTTGTGCTGCACCTTGTGCCCAGCGGCATTTTTCACGAGGACGTTACCTGTGTTATTGGAAACGGCGTCGTTATCGACCCTGTAGCCGTCCTCGATGAAATCAAGACGATTACCGAACTCGGATACAACGTCGAGGGCAGGCTGCTGATGTCGCATAATGCCCACTTGATAATGCCCTATCACAAGAGGATAGAAGAGGCACGCGAAAAAGCACGGGATGCCGGTGCCATCGGTACCACGGGGCGTGGAATCGGGCCGTCATACACTGACAAATATGCCCGGACTGGCATTCGATTGGTTGACTTGCTCGACAGGGATGTGCTGCGCCGTAAACTCACTGAATCGATCGAAGAAAAAAACGCCATCCTCAAATCAATCTACGGCGAGGAACAGTTAGACGTCGATGCCATCATCGATGAGTACGTAGAATTTGACAAACTGATCGACCCCTACGTCACTGACACAACAGCGTACCTCAACCAGGCCCTGAAAGAAGGCAAGCGCGTCCTTGCAGAAGGTGCGCAGGGCTCACTGCTAGATGTCGACTTCGGAACGTATCCGTTTGTCACTTCGAGTCATCCTACAGCAGGAGGAGCATGTATTGGACTCGGAATCCCACCGACAGCGGTAGACCGAGTGATAGGAATAGTCAAAGCTTATTCGACAAGGGTTGGCAATGGGCCCTTCCCAACAGAACTCGAAGATGCCGATGGAGACTTACTCCGCTCAGTAGGGCATGAGTTTGGAGCCACAACAGGCCGTCCTCGTCGATGTGGATGGCTGGACCTCGTCGCATTGAACTATACCTCATCCATCAACGGGTTCACCGATCTCGCAATTACGAAGCTCGACGTTATGACAGGTATGCCTGTGATAAAGGCCTGCGTCGGCTATGAGGTCAACGGCAAGAATTCAAAACGCTTCCCGAACGACATTCAAGCTCTGGACAAGGTCGTCCCGATTTATGAAGAGTTCGAAGGATGGGAAGAAGATGTAAGGCTCGCGACGAGTTTCGATGCGTTGCCCGCAACCGCCAGGAAATACCTGACATTCGTTTCTGAATTCCTGGAAGTCCCGATCTGCCTCGTATCGACTGGGCCAAAACGAACTGAGACAATCACTGAATTGGGTAGGGCAGAGGCGATCTAATACGAGAACCGATACACCTGATGGTGGTCTAAAGGGCACAGCTTAAGCGCTGTGCCCTTTTTTTATTTTCGTACAATCCTATGAAAGCATATCGCTACTCGACAAATCTCAAATTGGCGCTCATCGCTTTCGCAGTTGTAATTGCGGTAATGTCGTTGGTCTACACTCAACGAGTAGTGGACAAGTTGAGGGACCGTGAGCAATCGATTGTTCAACTCTGGGCAAGTGCTCTCGAGCAGATTCCCAAGGCAGGACTCCAAAGCCACAATCCGCATCAACATGATTTTGCAGAAATACTTAAGTTGATAGACGACGGTACCATCGTAACCTCCGACAGCGTCGCCAACAGATTTCGTGAAGCGCTGCGCTGGGCGCAATCCATGCCTCCGTCGAGTGAGCTGAGCTTTATCATGGACGACATTATCGTCCCCGACAGATTCGACATCCCCGCCGTGGTTTGGGATAAAGATACTGACTCTCCTCAGGCGTGGAGAAATGTGCCGGTAGATTCCACCCTTGCCGGTCGCTCAGAAGAACAGGTAGAAAAGATCCTCGCGGACCTTCGTGTAATACGAGATAATATGCGAGACCAACATCCTCCGATCGAAATATCGTTGGTCTTTCCGGGCAGCCCAATCGCTGCGCTTGAACAAGAAGTCTATTATGGCGAATCCAAATTAATACGCGAGCTTCGACTGTACCCGTACCTGCAGTTGCTATTTATGGCAGTCTTCGTCTTGCTGGGTTACATCGGATTTTCGTACGTCCGGCGAAGCGAACAGCGAAGTCTATGGGTCGGGATGGCCAAGGAAGCAGCACATCAACTCGGGACACCAATCTCCAGCCTTATGGGTTGGACCGAAATGCTTAAGCTCCCGGAAACATCGGAGGAGACCGTTCAGACGGCAGTGTTTGAAATTGAAAAAGATGTCGATCGTCTGGAACGAGTGGCTCATCGGTTTTCCGATATCGGGTCAATGCCAAAATTGCAACCGGCAAATTTGATGACTGTCATCAATCAGACTGCCGACTATATGCGAGCACGGATGCCAAGCCATAGCGATTCCGTACAACTTGAAGTCAACGTGCCAGATGACTATCAGGCTTTAATCAATATCGAATTGTTTGAGTGGGTCATAGAGAACCTGCTGAAAAATGCACTCGATGCTCTCGAGGGTAACCCGGGACTAATCACAATTGAAGCATCCGATAGCGGCGGCGATTATTGTATCGACGTTTCGGATAATGGAAAAGGGATAGATCGGTTACAGTGGAAGAACATCTTCCGACCGGGATATAGTACCAAAAAGCGAGGTTGGGGCCTTGGCCTTAGTCTCGCAAAAAGGATCGTCGAAGACTATCACAAGGGCTCGCTTACGCTGGTCCAGTCGCGCGTCGACTATGGGACAACGTTTCGAATACAGCTCCCTAAAGTAGACTAGAACAGAAGTTCAGATCCTGTGTATTTTTTTGGCAGGACCGCGATCATGATGTCGTCAGCCTCGCGCCAGAAGATTACATTCCGGCCTTTGACATCTCTCACGTTCGTCACACCCGCTGCTTCGACTGACTGGTAGATATCGTCCGGCACGTCAACAGTAAACTGAATTTTGTCGAGGAGCGCGTACGTGTATCCAAGGACCACCATCGGTTCGTTAGAATCAATGTCTTCGTAGAGTAGTGAGGGCACTCGAATACCATCTATTATCTCGGTCGATCCAACTCCCGCAAGCCTAAGTCCATGAAGTTCAGGTGCCTTAAGGATTCGGTTAAAATGTGACCGAATGAATTCTTCCGCCTGAACAGCATCGGTGGTTGTCAGGACGGAACTCGCATCAGCTGCCTTTTCAAGCGACAATTCCATGATGTCACCGGGAGTCGCAATCGGCTCTTCGAAAAAACGAGACAACACAAACCCGGTGAGACCTGTAAAAAAGATCAGACAGGCTGCAATCCCGATTTTGGCGAAAGGGAACGGTTTGTTGCTTCGAGCTTGCGCATCTTCGTCTCGGACGCGAGAGGCAGCGGCTGCAACCGAGGGCGAGGTACTACCCGGGCTCAACCGTGCTTCGACAAAAGTTTGTACCGTTGATGCAGGCCGGTCGAGATGATCTCTGACAAAGCTCGTGATATTACCATCGATCCAGTCGGGAGGAATGTGTGCTACGGGGAGGAGGCGTTGGAGAGATGGACCTACCATTTCATGAATGATAGCGTCGAGTTTGTTGCGAACAGTTTCAAGTTGTCGCCAGGCATGTTCTGGTTCAAACCCAATAATTTCTGCTATAGAGTCGGCGTCATATCGTTCGACAACACTCAGGAAGAGAAGAAGTCGTTCGCCGGCTTTAAGCTGGAGAAAAGCAGATGGGAAAACACGCGCGACAGTATCCCGGGCAACTCTCTGATGTAAAGCAGGCGGCGGCTGAGGACTCCCGTCTGGCTGGTCCTGCATGGATTGTCGCAGGATCGAAACCAGTTTACCATAGAACGCCGATCGCATTTCCTGGCTGTCGTCAGTCTCCGCCATCGGTACCGATCCTTCAAATGCGTCTCGGAATAATTGTTCATTGTCATACTGACCAGGTGCCAGCAGCTGGACAGCAGCATACAGGTTCGATACGTTGTCGAGTCTTTTCAAGAGAATATCTACTTATGGTTTGCTATTTCTTTCAGTCATGAACATTAGGTTTACCGTCGACCCCTTGCGGAGGTTCAACAGCTGCGCCGCATTCCCGCGGTTTACGGCAATTTCAAGATGATCAATACTGTTGTAAATGGCGACAGGTTCACCTTGTGCCACATTCTCATACGTTGGAAAAATATTTTCCACGGATGCATTTCCAACGTAGCATTTCAACTCTCGATCTTGTCGCGATTCCGAAATCATCTTTCGAGAGATATTGGTAATGCAATTACCATAACGATCGACATGAACTACCCACCCTTGAATACCCTCGGCGTCAGAAATTGGAAGGGCCCAGTGCATGGGTGTTAGCGCCTCGACGGGCGAGCCAACCTCCGGTACGCGTCGTCCCATCGACAGATGTGCACCAACCGGCGCAAAAATATCCCTGCCATGGAAGGTGTTTGAGGGTGTGCTGGTTCGCCAGAAGGCGGGATTGTCCAATTCAACTATATCCCGGGCTGCGCCAGCATCAAGCACCAGAGAGAAGATTCCGTTATCGGGTCCTACGAAATTGAATTTTCCGGATCGAATCGCTACTGCTCGGCGGTCAGTACCCACACCAGGATCGACGACGACAATATGCGTGGTTTCGTCTGGAAAATAGGCCGCTGCATTCTGCAAGACGAAAGCCGCCTCCATAACGTCTTGAGGTGCAATATCGTGCGAGATATCAACAATTGTTGACGGCCCGGCAATGGAAATAATAACGGCCTTCATTGCTGCAACGTAGCCATCTCTTTCCCCGAAATCGGTAGTTAGCGTTATGATATTGTCGGTGGCCATGAGGCGTGTGAAGAATCTTTTCGGAGACTGGAAGTAACCGAATCACTATGTGGCAAAAAAGGTTCGTGGAACTGTGTAAGTTAGTAAGTCTTATTACCATAATATTGGTACACAACGGTAATTTTGCAGATGGAAGTCGCATCAAATCTTACGGAACGCCAACTTGAGGCGACAACACAGTTCGTCGAGTTCTGGGCTGAAATGGCATCGCACTGGGGTATAAACCGAACGATGGCTCAGATTCATGCTTTAATGTACGTGACAGAGGAGCCCCTCGACACTGACCAGATCATGGAAAAGCTTCAGATCAGTCGCGGAAATGCGAATATGAACCTGCACTCCCTTATCCGATGGAGCCTGGTTACGAAAGTAGAGGTGCAGGGGTCTCGTAAGGACCACTTCGTCGCGGAAAAAGACGTCTGGACTATAATGGCTCAAATCATCAAGAACAGAGAAGAACAGGAAATAGCTCCGATAGTCGAAAAGCTTGATAGCTTTCAGGAGCATTTTGACGAGACCGAAATCCCGTTGTCACAGGAGGAAGAGATATTTGTCGGCAGGATGAAAAACATGAGTCAATTAATGACAGTATTTCGACAGGTCACTCAATCTCTTATCCCATTCGTTCATAGCGACAATCTCCACATTATCAAACAGCTCATATCGTTTGCCGACTCGATGAACGCAATGCGTGTATCTCGATCGAGGAATGATGGCCAGGCATAATCAGGAGACGGGAGTGGCAGGAGAGCGGCTTGCTGAGGAATACCTGGAGGCTAAGGGCTACGCGATCCTGGAGAGACGATACAGGTTCGAGCGAGCCGAAGTAGACCTCATCTGTTTTGAACCTGACGGCGATAATCTGAAAGGCGAGATTGTTTTTGTCGAAGTGAAGACACGACGAAACCGATCGTTTGGAAACCCCGAAGAAGCTGTCACGCTGGGAAAACAGCGAAGCATTATTAAGGCAGCCTCCGCCTATCTGTACGAAAGCAAAATGGAAAAAGCCGCTTGCCGATTCGACGTCGTAGCCATCTTTCTGACAGATGGAGAGCCACTTATCGAACATTTTAAACACGCTTTCGACGCCTCGGAGGACTAGTCGGCATCCATAGCAGAACGGGCTATCTGCCGGGTCGATATTCGACAGGTACCTCGTCTCCAACGCGTTCGTAGGCAAAGTATCCGTAGAAAGTTACGCCATACGGATCAAGTACCTCGCCCTTGTAGTCGACGACAGCTGGTCCTCGTTCCAATCTGATCCAGGATGTCTGGAATTTAGGTCTGCTACCGCGCGGTCGACTGGTCCACTCCAGATATGACTTGTCTTCTTTCTCACCTTTGTAAATGATCTCTACGAAGCCCTCAAAATCCAGAACGAATTCTGTAGCGTCAGCGCCCGGTTTGATAATCGAATATGGATCAATCGGAAAGCGATTGCCCATTTGTGGACTACCACCCATATTCGGTGTGACCGACGGACCTGTTGCTGTGCGCCCAAACGTTTCAAACCCCTGTTCTTCGACCTGCTTTGCCAGGAGTGCCAGCATAAAGTGATGGAATGATCCCATGAAGGCAGTTCGGCGGTTGGCTTTCCAGAGCGAGTCTTGCGCGGAGTCGGCTGGCTCCATGAGCTCAAAGAGAGGTTCGCCATCATATTTGGTGCGCGACAATTCGGCTTCGAAATCTTTGAGGAAATACTGAATGCGGTAGCCAAGAGCGGCATTCTCTATGATCAACTGGTCGGAAGCGATGGCGGTGAGTGAGCCCATTTCGGCGACAAAGTCGAGTACTTCCGGATTGACGATCGTAGTTTCCTTGGCGTTCGGAGTCTCGCCGATAAATTGATCGGTAAACCGCTCGAGTCGCTTCTTCCACTTTTTGTCGGCTTTTGCCTCGACGACTACTTCTCCAAGGTCGAGTGTGGTTGGCTTCAATGCGATATCGATCGTTCTTTCTCCTGGAGTCCGCAGCAAAATATCGCGGCTTTCTGGTTCGAAGCCGATACTCGATATGTACAAGTGAAGGACGCCGACGGGAAGGTCTGGCAGGACGTAGTTTCCATTGACATCCGTTGTCGTGCCACGCATTGACGATGCAATAAATACGTGGACTCCCGGAAGCGGCTCGTTCGTATCAGCATCGGTGACAACACCCTTCAGAGTTACGGCTGGCACCTGTGCGATAATAGCTGACGTCAGGGTAGAAGAAAGTATGATGGCAAGAAGAAGTGGTCGGAAAACGCGCATACTGGAGATGGGATGGTTTAGATACTGAGCCAAAATAAACATAGAATGTGCCGAAACGAGCGTCGGCATTCGTTAGTACCCTTTCAACCGACTGCAGTTCTGCCCTGTCGGGAATGAGCGTGTTCAATGCGTTGGGGCCTCCGTACGTCGTCCAGCAAAGCGGACGACCTCGACCAGAATAGTAGATTGGCAGGCGGTCCGAACGGCAGTATTTCTAGAGAGAATTGGCGATGGCCTTGAGCGTGCTCTCATCTTCCAAAGCCGTGACGTTTCCAGGATCCTCGCCAAGGTAGCAGCTTCGGATCACACGACGCATGACCTTGGCATTTCGCGTCTTCGGGAGGGCCGTCACAAAACGAACCGCCTTTGGCTTCAAAGGCCTCCCAAGTTCGTCGGCAATGAGTGTCGAAATACGTGTTCGCAGAACTTCCAGATCTTCGACCTCTGCGGCCAGAACACAGAAGACGACGAGGGCCTGACCCTTTGTCTTATCGGGCACGCCGATGGCTGCACTCTCGCCAATGGCAGGATCCGCATTTACGAGCGCCTCAACCTCTGCCGGTCCTAACCGTTTACCAGCAACCTTGATCGTGTCGTCGCTTCGTCCAAGGATATACCACAGGTCGTTTTCGTCGATCGCTGCAAAGTCACCATGGACCCACACCCCCGGGAATCGATTCCAGTAACTCTCTATATATCGATCTGCGTCATTCCAGAATCCTCGCGTCATTCCAATCCATGCGTTGCGGATCACAAGTTCTCCCACGGTACCACGTATCGAAGCTCCTTCGGGGTCAACGACGTCCGCATCCATTCCAGGGACCGGCCCCGAAAAAGAGCAGGGTGCGAGCGGCTTGAAAAAATTACCACAAATGATGCCGCCGCTAATTTCTGTTCCCCCTGAATAATTCAAGATTGGCTTTTTACTTTCCAGTACATTCTCGAACAACCACATCCACGACTCTGGATCCCAGGGGCTTCCCGTTGACCCTATGGCCCGAAGAGAAGTCAGGTCGTGTTTCTCTGTGACATCGTTTGTGTGCGGTTTTAGTGCGCGAATCAGCACAGGGGAGAGCCCGAGGTGCGTCACTTTGTGTCGTTCCACCATTTCCCATAGGCGGCCAGCATCGGGGTAATCTGCGGCGCCATCGTAGAGTACCATCGTCGCCCCAATAATAAGGGTACCAAAGACCATCCACGGTCCCATCATCCATCCCATGTCGCTCATCCAGTACATGACCTCACCGGGATGCAGGTCCATCGAATGATACATGTCCTGGGCAGCTTTTAGCGGGAATCCGCAATGTGTATGGACAGCGCCCTTCGGTCGGCCGGTGGTACCGCTCGTATAAATGATCATCACGGTATCTTCAGCGTTGGTAACCTCCGTCTTTGCCCTGGTGGTCTGGTTGCGCAGGAAGTCATTCCATCGAACGTCGCGGCCGTCTACCCATGGTGTATCTTCGCGGCCGGCCCGCGAATCTACGATCACGTGCTCGACTGACGGAACATCAGCAAGTGCTTCGTCCGCAATCTCCTTCAACGGAACGAGCTTGCCACGCCGGAAGAATCCATCAGCGGTAAACAATGCTTTGGCTCCTGCGTCGTTCAGACGTGTTGCGACAGCCGACGGACCGTACCCGCTGAAGAGGGGCAAGATGATGCCTCCCACTTTGATGATTGCCAGGAAGGCAACCACAATTTCGGGTGTCATCGGCATGTAAATTCCAACGGCATCTCCGCGCCCAATGTCAATCGAGCGTAAGGCGTTCGCACACCGACACACTTCAGCATTCAGTTCGCGATACGTCAGCGCCGAGGAGAATCCCTCCTCTGATTCATACCTGACAGCAATCTGGTCCGCGCGCTCGGATGTCTGCCATTTGTCAAGCAGGTTGTGAACAATGTTCATCTCCGCTCCGACGCACCATCGAGGAAAGGCCGGGTTTGAACCAGGAACGAATACTTCGTGATAGGCCGTGTAGAACTGAATATCAAGGTCTTTGATGACAGCGTCCCAAAACCATCCCGTCTCTGAAACGGATCGTTGCTGGAGGGCATCGATATTCTCGATCCCGTACAGATCCATGAACCTGCGAAGATTGGTTTTCGCTACTGTTTCTTCATCGGGAAACCAGACCGGTTTTTGGCCAAACGGGAACGTGACGTCCTTACTCATAAAAACGGATAGGAAGAATTTGTCATCTTCGAATATACAATTTGTTTAGTCGTTCGAGGAGTCCGTTTTTGAACGCTCGCCGTCAGTTCTATCGAGAGGTTCTCTCCGTTCATCGACGGCTTCCGATATGGCCTTTAACTGACGAACGCGCAGATAATAGTCTATTGATATGGCGCCAGATCCGAAATACATAAGTACCACTAGCGTGGCTAGAACTACTGCATCAAGGTAAGGCGAGTAGTGTAGCCCGGAAAAGTCTCGAATATCATGGACGAACAGAAAGAAAAAAAAGAGCGGGATGTTGAGGGCTGCCGCCGTACGAGTTAGCATCCCGGCAATCAGCATGGTCCCTCCGACGAGCAAGAAAATAGTCACTGCCGGAATCACAATGGTCGGCGGGAGGAATCTAGCCGCGGACATTTCCAGTGCCAGCATCGCGGCAGACTGCGACAACATGTATTGAACCCCATTGGCCAGGAGGAACGCCCCCATCGCAATGCGAACAATATCGACAACAGTATCGCGAAGGTCCCGCGACGTTTTCGGTAGATGTACAGGTTTATTCATGGCACTGGTTCTTCAGGGTAAGAACCACCGGCCTGGTAACGGGCATAAAGGCACGGGAGCGCAGGTACGATACGGAAATGGAGGGTCTACGGCAAACGTGGTTTTATTCAATAAATGCTACGTACGGACCACCAAAATAGTGAGTTTCGCGCATGAATGTGTCAGCAAAACACGTACTGCCGGTATTTGGCTGCTCCCTTTTAGCTGATGTGCATTTAGACGATATAAGAGTGTGATCCACCTTCGCTTTTGTGCTCCCATGAGAACTCGCTACAAGTTTTTCGTCGGCCTGACGACTGCAGTCGCAGTTCCATTACTGGCATCCGGCGTCTTTCTTGAAGTGATCGCGGTCCAGAAAGCATTTGACGATCAAGGTCTGTCCGTCCTTACGTATATGCTGCTCGGCATGTCTCTTTGCGCGATAGCCGTATCTCTGCCATTCCTGGCAGTGAGAGCGTCACAAAGTGGTTCGCGCCTGGATGATCTCCGTGAACAACACCCCGACGAGCCGTGGCTTTGGCGTGAGGACTGGAAAAAACAACTGTTGCGTTGTGGATCTGAATTCCCTTTCGGCCCCTTGTTCGTAGCCGCCCTGTGGAACGTCGCGACAATAGGCCTGGGACTACTTTTGTTCGAAGACTGGCTTGCAGAATCTGATCCCGTTAAATGGGCCGTGCTTATTCTACCGCTCGTCGGCATCGGACTCGTTATCTATGCCATTCGCACCTTTCTGCTATGGTATCGGTTTGGAGAAACACGATTTGTGCTCGGCAACTTGCCAGTACCAGCTGGTGGCCTTGTCGAAGGAATCGCGTACACGAGTATTCCATTGGAAAACAATCCAGAGCGAGGCTTTAAGGTTTCCCTTTCATGCGTCAATGAAAAAGTCCGGCTCGATCGTATGGCACGAACCAAACGATCGTACCTGTTGTGGAGAGATGAACAACGATTCAAGGGTGTTAACTCTTTGGATGATGAATCGCAGGTCGTAATTCCATTGTACTTTAGGCTGCCCGAAGATTGTTCGGAAACAAGCCTGCAGTCAAACGATCGGGTAACATGGATGTTGAAAATCGAAGGGGAAACGCCACGCGGTGCGTACGTCTCCAGATTTACGCTTCCCGTATTTTGTGATGCATCGGCAGATGAACGGATAGTTGAATGGACAGACAGCCGCTCCCATAGCGCAGTGCGTTACACCCCGCAACCTGTCACCAGTGGTTTGGAAGTCATCGGTGCAGGAATTGAGGTCGATTCCGCGAATGATGGCGGCGGAAGCACTATCCATTTGCGCAGGGCGCGCAACAGGGCACTCGCCATGCTCGTCGGTCTTGTCACTGCTGTTTGGTGGACGATGACCGCGGTACTCTTCGCGAAAGATGCACCCATTTATTTCTCCGTACTCTGTTCGCTGGCAGGTGCAATGGCCATATACGGCTCGGCTGTCCTCTTAACCTTTGAGTCAACGATCAAGGTGACCCGAGGTATGATCTCGGTGAGACGGGGACCCTTTGGGAAAGGTAAATTGCACGAGTATCCGACAATAAACGCTGACAGACTCGAAGTCGAAACGGGCTCGCGCTCAGGCGGGGCGTACCTGCACAATATCGTACTGAGAGATCGGTTAGGCGAACGGTTCCTGATCGCCGACCAGATTTCCGACAAAAGTATCGCTGAATGGCTAGTGCTAAAGATTCAGTCTGATATTACCGGTGGGTATTTTGCCTACAATGGTGAGGCATCCAGGTCGGCCAGAAAAGATCGGGCTTCACGGCGTCGACTGACATCACTCAACGACCGGGTCAACGAGCGTATCTCAATCGATACAACCCGGTTAAACTAAAGTCCGTTTCTTGATGTCGAGTGCGCTTCCGGTCGCCAGGAAAGTATGTAATCGTCTGCTTCTGCATCCAGTGCCGCTTTTGTCAAATGCAATGGTTTGAATGTGTCCACCATCACGGCCAGTTCCTCAGTGCGCGTTTTTCCGATTGATGCTTCGACCGTTCCAGGGTGAGGGCCGTGAGCGATCCCGCCTGGATGCAATGTGAACGACCCCCGATCTATTCCCTTGCGACTCATAAAATCGCCTTCCGCGTAGTAGAGGACTTCATCCGAGTCAATATTCGAATGATTGTACGGTGCCGGGATCGAGTCGGGATGGTAGTCAAACATCCTCGGAACGAAACTGCAGATAACAAAATTTCGACCGGCAAACGTTTGATGCGTGGGCGGTGGCTGATGGATGCTGCCCGTTATTGGTTCGAAATCTTTTATCGAGAAGGCGTACGGATACATGTAACCATCCCAGCCAACGAAATCGAACGGGTGATATCTGTAAAATAGTCTGTGTAAGTATCCGTGTTTGGCAATCCGAACTTCGAACTCACCTTCTTCGTCGTGAGTAACCAGATTTGACGGAGGCCGGATATCACGTTCACAGAATGGACTGTGCTCAAGTAGCTGACCGAATTCATTTCGGTACCGTCGGGGAGTACGTACCTCGGAGAAACTCTCTATTACGAGAGCACGTCTGGGACCTTCATCGAAGTTCCACCTGTGAGTGATGGTCCTCGGAATATGTACGTAGTCACCTTTCTCGAAATTAACATCGCCAAACGGACTTTCCAGCACACCTGACCCGTCATGGATAAACACCACCTCGTCCGCAACTGCGTTGCGATAGAAATAATCCATCGCATCGGTTGGCGAGCACAACGCGAGGCGGACATCGTCATTGCCCATTACATATTTCCTGCCGGATAGCCAGTCGCCACTCGAGGATATCTTGCTTCCTTCGATATGTCGATGCACGAGGAAGTCCTTGTCTGCGTACTCTACCTTGAAGGGAATCGGATCTTCAACGCGCTCGATAACAGTCGGCGGATGGACATGGTAGGCAATGGACGAGATACCACTGAAGCCCTCTGCACCGATGACCTCTTCACTGTACAGGGTGCCATCAGGTTTGCGGAACTGCGTATGGCGTTTTCTGGGCAGTTCACCCATTCTATGATAGTGTGCCATTGTCTTCGTAATAGTTATATGTAGGGCAGAAAGTTAAGATAGGGGCTATAGCGTTCCGCGCATTGCCTGTTCTCTTTCTATCGCTTCGAAGAGTGCCTTGAAGTTTCCCTTTCCAAACGATCGAGCGCCCTTGCGCTGGATGATTTCGTAAAAAACAGTCGGCCGGTCCTGTACCGGTCGGGTAAATATTTGCAACAGATATCCTTCGTCGTCACGGTCGACAAGGATACCCAGTTTGCGAAGTGACGGCAGGTCTTCGTCGATGTCACCTACGCGATCCAGCAACATATCGTAGTAGGTGTCCGGGACAGTCAGGAATTGGATGCCACGCTTGCGAAGTTCGGACACCGTGTTGAGGATGTCGTCGGTTGCTATGGCAATATGCTGAACTCCCGGCCCATGGTAAAAGTCCAAATACTCTTCGATCTGACTCTTTTTCTTTCCGTCCGCAGGCTCATTGATCGGAAATTTAATCCGGTCGTTTCCATTCGCCATCACTTTCGACATGAGCGCAGTATACTCCGTCGAGATATCCTTATCATCAAAAGACACCAACTGCCTGAATCCAAGGACATCAGCATAGAACTGAACGTACTTGTTCATGTCACCCAGAGCGACATTACCGACACAATGATCGACATACTTCAATCCAATTGGCGAGGATTCAAAATTGCCGCGGTCCGTCGGCTCAAAGCCGGGCAAGAATAGTCCCGAATAACGTGAGCGATCTACGAACGTATGAATCGTGTCTCCGTATGTTTGTATCGAGGCAAGGACGACCTCTCCATGTGCATCTTTCACAGTTGTCGGCTCGGCGACAGAAACGGCACCTCTCTTCATAGTTTCGCGATACGAATGCTCTGCATCGTCAACCCAGAAAGCGATATCCCGGACACCGTCGCCATGCAATTTTACGTGTTTTGCCACCGAGGAGTCTGGCCCCAGTGGTGCGGTCACAACAAAGCGAACCTTGTTTTGTGTTAGCAGGTAGCTTGCGCGATCGCGGGTCCCTGTCTCCAGCCCTCGGTATCCTGCGATTTCGAACCCGAATGCAGAACGATAGAAGTGAGCTGCCTGGAATGCGTTTCCGACATAGAACTCCAGATAGTCGGTGCCGTTGATTGGCAGGAAATCGGCAGCTTCACTTTTTGCCGGATCCGCTGCGAGGGCTGATTCTTGCATTTACAGAGTAGTTGATGAAAGCAAAATAGACGCTGGTGATTAGACCGCGTGTGTGTAATCTCGTTCCAACGATGGTAACCATAGAAACGGCAAAAATCACTAGTTTGCCGGTTGCAAACAATGGATTGATATGATAAAGCCATGGAAAGTCAAAGAATCTACATACCTCATCAGAAGGGAGTGGATGAATCTGCGCAAGGACTCCGTTTATCTCGCCAATGGCTCTGTCATACCTGAATTCCATGTTGTGGAGTATCCGGACTGGGTTGGGGTGGTCGCCACAACGGACTCACATGAGATTATCATGGTGGAGCAGTACCGGCACGGAATCGGCTCAACATCACTGGAGTTGCCCGCGGGCCGCATAGATGACGGAGAAGCGCCGCTATTATCCGGGCAGCGCGAACTTCTCGAAGAGACCGGCTTTGCCTCGGCCAACTGGATGGAGATTGGAGTTTGTGCACCAGAACCTGCTAAACATTCGAACTTCGCGCATCTTTTCTTCGCAGGATCGTGTACCAAGGTGGCGGGTCAATCCCTGGATATATCTGAGGAACTTACCGTGAAACTGCTACCTGTTGTTGAGGTAATGGAAATGGTGCGGTCTGGCAGAATCATACACGCTGTTCATGTGGCGGCTCTGCTGTGGGCTGATCAACTAGGATATTTAGATCGATAACCGAACAACAGGTCAACGTGGCGCCGAAACAATATCGTCGTGCATTGTTTCGTTTACTTAAACAAACTTATTTAGACATCTCCCAGTGCCCACTCGATTCAACGTTAACATCATTCTGATGACCGCGGCAGGCTTGCTGCTTGCCGGGTGTGGCGAGCAGTATGTGGTCTCCGAAGTTTCGGTCGACCGCCATGGTTGGGATACACTCGCTGTCGATGCTACTTTTCTCGAACGAAGTGCTTTCGGAAGTTTGAAGCCTGTGGAAGATCCTGACGTCACAGTAAGTCTGTTCGATGTGAATTTCGATACGTTGTATTCGGGTGGCGATCAGGTAGTCCCTGTACCCGACCGGGTACTTGGTGATGGGGAAAAATTGCTTGTTGAAATCTGCGCGACGTTTGGATCCAAATCGATTTGTGAACAGAGTGGGCTGGCCGCGTCTCCGAAACGATTTTCAGTCGATCAGGATATTAATTATCCGTCATCAAATGACTACGACCGGGGAGAATACAACGCGAGCTTTCGGCTGGAACGCCTGAAGTTTGATTCGGAGGATTGGGAGCAGATCGAGCTGCCGCCGGGATTCTCGAGATACATTGTGGCCTCGATCGATAGTGCCGATGGTGGAGCAGTACAAGTACCGTTAAGACGGGCATCAGGGCGGTTCGATTTTTCGTCACTCGACAACTACCGGGATTTCCGATACTATCTCCTGTCGAATCTGCTCGACTACAATTCGGCCACCATTCGATTTGATTTCTACGCTTCGAACAGGGGAAAGTCTATCGTGCTTGCAACAGAACGGCGCACAGTAAAGACCAAGTCACGCCAGACGCGAGAGCTGGAGGCTGGAATCTTTATGCAGGAGGCGTCCAGACGTATTCTGTCAAGTCTAAGAACGTTTCCTATCGGGACAGAGGAATACGCCTACCTGGACAGCTGGAATTTCATCAAAGTCACCAATCGCTACGTGATCGAGATGGATCTGTCATGGAGAAGTCGATTTATCCGAGAGAGATGGTACTCTCTCAACGGAATTCTAGAGGTCAATGAAGATGGATCTGATCCGACGTTCAGGGTTGTCAGCGGAAATTCGCGCGCACTGAGACGCTGGCGGGACCGTTATTCTTCGGACACTGTTTCTATGGACGCGTTGGGTGTGAAGTCCGAAGATGATGAAACGGATGGAATGCCGGCGGACGACGACAGTGAAGACCGGGAGTCTCCGCGCCGAAGTCGGCCCGGATTTTAGACAGAAGCTCCAGGGTCCTATTCAAAGTTACACACGTCTTAGTGCCGCAACTTTGCCTATCTTCTCGTCACAAGCTCGCCGACACTTCCAAGAAATATTGTACCATTACCCATGGACAATCGCTCACTGATTCTGAACACGTCAGCCGACGGACTAACCACCTCTATCGAGTCGAGTACTGCACAACTCGAGACATCGAGAGGTGACCTGCTACTCAGGGTATTATTTTCCAGCGTCAATTATAAAGATGGCCTCGCAATCACCGGAAAAGGAAAAATCGTGCGTGCCCCGTTTCCGTTTGTACCGGGTATCGATCTCGTCGGAGAGGTCGTCGAATCGAATACGAACCGATATAGTGTGGGTGAGATACTGATCGGCACGGGCTGGCAGATTGGGGAGGTTAATCCCGGCGGCTACACAAACTATCAGACTGTTCACAGTGACTGGATGGTACCATTGCCAGCAGGCATGACGCCTGAAGAATCGATGGTTGTCGGCACCGCTGGCTTCACTGCCATGCTCAGTGTCATGGCCCTGGAAGATGCGGGAATTGAAGTTGATTCCGGCGAGATTGTGGTAACCGGAGCCACTGGCGGGGTAGGGAGCATGGCAGTATCGTTGCTGTCGCGGCTTGGATATGAGGTCGTAGCGAGCACAGGCAAGCAGGAAAATGCCTATTTGAAAAAGCTGGGCGCTTCGCGGATTATTCCGCGGTCCGAGCTCTCTGAAGGGCCTTATCGACCTCTGGACAATGGGAAATGGGCTGGAGCGGTCGATTCCGTCGGAGGTACTACGCTTGCAACCATTTTAAGCCAAATGGAACTCCACGGTGCTGTCGCCGCATGTGGTTTGGCTGCGAGTCATGATCTTATAACCACCGTGTTTCCATTTATCCTCCGGGGTGTGCAACTTCTTGGAATCGATTCGAACTTTTGTCCGTTCGAAAGAAGGAAGGCGGCATGGGATCGCATTGCGGATACACTCGGTAAGGGCCTCTTGCACGAAATGAAACGTGTGATCAGCCTGTCTGAAGTGCCCGATGTTGCCGAGCAGATAACTGAAGGAAAAGTAAAAGGGCGGGTCGTCGTAGACCTGGCCAGGTAGTGTACCGATGACCGTCTCATACTGGCAACAATCAGCCGCTAACGAACCCCGGCGTTTCGACTATATCGTCGTGGGTGGTGGGATTGTAGGCGTCTCGGCTGCATACTGGTACCATAAGATGCATCCCGATCATTCCGTAGCTATTATCGAAGCTCGCTCACTTGCATCCGGGGCCAGCGGGCGAAATGCCGGCTTTATACTTCAAGGAACAGCAACAGATTTTCTCACAGATATCGAGAGATACGGGTCGGATGTCGCCGGACGCGTGTACAGACTAACCTGCAGGAATCGTGATCTCATCGAGTCGGAATTAAGCCACGAGACGATCGGATTTAGAGCGACGGGAAGCATCATCGCAGCCGCGACTAAAGAAGAAGATGAGAGACTAATCGCCTCCGTAGGACCGGTTCGAGCGGCTGGTGGACGAGTCATTCACCTGACCAAGGATGAGACCGCTCGGCGGCTTCAATCACAAGGCTTTTTCGGGTCACTGCTTGTCTCAACCGGTGCAACTGTCAATCCGGTGCGACTGCTTCACGAAGTAGCTCGCAAAAGCAAGGCGACTGTCGTCGAGAACCGCGTCGTCGATGCCATTGATAGCAGCGGAGACTCAACGGTTGTGAGGGTAGGTTCTCAGTCCTACGAAGCGCCTGCGGTAACGGTAGCCACCAATGCTTATCTACCCCAATTATTTCCTTCGCTATCAAGATATGTCCGTCCAGTTCGTGCACAGATGCTGTCAACAGAACCGGTATCTTCGATAACCCTCGGATACCCCGTCTATTCCCACCATGGCTATTATTACCTCCGGCAGACCGACAATGGTAACCTGCTCGTAGGAGGTGCGAGACACCTTCACAAAGAGCAGGAGGTAGGGTACGACGACCAAACGACCGTGGAATTGCAAGCAGATCTGATCAAGTATCTAAAGGATCATTTTCCGTCGGCGGGATCTCCCAGGATTCTGAATCGGTGGTCTGGTGTAATGGGTTTCTCACCTGACGGCCTGCCCTCAATTGGCAAACTGCCAGGCCTCACAGGGCCAAACTACTGGGCAGCCGGTTTCACCGGGCATGGCATGAGTATCGGCTTTCTGATCGGGCACACGCTTGCTCAGCTTGCCACCGGAAAAGAGGGGATCCTTGAAATGGATATCTTGTCTTCAGATCGGATTTCAGACAAAACGGACGGTAGTACTATCGAAGACGAGAATCACGCAGCGTCAACGCTGCGGTGAATGTCGAAGCCGTTCGCTTCCATAGCTCTTGAGAGTGCAGATATCCGCTGATCGAGATCCTGCATCTCGTTATACGTCTGTTCGGATGTCTTGCTTAACACGCGACCGAATTCCTTCAGTGCCCGTTTCTGATTGGCCAGTTGCTCGCGATCTGTTTCTGAAAAGGCCTCACCGCTCGTACTCTCTGCGAGATTGGAAACCTCATTGCGAATACTTTCGATCTCGGAACGGATAGACTTGATCACTTCCGGCGATGTTGAATCTGAGCCCTCAAAACTGGAATTTTCGAGCGTTTCTCGAGCAGCTTGTAAAGCAGCTCGGTCTTTCTGCACCTCCCTGAAGAGGTAAACGGCAAAGAACAGGATGGCCACGGTCGGAATCTGCATTACCATCAAAACAATCGAATCCATTAGAGTCTTATTTAAGGGAATTTGAGAAAATGATGAAGATCACTTCTTTTATCGGCCAAAGGAATTGATTATTAAAGGTATCTCTGGTCTGCGCTTATCCCGATTTACCCTGCCTGCGAAGCGGTTTCAAGACCATCTGTACAAGCTTAACCCGAGTATTTCGTAGCCGATACAGGCCAATACAGATCTCCTGCCTCTCGCGTACGCTTGAACCTTGCCCGGATCCGACCTGTGCCAGCTAAATAACATGAAGAAAAAGTCGACCGTCTCTAAGCTCAAAGACCAGATAAGCAAGATCAGTCAGCTGCTTGATGTTGACGATCAAAGCGTTGCAGGTAACGGTCACGCACACATCGATCCTCAGTCTGGCGAACCTACGAACCAGGGTACCGAGCAAGCATCTTACTTCAGCGAACAAAGCCCTGTTGAAGATGAACCAGTTTTCTTCGAGTCGATTCCGGAATCTGGTGAGGGAGACTTTTACGCAGACCCACCGGGTGCAGATTTTGAAGTTGTCGACGCGTCTGATGACGGAGAACACCCGTTCGAAACTCCGGTATCCGAGACTGACGCCGATGAGGGTCCGGTTATTCAGCCAGAAGACTACGAAGAGTTCGACGATGTGGACGCTGGCGCGATCATTAGCGGGAAAGGATTGGACGTCCGGGATCGAGTTGTCAATCAACTTCTCAAGAAGGGATTGATTGATAAAGATCAGTTGTTCAAGAGTTGGGAGGAGTGGAAGAGGGTCCGGCAGGATGGCTATCGAGTAAGCCTTTGGCGAGTGCTAACGCTCGACCCTGATCTGGATAGGGAATTGATCTACGAAGAGGCAGCGCGCGTATATGCTTTCAAGCCTGCTGACATCTCCAAGAATGATGCGCTGACCTTCCTGTCTCGCGTAGCCGATTCTTTTGATGACAAGTTCCTGGATCAGATGATCCAACATTTTGTAATTCCCATCGGCCAGGACTACGACCAGCGAACCGGCGAACTTCGGTGGGTATTTACAACGCACGATCCGACACGGCCAGAAGTCCACAAACTTCTTAAAGACCTGCACATCAAAAGGTTCGAGATTCGCTTCTCACCCGAATCATTTGTGGCTGCACTGGTCACCGAAGGACTGCTGTCGAAAAACGAGTACCTGGAGCGTTTGAACGAGGATCCGCTTGTCTATGACCTGGGCACTTCATACGAGGAGCCTGAGCTTATTGATGAGGATCAACTCGAAGCCGAGATCAACAGATCTTCACTTATTAATCTGTTTGAGGCGACACTTGTCGAGGCCGTAAATCGTGGTGCATCGGACATACACATTTTTCCCAATGCACAGTCGAAACTGGAGATACACTTTCGCGTCGACGGTGAATTGATATTATGGCACCGCGAAGATCGGATACATCCTGAGGCAATGCTCGCCGTTGTCAAGGACAACTCGATGAACGTCGACCGCTTCGAAAAAGACACTGCTCAGGATGGTTTCATCCAGCGTAAGGTCGCGGACACCGTCATCCGTTACAGGGTTTCGGTATTGCCGATTGCCAGTCACACGGCAGGCATAAATGCCGAGAGTATTGTTATCCGAGTTCTGGATGACAGAAAGGTGTTGACCGACATTAGCAAGGTCGGCATGCACACGAAAAATCTCGAGAGATTTAACCATGCGATCCGTCAGCCATACGGCATGATAATTCTAACTGGTCCGACGGGTTCAGGTAAAAGTACTACGCTGGTGGCGGCACTTCATCAGGTGATCACGCCGAAGGTAAATGTGCTCACGATTGAAGACCCCGTTGAGTATCTGATCAAGGGCGTCCGGCAGGTAAAGTTGAGTCACAATCTTGATATGCAGGGTGCACTTCGCGCCTTGCTCCGTCATGACCCCGATATCGTCATGGTAGGGGAGATGCGCGACAGGATTACGGCAGAGCTCGCGATCAAATTGGCCAATACGGGTCACGTGACTTTTTCGACGTTGCATACGAACGATGCGCCGAGCGCTGTCAGTCGATTGTACAAGATGGGCATCGAACCATTCCTGATCGCGTATGCCATCAACATGGTTGTTGCACAGCGCCTCATGCGAAAGCTGTGCCCTCACTGTAAGGTTGAGAAGAACGACCACAATCCAGACCTCATGCGGTATCTGGGTTTCACAGAGGAGGAAGCTGCTAGAACACTGTTCTCGGCACCGAAGAAAAACAAGTGTCAGGAGTGTGGCGGCAATGGCTACAAGGGTCGACGCGCGATTACAGAGACACTCGACTTCTCCGATGCGGTACGCTCAATAATTCTGAAGGCTCGCGAAGTTATTGACGAAGATGCTATCAGGGTTCAAGCCATCGAAGAAGGCATGATGACCCTTAAAGACGTCGCAAGGGATGTCGTCTTGTCCGGTGAAAGCTCCGTAGAAGAGATGGTCCGTGTTACGGGAATCTAGGGATTGAATCGGGTGTTTCAACACGCAACGAATCGAGTCTGATTTCTGATACAAGATTCACCGCTCCCTGATCAAACAACTGCCCAAAAAGCTCCACGGAGCTGCCGATAGTGTCTGGCATTGCCGCATAGTTGAGGTAGTCCGCAAACAGAATTCCACCAACACGTCTTCGGTCGACCGCTTTCCTGAATCGCGACCCACCATCATCTGTATGGTAGAAGTACGACATGTAATCAATCGTCTTGCCGTCAGCGTCTATCCAGTAGATGAAGCGGTCTTCGTAGTCGCGACCTCCTCCTTCCTCTTGAAAAGTAATTTCAAGCATTTCATATGATTTGCCTCCAATCGAACCTTCTCCAAGGTAGCGCGAAATCACTGCCGGGTCTGTCAGATTGTATGGGAGAAGTGCAAAGTAGACGACTGAGTTAACATCGGTTTCGATCGAGTTCCGTTTGAAATCCGTCTGTGGCGTAAGGGTGCCATTCACGTACCGATAGACTCCTGCATTGTCCATTACGTCGAGCACCGTACCAAGGGAGTCGTCAGCAAATTCTCGACTGTACCTGAAGGCACCGTCGTATCGCCACACCTCAAAAGCCTTGTCACGGAAGTTAAAAGTAATATGCGTCCGATCCAGCGAATTCCGTCCTTGAAACGTTGTTATTTCCTCGATGAGTTCAGCGTCCCGCGAAACTGACTGTCGTTCAGAACACGCCGAGAGAAACAAAATCATCACGCATCCAGGGAGAACGTATTTCGCGATCGATACTGACATTGATTGCAGGTATTTGATTAGGTGTTGCTGATGAATTTAAACGTGAAGAAAACCAATAGTTTCTAATTGCAGGAACAGGGTTGGCATCGCAGAGATATGATGTCATATATTTGGGCTTCAGGCCAACTGACCTCCCATTTTACATACGTTGGTTGGTACGTTTATGAGGACCGATGCCCGCGTTCGTGCCGAGAACGGCGAATGCTTTTTATGGCATAACATTACTGACAGATACTATTAACCTAACTAACTGATCCGAACGTGACGAAAGCTGACATTGTAGATCGTGTAGCGTCGGCGACTGGACTTACCAAGCTGGAAACCGAAGCAGTAGTGAATGGATTTATGGAGAGTGTACGAGAAGCGCTCATCAATGGGGACACCGTCCATTTGAGGGGATTTGGATCTTTCAAATCTGAACAACGAGCTCCACGAACCGCTCGTAATCCGAGAACGAACGAAGAAGTGAAAATTGGGAAACGAGTCGTCCCGGTATTCAAGCCTTCCAAAGAGTTAAGAAACGCTGTCGATGAGGCGTCACGGTAGAATAGTTAGTTGCAATAATGTCAAATTCCTCTCCTGTCTGTAGTTCCTGCGGTGCCCGGCTAACATCAGGCGACCAAGCTTGTCCCTTGTGTGGCCAACCAGTCCTGTCCGGAGAAGATGCCGCTACATCAGATGGCCAACACGATCTCCCTGCGGCTGCAGATGTGTTTGAGGAGTTGCCTGCACCAACGGTTGTTGAGGCGGATGGCGATGCAACTATCGATGTTGAACCTGCCAAAAAATCGGGAATAGGTGCCATAGTCCTTATGGCGGGGTTGCTGCTGGTCGTGGGACTTTATTTGATCAGCTCCATCAGCGGTAGCAAGCCAGCCGAATTACAGACCGACCCGACGGCAATCGCAGAGCTGGATCAAGCACCGGAGAATGTGGAGCCGTTGGATGCCGCCATCGTAGACGAAGTCGCGAGGGTGAAGTCTGAAGCTGATGGCCTTCAGGGAACAGCAAGACTCGACAAGTTACGTGAGTTGGCAGTCCTGTATCAGAATCACGAACGCTTCGATCTTGCCGGCGACACGCAGGTTGAAATAGCGAACGAATCCGGTATGGAGATAGATTGGGTGCGAGCTGGTAATCTCTACTATGATTGGATGGAGTCCCGGCAGGGTTCTGTCAAAACAACGTACGCCCGGAAGGCCATTTCGGCCTATCAATCTGCACTTGAAATCAATCCGAATAATCTCGATGTTCGAACCGATATGGCGGTAGCTTATCTGTTTGATCCTCAGAACCCGATGCAGGCTATCATCAATACCAATCAGGTGCTTCAGGTTGATTCGTTGCATCTGCAAGCCAACTTCAACCGAGGGATAATGCTGATGCAGATTAACAGGATGGACGATGCCCTGGCACAATTCCGAAAAGTACTGCGACTCGCACCGGACAGCAGTCAACCTGTTCATCAGCGTGCAGCCGAGGCAATCAAGCTCATTGAGGCTCGCCCGGGAGCCAATGTCCAGTAGATGTTTTCACAGATACGCAGTCGGTCTGACGCTATCGCTACTTGGTTTTACGTCGCTATCCTGTCGACAGGCACATCGAAGCGATCCCATCCTCGTGCTGGCTGCGTCATCGCTAACCGATGTCGTATCTGACATCGTCTCCCGTTTCGAACAAGACAATCCGAATACAGATGTCATTGTCAGCACGGCAGGAAGCTCAACTCTCGCGCAGCAGATTCTGGCAGGGGCGCCCTTCAGTGTGTATATCTCGGCGAACCGACACTGGACCGACCGTCTGAGTGAAGAAAACAAGTTTCTGGAACGTCGCGAGCTGGCGGTTTCAAATTCTCTGGTCGTAGTCCAGCGGGCCGAAGGCATGCAATCGACTTTGGCAGCAAAAGATATTCTTGTCACAGCCACTCGAATTGCAATGGCTGACCCGTCTCATGTACCTGCAGGTAAGTATGTCCAACAGGCGCTGGAGTGTCTTGATATTTGGGACTCTGTCTCGCCACGTGTCGTGCCAACCCTCGACGTGCGAGCCGCAATGGTAGCCGTTCAAACTGGCAATATCTCGACCGGAGTTGTCTATTCAACAGACGTATTTGATAAGTCTGTTTCTGTAACTCCCATCGAACAGCAGTGCCAACCCGAAATAGTCTATGTAGCTGGCCTATCGGCAACGGCCAGTGAAGCGAGCACTATATTCTATGACTTTATTGATGCTACCGGCCAGATAGATTTGTGGTCGAAACATGGTTTCATTATTAGAAACTCCCAATGACCGAATGGGCAACCATATTTCTTTCGCTGAGAATAGCGCTGATTGCAACGCTGGCAATCCTGCCCTTCGGGATTATTATTTCGTACGGTCTCGCTCGCAACAGAATAAAGCCAGCGTTCCTAATTGAAAATCTCATACAACTGCCGCTTGTAGTACCTCCAGTCGTTACGGGATTTATACTTCTGTATCTTCTCGGGCCCAATCACTGGCCTGGAAAAATGCTGGCATCTGTGGGTGTCCATATACCGTTTACGTGGATTGGTGCAGCTCTGGCTGCTGCAATTGTGGCTTTTCCGTTGATGGTGCAGCCCATGCGCGTTGCGTTTGAACAGGTCGATCCGGAGTGGGAAGAGGCAGGCTACGTCTATGGAGGATCCAGGTTTTCCGTCTTCCGGTTAGTCACCGTACCACTGGCGGGAAGGGGCATCGCCGCAGGAATTATTCTTGCATTTGCTCGCGCACTGGGCGAGTTCGGCGCCACGATCGTCCTTGCCGGTAATATTCCCGGAATGACAAGGACCATTCCGCTTGCCATATTTACTGAGATGAATCAGGTAGATGGCCAGTCTGCGGCCATAGAACTGGTAGTCGTGGCAGTCTGCATATCAATGGTGAGTCTCATTGGATATGGTATTCTTTCCAAGAGACTCTATAAACACGACTCTACGAGGCGCAGCTATAAAGAGTAGGGGCACTAATTGCGGGAGGTCGGAACTCGGGTGGCCATCCCGGATACCAGTTCCACCGCCACACGAATCAGACATTGCCACCATGGTAAAATTGCTGTGTACTACACCATCCCGAGTAGCAGAAGTGCTAGCGACCCTGGTACTGATCGTAACTTTCTCTGGTTGTTTTTTTAATCTCGGAAACGACGACAGCGATCTGGACAGTCTGGTGTCTACCATGTGGGCAATGGAGATCATGGATGTCGATGGCACCCTCTACACTGGTGCTGAGGGAGATTTTACGGCGTCGTTTACCGAAACGACTGCATCAGGCCGCGGAGACTGCAATTTCTGGTCGGGTCAGTATGCCAGTTCGACTGATGGTTCCTTTTCTCTTGACTCGTTTACCACTACAGAAATCGCCTGCCCGGTCGGAACGTTCGAAGATGTCTTTTACGACGCGCTTTTGGACATCAATTCGTACTCCATCAACGATGATCGCTTGACGCTTTCATCAGCCGCCGGCGACAAGATTGTTTTCGTAGTAGACAACTAGAACGTATATTCAGGCAAAACACAGCCTGTATGCAGCCTTCATTTTCTGAATCCGACCACTCCCGTATCGAGTCCAGCGTAGCCAGCGCGGAATCCCGCACTTCTGGCGAAATCGTTCCCTACCTGGTAGCGTCGAGCGACAATTACTCCGTCACGCGGTGGCGATCTTCCGTACTCTTCCTTAGCGTGGCTATGGTATTGAGTTTCGGTATTAAGAACTTCTACGAAGGTTGGAGTACCGGTTGGCTCTATACTTCCTGGGGTATTGCAATCGTTGGCATTTCGGCAGTGCTGGTGGGGCTGGCAGCCGTCGAGTTGTTGCCCTCGTACAAAAGATTACTTGCTGGACAAGGCCCGATGGCGCGAATTGTACATCTGTCTGCAATGCGCGCTTTCGTGGAAGAGGAAGTTTTCAAAACGCGCGATCGTACAGGTATCTTGATATTCGTTTCTCTATTTGAGCATCGAGTCGAGGTGATCGGCGATGAAGGAATCAACAAAGCTGTCGAACAGCGTGAATGGGAAGAAGTCGTCGACTTAATTATCGCTGGCATTCGCAGCGGAGAACTAACTCAGGGAATTATCGACGGTATTGAGAAGTGCGGTCAGCTACTGCAGACTCATGGCGTCGAGATTGCTCCGGGTGACACCGATGAGTTGTCCAATCGGATGCGGGTCAGGAAGCGGATGTAAACTTTAGTCCCTGGACTTAAAGAAATCCAAGGTCAAGCTTTGCTTCGTCCGACATCATTTCCATCGAGTACGGTGGATCGAACGTGATCTCCACACGGGCTTCGGTAATGGCCTCAACTCCCTCGATTGCTTGCTCAACTTCACCAGGAAGATGACCTGCTGCCGGACAATTCGGAGCAGTCAGCGTCATACGAACGAACACCGTGTTATCCGGGTTGATCGTGACTTCGTAGATTAGCCCCAGGTCTACAATGTTCACCGGAATCTCTGGATCGAACACCGTCCGAATCGCATTCATCACCAGTGCTTCGAGTTCTGGTGTATCCGTGTTATTGACAACAACTTCCATCATCCTCAGGTCTCCTTCGCATAGTTTTTAACCTGTTCAATCATTGCACTGAGTCCATTTTTGCGAGTCGGGGACAGATGTTCTTTCATCCCTATTTCGTCAAGGAACTCAAACGATGCATCGGCAATATCGTTGCCGGGTAAGCCGTCCAAAACGCGTACGACCAGCGCGATGAGTCCGCGTGTAATAGCTGCATCGCTATCAGCTTTAAAATAAACTCGCCCGTCGCGATAGTCAGGCCGCAGCCAAACCTGGGCCTGGCATCCGTGGATTCGAAATGTGTCAGTCTTGAATTCATCTTCGATGCGCGGGAGTGAGTCCCCGAGTTCAATCAAGTATTCATACTTTTCGAACCAGTCATCAAAGAAGCTAAATTCTTCGATAATCTCTCTTTCGCGACTTTCTATGGAAGCCAGTTCAGTCATGAAAACATTTTCTGAACGCGCGAGATACCTGAGATGAGGGTATCGATTTCGCTTACAGTACTATACAGGCCGAACGATGCGCGTACCGTGCCTGGTATCTGAAATTTTGACATCAAGGGCATCGCGCAGTGGTGCCCGGTCCTGACAGCTATTCCCAGTCCGTCAAGTAGAGTGCCAGCGTCATAAGGGTGCACATCTCCTATGAGGAACGAGATGACGCTCGCTTTGCGGCTTCCATCTCCAATGATTCGAACGTAGCCAAGCTCCTCAAGCCGTTGTGTGGCGTACGAAACGAGGTGCTGCTCGTGTAGCTGAATGTTGGAGATACCCAGCGTCGATACATAATCTAGCGCCGCGGCGAAGGCGATTGCGCCGGCGATGTCGGGGGTGCCGGCCTCAAACTTGTGGGGGAGGGAATTATAGGTAGTGGACTCGAAGGAGACAGTCTCGATCATGTCGCCACCACCCTGATAGGGAGCCATCCGTTCGAGGAGGTCTTCCTTACCGTGGAGAATACCGAATCCAGTAGGGCCGTAAACCTTGTGGCTTGAGAAACAAAAGAAGTCGGCGTCCAAGGTCTGGACATCGACTGGTGCGTGAGGCACCGCCTGCGCACCGTCAATGAGGACAAGGGCTCCCGCGTCATGTGACAGCTGAATTATGTCCTCTATGGGGTTGATGGTACCAAGAGCATTCGACGTATGTCCAACGGATACGAGTTTCGTTTTTTCGGACAGAAGGTCACTAAACGCCTCCATGTCGAGGGTGCCATTGTCAAGGACTGGCACGACCTTCAAGGTGGCACCCGTTTGTTCACACGCAAGCTGCCATGGGACAATGTTGGAATGGTGTTCCATCTCGGTGACTATGATTTCATCACCAGACTTCAGGTCTCCACGACTCATTGATGTTGCAACGAGGTTAATGCCACCCGTAGTGCCCGTAGTAAAGATTACCTCTTTTTCCGATGCGGCATTGATAAACTGTTGGACGGTCAGGCGCGATTTCTCATATAAATCAGAGGCCTCCTGACTCAGGGTATGGATGCCACGATGCACGTTGGCATTGACGTGTGAATAGTAGTGAACCAGGCAGTCTATGACCTGCCGAGGTTTCTGAGTTGTGGCAGCGTTGTCAAAGTAAACCAGAGGCCTCCCATTCACGGTCCGCTGGAGGATTGGGAAGTCTTCTCG
>CBDUKH010000023.1:0-36379 GCA_965367755.1 uncultured Rhodothermales bacterium
CCTGATGCTGTCTGTGCGTCTTCGTTCAGGGAAAAAACGACGACCCTGTCACCAACAGATATCCCGAGATCCTCGGCGAGAGCCTGGCCCACAACCAATGGGCTGAACCCGTCGCGCGTAAAAGACGAGTCACCAGCAACGATATGATCCGCTACAAATGCGGGAAGTCGTTTCGTACCGGATAGTCTGATGCCGTCCACAGCCGTGGCGCTTGCCCTGAGTAATCCGAACTCCTCGATGTAGACGTCGGCATTTGTGACGCTCGGGTATTCACTGAGAATGGTACGTGCAATAGAATCGGCATCTTCAATCGGCTTATCCTGGATACTTTCTATCTGAATGTGCGCGCCGAACCCGATTATTTTCGTTTCGATTTCGTTACTGAAGCCGCGAACAATAGACAACGCCAGAAGCAGAGCGGCAACACCGACGGCAATACCGGCGATAGCGACCACCGTCACAAATCTCAAAAATTTGGATCCCTCCCTCCTACCAGATACTCCCTGAAGGTATCTTCTACTGGCGAACGAAAGAAATGAAGTATTCAAGCTGTGAAACCGTCGAGTGCGTCGTGGGCAACGTGTTCCACTAGATACGGTTCCTGCCGATTGGCATCAACAGAAAATGCCCGACCTCTTACGAGATCGGGCATCGCGACTGTATTCAGTATGCTTAAGCTGACACGGCCTGAGCTCTTGGAGCCCTGGGCTCTGTGGCGAAGTGATACGGTGGCCATGGACCGTGTACCTCGAATCGGAATCCTAGCTCGGTATACTCTGAAGCAAGTCGATCTACTTCGTCGCGAATCTTGTCTTCTTCTCCGACCTTGACGAGGTAGGCGGCATTGAGTACAATATCCGAACCCGGCTCGCCATTTTCACCGAGCGTTGGTTTGAAGAGGCCGTCAGCCGCGCAATCCATAAGGGCAGCGTGGCTCCGTGAAGAACAGTGCTGTGACATCAATTCGATAGCCTGCTCACCACCAATCTTATTCAGTCTGTCCATCTCTTCTTTGACGAAGTGGACGACACCTTTAGATATTGAGCCCAGTGAATCTTCGACAAGTCGGTCACTCTGTGCAACCTTGGCTGCAAGCTTTTCTTCATCCCGATAAATACGAACGCTCCACTCTCGCTTTCCACTAATTTTCTCAAGTACTTTGAGATAGTGCTCGCGGTTGGTTGACAAAAGCTGTGAGACTTCTTCGTCGTTACGGTAGACAGTACAGAATCGCATCGGAATTACTGTGCGACCGTCGTTAATCGTGTCGAGCACGTGCGAATGAAGTTTGACTTTTTCTTTCAACCAAACTTTGTCCTGCAAGCGGGTTTTGAATCCGCTACCGCTAAACTCGTCAATCTGTACCTGACTAACGAAGGCGGTGAGTCCACCGAATGTCACCTGCTCTACGGCAGCGTTCGGATCGATGCCTGATTCAGGTATGGCAGCGCCTGTTGAAACTTCCGACTCTGAAGCGATTCCATATACATAGAAAGCAACGTGATCCGGGTTATGAGGAGGCTGGGTCTGATCAGGTAACACTGTATCAGTAGCGACTACCGAATCATCAATACCTGTTTCAATCTCGTTTCCGTCGCTACTATCTGTCATTGCGAGGACACTATCGAACGGCTGCTCAATCGGGTCGAGATCGACTACGTCATCTTCATCAAAAGAGACTTCTGTAAAGGTGTCGTCTGAACCATGCTCTGCGACAACTTGATTTTCGTCATCGGCGAAGAATTCGTCGTTGGCCGGTTCTGTTTGGTCCGAGTCGGCGATGGACATTTCATTTTCGGGTGCAACATCATTTGACCACTCCTGATTGCCGAATCCATTCTCATTTGAGTTTGCGGCATCAGCAGTTTCGGGCCGTTCGAAGGCAGCTACCGGCTCATCGGAAAGCTGTATCTCACTGTCGCCGCTCAGATCGATCTCCGACAGGTCCGCTGATGACAGACTCAGTCCACTGGTCGATTCAACGTGACTATTCAGCTCGGAGATAGCCGAGTTCGTTACTTCTTCGAGTAGATTCGACTTGAGTAAATCTCTGGCGCTGGCAATACGTTCATCGCTGTCTGCAATTTTCGCTCTCGCTTCACCGGCTGCTGCATGTGGGTTTGAGATTGACTCCAGGCCGCCAGTCATAATGTCGTCAACAAGACGATTTCGTAGCTCGTCGATTCCAGACGTGACTTCTTTCGGTGTGCTGTCAAAGCCAGACTTGATTTCATCTGCCACACTGTTGGGATCCCGCACAGAGTCGAGTGCTGCGCCTTCGACATTGCCAAGTAATTTTTGTCGGAGAGCTTCGACGGCATGCACGATGACGTCGTCTGAGTCTTGCACGGTGCTTGCGATGGTCCGGGCTACTTCTTCCGCGTCCTGAAGTGCACTGACTGCACGTTCACTAATGCGATTGAGCATAAGGACCCGAATCTGATCCAGGATCGGATCCACGATGGATGTTTCAGATCCCAATTGTTCTGACAGCTGACTGGCAACTGCCTCGAAGTCAGATACTGACTCTGCGGCTCTAGAAGAAATCTCGTCTAGAAGTTTAGACCTGACGCGTGATACTGCTTCGCCGACGCCTGCTTTGTCGGCGTCGATAGAATCGTAGACTTCGTTAGTGAGAGAATCTTGATCTGAAACGCTTTCAATTGATTTCGAATATATATCGCCAATGATTTTGGCTCTGATAGCGTTGACGGTTTCCGGGATGACAGAATCGCGTTCACGAATCTTCTCGAAGATTGATGCTGCCGTGGTCTCGGCATTTGAAAATCCATTCAGAGACTGTGACTCTATTTCCGATATGACTAGATTGGAAAGAGACTTTGAAGCGTCTTCGACCTGTGGAGCTTTCGATGCCTGCTCCAGCAAGGACTCAGCTATCGCCTGCGGGCTACCAAGTTCCTGTACGGCTTGCTGCAGTACGGCCTTGAGGAGTTTATCCTTAAGCGCTTCTTTCGCACCTGCAAGTTTTGCGTTTCCCTCTGGTGAGGTGGGTTTCGCTGGCGAGCCGCTATTCTGCGACGGATTCTTTTCCGTATTACTCATGTCGGATCGATGAATCGATGGAATTATTCAAACTGTAAGTGACTGACGTTACTATTCAGCCACATTGGGAGCGTTGCCAAGAACGAGCCAAACGCGTTGTGAGCGATAAGCAGTCCGGAACACATAGCTCAATTATCGACGATAAGTGCTTTGATATAAGCAGTTATCAAGCCTTTTTTTGATCGGAAACGCCGTTTGTGTTGCTCTTTCGTACAGGCTCGGCTTTTATGTCAGCCCCAGGTGGTTCGGTGAGAAGGCGCACACTGCATGACGACTTTGCGGAAGAAAATCTGCCCGACTGCGGAAATATCTGCCCACCCACGTGAATCCGTGAAATGCCTGAGAAGTGGCGATTTTGCGGAACGCTCGAAACTCTGTGTGATTTATCTTAGCCCAGCAAAGCTGCGCGGGACGAGAGGCTCCTGCCAACCCTGAACGTCGAATATTAGAAGGTCAACCACACGATGAATAACGCCGCTGCTTCAATTCCGACCCCCATCAACGAACCCGTTCTGAGCTACGCGCCGGGGAGTCCGGAGCGCGCCAGCCTGAAGGCGAAGCTTGAAGAACTCAAAGGACAGGCGGTCGAGATACCAGCGTTCATTGGCGGTAAAGAAGTCCACTCAAAGGACACTGATGTTGTCACACAACCACATGATCACCAGGCCACCCTCGGCAAGGTTCACTTGTGTGATTCGACGCAGGTCAAAAAAGCTATTGACGCGTCACTTAAAGCTCGCGCCGATTGGTCCAGCATGCCGTGGCAGGAACGTGCTGCCATATTTCTTAAAGCGGCAGACTTGCTGGCGGGACCCTGGCGCGATACGATTAATGCTGCTACGATGCTCGGTCAGAGCAAGAATGCCTATCAAGCAGAAATCGACTCGGCCTGTGAGCTGATTGACTTCTTCAGGTTCAACGTTCATTTCATGCAGCGCATCTACGAAGAGCAGCCGATCTCTTCACCGGGAATCTGGAATCGTGCCCAGTACAGAGCACTCGAAGGATTCGTGTTTGCTGTGACTCCATTTAACTTTACAGCGATTCAGGGCAACCTTCCAACCGCACCTGCCATGCTCGGTAATACCGTCGTCTGGAAGCCAGCTACCACAGCGGTTTACTCGGCGTACTACGTCTACAAGTTGCTCGAAGAATCAGGTCTGCCCGCCGGTGTTATTAACATGGTGCCCGGGCGTGGCGCTGACGTCGGCGACCCGGTCTTTGCGAATCCTCATCTCGCCGGACTCCACTTCACAGGGTCTACCTCCACATTCCAGTATATGTGGAAGACAATCGGAAACAACATCGCCGACTACAAATCGTATCCTCGAATTGTCGGAGAAACCGGTGGCAAGGACTTCATCGTGGCTCATCCATCGGCCGACCCGATCGCAGTGGCTACAGCAATCGTGCGAGGCGCCTTCGAATATCAGGGCCAGAAATGCTCGGCTGCTTCTCGTGTCTATATTCCTAAATCGTTGTGGAAGACCGTTAAGAAGTCGATGCTCGATCAGCTCGACGAGGTAAAGATGGGTCCGGTGGACGACTTCTCGAATTTTGTCAACGCCGTCATTGACAAGAAATCATACAAAAACATTAAGGCGTATATAACAGCTGCCAAACGGTCCAATGACGCCGAGATAATCGCTGGCGGGAATTGCTCGGACAAGGTCGGCTACTACATCGAGCCCACTGTAATACTGACGAAAGATCCCGGCTATCGCACCATGTGCGAAGAAATATTCGGACCTGTCGTGACTATCTACGTTTACGCCGACAAGAAATTTGAAGAGACTCTTGACATCGTTAACTCGACTTCGCCGTATGCCCTAACCGGCGCGATCTTCTCCCAGGACCGCAGTGTTATCGTCAGCGCTTCGAAAAAACTCGAAGATGCTGCCGGCAACTTTTATATCAACGATAAGCCGACTGGTGCTGTCGTCGGACAGCAACCGTTCGGTGGCGCTCGTGCGTCGGGTACTAACGACAAGGCGGGATCAATCTTGAACCTGCTTCGCTGGGTTTCTGCCCGAAGTATCAAGGAAACTTTCGATCCGCCACACCATTTTTCGTACCCGTTTCTCGGTGACGACTAAACGAATCTATTCTCAAACACACAGTAATAACATCTACACTTCATACTATGCCTAAAGCACTTCATGTAGTCCAGTTCGGTATTGGACCCATCGGCCTCGAGTCTGTCAAGACAATACTGTCCAAGCAGGACACGGGCTTGATCAAACTGGTTGGCGTAATAGATATCGACCCGAACAAAGTTGGCCGTGACGTAGGCGATTTCTTAACAACACCTGTGTCAACAGGAGTCACTGTTTCGGCTGATGCCGAGGAAGTCCTCGCTAATAACAATGTCGATGTGGTCGTCCATACGACATCGTCCTTCCTCGATTCCATGTATGAGCAGCTCATTCTTTGCGCAAAGCACGGCGCAAACGTTGTTTCGTCTACCGAAGAGCTTTCCTTCCCGTACGAGCGACATCCGGAAATTGCCAGAAAGATCAACGAAGCTGCAAAAGCTGGAAATGTTACCATTGTCGGAACAGGCGTCAACCCGGGCTACGCCATGGATGCGCTCGCTTTGATGGCCACAGGAGTTTCCACTGACGTCAACACAATAGCGGTATCTCGTGTTGTGGATGCAGGTAAGAGACGAAAGCCTTTACAGGCAAAAGTCGGCGCTGGCATTTCAGCTGAGGAGTTCGCGCAAAAGAAAGCAACTGGAAAATTTGGTCACATTGGACTCAGAGAATCTTTGCTCATGATCGCAGCCGGTCTTGGATGGGATTTGACTTCGTCAGAGGAGAATCTTGAGCCGGTGATATCAAGGAAGAAAGTCGTTACACCTCATTTCACTGTCGAGGAAGGATCGGTTGCCGGCATTCATCATTCGATCAAAGGATTTGTCGACGGCGATGCGGTTATCTCGTTAGATCTAAAAATGTATGTCGGTGCAGAAGATCCTCATGACGCTGTGAAAGTCGAGGGTACACCTCCGATTGATCTAATCATTCGTGGCGGGATCTTTGGTGACACGGCTACAATCGCAGCTCTTGTCAATGCGATACCATTGGTAGCCAAAGCAGAGGCCGGTCTCAAGACTGTAAAAGACCTTCCCCTTACTCACGCTTTCGCGACCAAGCCCGGCGCCTGATTCATGTGACTGCGTGAGAGCTACCTATAAAAGTATATTCCTGGAAGGGGCTCCCACGCTGGCGACTGGCTTTTCTCGTGCGTACCTGCGATTCGTGTCAATAATCATGATCCCGATCATGATAGTCACGTTATTCGCGGCACTGCAAGAATCAAATATTCTGCCATACCTGTACAAAGGTTTTCCGGCGGGACTCATGCTCGCAGCGTTTGCCTCCGTGTACTGGATGCGTGCAACTGCGGCTGTTATCGAAATTCAGGATGAACGGGTCAGAGTTTTGACTGTCCGGGAAGCTTATGCAGAACTCGATGTCGGGTGGGCATATATTATTGATATCGCGACGCCGCAGACAGATCGAGCAACCATTACAGTTGGACTCGATACCTACACGCTCGTGAGTAGCCAGTGGCCCGACTACCAACAACTGATTCAGCATCTTGCGAAGGCACACGAAGCATATAAGTCGCTTTAATCTATTGGAATACTTAAATGGTTGTGCACTAGTCGTATTCTATGCAGATTCGAATATGCCTGCTGCCGATGCACTCATCTGACCGGGAATTCCCTTGTTGACAATCGATCCAACTTCTACCCGATCGACGCGTGAGCAGGTCGCCGACTACTTCCGCTACGAAATCGGACTTGGTCGTCAGTACAAGATTGGAGACATACTCCCTTCTACCAGAATCGTAGCCCGACAGGCAGGTGTCTCCTATCACACGATTCGGAACGCGTACCGTTTGCTCGAGGAAGAGGGTCTGCTCGCTGGCGAGACCGGGAGCGGTTTCAGAGTGATTGCTCGTACACAACTTGACCCTTCTGAGCGCCTCGAGAGGGGTGCTGCCCTCGTTTCTGATGCCATCCGTAAGATGATCTCGTTGGGACTCGACGAGTCCGACATTGAATACATTGTCGAAGAGCAGTTAAGCATCATGCCGTTGAGTCAGAGTGAGCATAAAATTCTCGTCGTAGGCCCATATCAGGAGTACGCCGCGGGGATGGCGGCGGCAATTAAAGACGAACTGCTCGTAAACGTTGAGCATTGTGTGCCTGCTGAAATTGAGCAGCACGCGGATGCCGACTACGTTATCTTACCCGTGCAGCTGTTTCGCAAGCTCGGATTTTCTTTTACCCACGCAGAGGTAATTACCATTGATACGAGGTTGCCTGTCGAGGCGCTTGAATCGGTCGCCAAACTTTTGGACTACGAATCGTTAGGGCTGCTGACGAGATTTACTGATTCGATCGGGCCCCTGACAAAGATCATTAAAGACACGACAGGTTTTCAGGGGCAGATTATAGCCTCAACCACAGACACAACGAAGGGTGCACGCGTGGACACGTTCGTATCTCAAGTAGATGTTCTGCTCTTTACACCGGCGACGAGGCGAATCGTTTTTCGCCATGTAGAGAAAGATACTCCCGTTTACAGCATTGCCGAGTTGCCCACCCAGGAGTCACTAAAGAAAATCAGGGAGTCTCTTCCCGATTAGATTTCTTTGAGCCGTTGACCGTCGGTGACTCGCCTGGCTCTACTTTCTTCGCTACGGGACCAGGATCTTCTCCCACTACTCCTCCCGTCATACCATTATCGGTGTCAAGGTTTGCTGCAGCCTCGACAGCCTTGAGCTCCTGGTGATGATGACTGTCATCTTCCTGGCCCGGGTACTTTACTCGTACGTGGTACATGCTCACCAGCATATTGAGAAAGGTCTCCTTGATGGTGTCGAGCTCTTGAAAATTGAGATTAGTTTCGGCTAACTGATCATCATTAATTCGAGATGCGAAGATGCCATCGATCAGGTTTTCGAAGCGCTTATGTGTCGGTGACTCAATACTGCGACTGGCGGCTTCTACAGAATCTGCCAGCATAAGAATCCCGCTCTCTTTCGAGTTAGGGCGCGGGCCGGGATACCTGAACTCAGACTCGCTTACTTCGTCAGGAGCATCAGGCGACTCTTCCTGTGCACGCCTGTAGAAATACTCAATGAGCGACGTTCCGTGATGCATCGGAATGTAATCTTCCACAAGTCGCGGAAGATTATAATCTCTTGCAATCTCAATGCCTTCCTTGACATGGCTGGCGATAATGAGCGCACTCATCCTTGGCTTAAGATTGTTATGTGGGTTGTCGCCGGGATGTTGGTTCTCAACGAAATATTCCGGCTTATGCATCTTCCCGATGTCGTGATACAATGCTCCCACTCTAGTCAGCAACGCATTTGCACCGACGGCATCGGCCGCGGCTTCGGCGAGGTTGGCAACCTGCAGCGTGTGATTAAACGTTCCGGGCGCGCGGATACTCAGTTCCTTAAGCAGCGGCCGGTTTGTATCGGATAGCTCCAGCAGCGTCAGGTCAGTCGTGATGTCAAACATCTTTTCGAAGACCCACAGGAGCGGAAACGCCATGATGATCATGAACGAATTGAGACCCGACTGAAGGACGTTTGAAACGAACAGGTCCACAGCCGTACCCTGGACAAGAAACATTGCGACCAGCACCAAAACGTAGCCAAGCAGAACGAGTCCCGAGCTGACAAAGAACTGGCTCCTGTTCTTGATATCCCGGACACTGTAGATGCCGAGTGCCCCGGCCATTATCGTTGCAAACGTATAGGAGTAGTCAAAGTAAATCAGCTGTCCGCCGATCAACGCCAGCATCACCGTCCCAAACAGTGCCACACGTGAATCAAACATAACAGTGAGAATTACAGAGGCAATTGCGACTGGCACCAGGTACATACTCGCAAACTCGAGACGAACGACGACGGCAAACAATCCGATTATCACGCCAAAAAGAATCGTGATCAAAAAGACAAGCTTGTTGTCATCAAATATTTGCCGTCTCAGGACATACAAATACATGAAGAAAAAGAAAAACGATGCAATGGTTAATATGAATCGTCCCGTCAAGACTTTCCATCCGACCCTATTTCCACGACGGAGGTTTTGCTGTTCTTCGAGAGATTGAATTTTGCGGAGAGTTTCTGCCGTAATTAAATCTCCCTGCTGTACAATGATTTCTCCCCGTTCGACTACGCCATCGTTAATCGCGATTCGATTCTGTTTCTCCAGGAGCCTTCGTTCAGTTTGCGCTGGCAGATATACGTACGACGGCTGAAAGATTGCCCTGAAAAATGATGATGCAAGGTTTACATACTCAGGGTTGTCAGCATACGTCTGCTCAAATCTGTCTCGCGCCTTTTCGTAAGCCTCGTTCAACCCGTAGACCTCATCCGTCGGTCTTTGCAGCTCCGCTTTATCTTCTTCGGAACGGATGACGATGTTGTCCGAGTAAATGCTATCGCGGGGAATATCGACAGCTCCGGACCGGGGAATATTTATTGCCTCGGCGTAGGCTGCATTGAGGATAGCTCGATCCAGCCTCTCCCCTCTCAAATCGTTTCGCGTCGAAGATACCATTCCCGGTATGCGGCTCGAATAATCCTGGATGATCATCTCCCACTGCGACGGCGACAGTTTTAGTCTCGAGTTGTGCCGCAGGCTGACATATCGGAGTGAGTCCGCCACGGCCTGTTCGAGGAGGCCTCGGCGACTGTTCAACGCATAATCCTGGTATGCCCCGAGAATCCGGTCCATCTGGTTGGCTACGGTATCGCGGTTCGCGGCAGTTTGTGTTGCCCAGTCGACATCCTGAAAAAGTGGAGGTGTTTGAGATCTTACTTCATTTCGTTCGACCTGGAGTTGTTGCGGGTCCTTTAGAATGGAGAATGTGTACGGTGCAAGCAGTGTCGGCGTATTCCAGATATCACCCTGCTTTGCGTCAACCTTGAACTCATCGCCTGGAAAGGCCAGCATTGTCAAAACGACGAGGGTACCCATCATTCCGAACTTGGCTGCAAGGTTCTTACCCTTGCTTCCGGTCGAATCTTTAAGGCCCGTTTCCAGCCGGCTGCCAACCGGTCGCGTTCGCTTTTTGCCAAGCCTGATTTTGTCGAGAAAACTCATCTACTCAATATCGGTGGTAGTCGGCGCGTCACTATGCGTTAATGACAACAAGGATCCTGTAGTATACCCTAATATGGCGCCAAAAGTTGTATACCACGGCCAGGCGAGTTGCTTAACACCTTGATACATAGTACTTAAGCTCTCTGAGTTAAAGTTAAGTATCCATCCCTGCTCCGGGATGTACCGAACACCAAGAATTATCGTGGCCATCACAAATATGGTGACAAAGAAAGAGACTACGGCATCGCGTTGGTTAGCTCGTTGGCTGAAAATGCCCAACAGGAAAACACCGAGGAGGCCGCCATAGGTATAGGCAGCAATTGAAAGGCCTAATTCAACTACAGGCTCGGTGCGTGACTCGAATAGGGATGCGAAGAATATGAAAATGAGTCCCCAGGCCAACGTTATTATCCTGGATGCCTTGAGGGCGTCCATCCTTATAGTGAATCGTGCAAGTACATCGTTCCAAGTAGTGGATGCAAGGGCGTTGAGTGAAGACGACAGCGAACTCATGGCCGCCGCTATTATCGATGCAAGCAAGAGCCCTGCCAATCCCGGGGGCATCTGCTGGACAATGTAGAATGGAAATACCTCATCGGCTCTGGTCAGTCCAAGTTGTTCCGGTGACACTCCGCCATAGAACGTCCACAGGAGGACGCCCACGAATAGAAATATTGCAAATTGCACCATGACAATAAGTGCACTTGCTACAAGCGCTTTCTGACTATCGCGCGGATTACGGCACGCCAGCAACCGTTGAACGATCAGATGATCGGTTCCATGCGACGCCATCGAAAAAACGGCGCCTCCTACAACGGCGGTTACGAAAGCATAGGGAGACGTTAATACTCCAATAATCGTTTTCATGGACTGGAAATCAAAGAGCTGCAATTTACCGGCTCCGATTGCGTGTCCCAGCCATCCAGAAGGAATCGCAGACAACAACAAAGCTATCGCAACAACTGCGCCGGCAATGTAGATGACCAATTGCATGACGTCCATCCAAACAACTGCGCGCAGGCCCCCTATCAAAGTGTAGATGATTGTAAGAAGTGCAAGGCCCGTTATAATTGCGAAGTACGAGAGCTCTAACCCCGCTGTGTCTGCAATAATCTTCAACGGTATAGCCGTTGCGAAAAGTCGGACGCCATCTGCAAGCAGCCGAGTGACCATGAAGGCGCTGGATGCACTGACTCTCATCGTGTTACCAAATCGATCAGCGAGCAACCCGTACGCGGTAGTGATTTCTCCCTTGAAGTATGCTGGTATGAAAAAGACTGCCACGGCAATACGCCCCAGTAAATACCCGAGAGTCAACTGCAGAAATGTAAACGTACCTCCGTACGCAACAGCGGGAACGCCAAGGACGGTAAGCGTGCTGGTTTCTGTTGCCACAATGGACAAAGACACAGCCCACCAGGGTAGCTGCCTTGAACCAAGGAAGTAGTCGTTTACATTTTCCTGTCGACCTCCTGCCTTTAATCCGAGGCCGGCAACGGCAATCATGTAGACAACGATTACTGAATAGTCTAGAGGAGTCAGCATAATATCAGCTAAGTAGGTCGAGGAATTCGGCTTCCGTGAGGACAGGAATGTCAAGCTCTCGGGCCCTGTCTATTTTTGATCCCGGACTTTCTCCCGCAATCACAAAGTCGGTCGACTTGCTCACGGACGATGTCACTTTGCCTCCCTGCTGTTTGATACGATTTCCAGCCTCGGACCGGGTGAGACCACTGAGAGTCCCCGTTAGCACGAATGTTTTTCCGCTTACCCGGGAATCGGATGTCGTTTCGATGTACTCGGAGTCGGTCCGGTCGAAGTTCAGGCCTGCTGACCGGAGGCCTTCAATCAGCTCCTGGTTTTTGGAGATCTGAAACCAGTCGACAATACTTTCAGCAATCCTTTCACCGACACCATCGATCTGAAGAAGATCTTCTTTGGTAGCAGACGCGAGGGCGTCCATATTGGGATAATGTTGGACAAGCATTTCTGCAGTCGTCTTCCCGACATGGCGAATACCCAGACCGAACAGTAGTCTTGACAGGTTCTGCGATCTACTTGCATCAATGCCTGCAATCAGATTTGAGGCCTTCTTGATTTTGAAACCCTCCAGAACTGTGAGGTCTTCCAAACTGATTGAATACAAGTCGGCGAGCGAACTGATTATCTCTTTTTCCGTGAGGAGTACGGCCATTTTTGACCCGAGTCCTTCGATATCCATCGCCGCCCGTCCTGCGTAATGTTCGACAAGTCTGATAAACTGTGCCGGGCAATCCGAGGCGACGCAGTAGTAGTCTGCTTCCCCTTCAATGCGATACAGACTGTTACCACACGCAGGGCAGGTGGACGGCATCTTCCAGGCAACTTCGTTTCCTTTCCGCGCCTCGATAATTGGTTTAACCACCTGAGGTATTACGTCGCCTGCACGTTTGACAATAACGGTGTCGCCAATTCTGATGTCTCGGGAGATTATATAGTCTTCGTTGTGCAACGTAGCCTGGGATACAGTCACTCCTCCAATCTGGACTGGTTCAAGTACAGCTTCAGGTTTGACTACACCTGTCCGCCCGACATTGACAATTATGTCATTCAGGACTGTTGTGCTTTCCTGCGCAGGAAACTTGTACGCTATTGCCCATCGCGGAGCGTTCGCGATCGTACCGAGGCGGTTTTGATATTCAATATCATCAACCTTGACAACCACACCATCAATCTCGTAATCGAGAGATTCACGATGCGTAGTCCAGTACTCGCAGTATTCAGCTACTTGGCGGATGCCCGTGAACAAGTTCCGATGTTCGTTTACTTCAAAACCTAATGCAGACAGGACATCCAATCTTTTGCTGTGTGTTTGGGGCAGTTCCCCATCGGTGGGCCCGATGCTGTACGCGAACAGGCTAAGTGGACGGGTAGCGGTAATTTTCGGATTCAATTGTCGGAGCGATCCAGCCGAGGCGTTTCTAGGATTGGCGAATAACTTTTCGTCACTTGCAGCCAGTCGTTGGTTCAGGGCGTCGAAGTCACTTTTACGCATGTAGACTTCGCCGCGGACCTCGATCGATTCCGGGTGAAAGGCCAAAGAGTCAGAAAACGAGAGTCGAAGCGGTATCGTCTGAATTGTCTTTGCGTTGGCGGTGATATTTTCGCCGACGTTGCCGTCCCCTCGCGTGGCTGCAACTTCAAGATTGCCGTCTCGATAAGTAAGCGCGACAGCTAATCCATCAATCTTCAGTTCAACCGCGAGATTGATATCCTCTGTCAACTCAAGATTCTTCAGGCACCTGTCATACCACTGTTGCAGATCGTCGGTGTCAAAGGCGTTCGACAGCGAAAGCAGAGGTTCGGGATGTTCAACCTTGGAGAATCGCGATACGGCAGCGCCGCCCACGCGATGAGTCGGTGAATCTGGTGATATGAGGTCAGGGAAAGATTCTTCCAGTCGTTGTAATCCGCGAAACAGGGTATCGTACTCGGAGTCGGATACGAGTGGGTTGTCATCTTCGTAATAAAACCGCTGGTGTTGCGAAACAACATCGACGAGTCTATGCACGAGTGTCGATGCCGCCTGTGACGAGAGGTTAGTAACGTCGAGGTCTTCCAGAGTTACGAGAAGTTCTTTGGACGATTCGAAAAGATCCATGAATTAGCGAGCACATTAGCGTTACTACAAGCTAACTCCGAACGGACACTTCCACCAAATCATTCTGCCTTCTCGAGGAATTGGCGAGAGAGTTCTCTGGTAAGAACGAAAGAATTGTTTAATGAACTCGGAAGCGGATATTGCCTTCCTGAAACAAGCAAGTTCATTTTCGTTGCCTGTTCTTCGAAGATAATGCGATCCCTAAAGGTAAAGTAAAGCGTATCGGACGAATCGGCCCAGTATGGACGTCGAAGGTCTCTATCTACGCGAACCCGAATAGGGTCGAAGACACCGTCTCTGGAGTGGATAGCCACCTCAATGCTATCCGGCATTACAAAAGGAGTTTTAACTTCATTCTTAACGGAGGCCGTGTCGGATGCGGGGCCACCCGGTGCACCTGGAATGATGGCTTGCTCGCTTCGGGTATTTTGGCTTTCGGCTGTCTGAGCCTCACCGTCGGTTGAAAGAATCTGGACGACAGCAAAGAGTCCTGTCGCCACGGCGACTAATACCACAATCCCAATCCCTCCTTTTCGTATGTCAAATTTTGGCAGAACAAACTTTCGTCGCTCTTTGCCTTCGGTTTGTGGTGACGACGCGGGCCGGTCTCCTTGAGGAGGTGAAGCCGACTTATCACTCTTCTCGATGGTACCTTCGCGATGCGCTTTTTTCTTCTTTCTCTTCTTTCCCGTCCCGTGATCCGATTTTTTCAGATTTACTTCCGGTTTCGGATCAACTATCCGCGTTCCCTGACCGTAGATCCCCTTCGAAGCTTCCTCGAAGGCCGACAGAAGAGTCTCGTCTGACGCCTGAACGGTACGCGCGTAGCCACGGAGAATAGACCGCAGGTAGACATCGTTGAACATCTTGTCTCCAGACAACAGGTCTGATTCCAGCCGTCGAAGTACCTCCAGGGGAATTCTGGTATCTTCGTGAACCTCGACGAGCGTCTTTCCTGAATCTGTTCTGATGCGACGCAGATCTTCGGCCAGGAGCTCCAGAGCGGCTTTTTGTTCGCGCGAGTGCATACTGTTGTGGAACGTGGTGGGACCAGCGGGCGAAACTATACCCGAATCAATAGCTTAGGTTTATTGTATCGACGAATCAGAGCTTTTGTTCAAGCCGTTACGTGACTAAATTGTGTTGTGCCGTGAATAACCGTCATCAAGCCCAAAATATAATCCCAATGGTCAGATTTAGCGTTTTTTTGCTATTAGTCATAATGTCGCCGATGGTGTCATTCGCCCAGTCTCCGTCGGCCGAATATCGCGTCCTGATTGTCACTGCGCATCCTGACGATGAGGCACTCTTTGCTGGCAGCGTTTACAGACTCTCGAACGAACTGGATGCCAGGGTCGACCTGGCCGTCGTGACGGACGGTGCAGGTGGTTTCAGGTATTCGATTCTTGCCGAGAAAATCTATGGCTTGAATCTTACTGACCCCGCGGTTGCGAAAGAATACCTTCCCGGCATTCGGAAGAAAGAGCTCATAGCGGGCGGCAAATTTATCGGCCTCAGAAACTACTATTTTTTCGACCAGCCTGATACAGGATATACGCTGAATCCAGACTCAATCTTGTCCGATGTCTGGGATGCCGGTGCTGTCGAGACGTGGCTGGTCTCTCTCATAAATCGGAACCAGTATGACTTTGTGTTTGTGCATCTCCCTCGTGCTGAAACACATGGCCATCACAAGAGTGCCTCGATTCTGGCTCTGGAGGCTGCCCGACGGGCCGATATCCCTCCTGTTGTGCTGGGTGCCTGGATATCCTCAAAAAGCGACTCTACGACCTCCACTTTTTCATCTTTGGACGGCTATCCTATCACCCAGGTGCAGACTCCGGCTGCGGCATACCATTTCGATCGTACGACGCCGTTTGGCCATGACGATCGACTCAACTACCAGATTGTAGCCAATTGGCTGATCGCCGAGCATAAGACGCAAGGCACGATGCAGCTGTTTATGGGATATGGAGATGTTGAAGATTTTTGGATCTTTGAATCCAATCCAGAGGACGCGGTCTCTCGCACCGAGTCACTGTTCAAGAAGATAAATGACCGAGTCGATAATCATCTAAATAAGTAGAGGGCTGCGAGCCGGCCAAGTTTATTTTTGCCGTGGGGCACAACGGTGAAACCGAATTCGGCGGCAAGGATTACACGGCGGAATTTCTGATTCTACCACACTTAACGGCTTTCCTAGCTCCACTTTTGCAACTGGTACAGACCTATGCATCTATTTTCGCCCAAACTTGTTCGCCGGCTCTCGCTTATCTCGGGAGTGCTTTTCCTGGCGCTTATCGTAGCCGGACTGCGCCAAAGCCTGGTGATCCCGAGCTCCACCAATCAGTCCGAATCCCGCGAGCCATTACTGGTTATCAATACGGACTCCCTTCCGATGGTTGTACCGGACTCGGTTATCAAGCCCCTACGATCGTTGCTGGACGATGAACTGCAGGCCGGCCTGGCCAACATAATATCGTCGCGCAAGAAATGGGCACGCCTGGCCGAGTCCAACAAGATTGGCATAGGTCTGGTTGACTTACGAGATCCTTACAACGTCAGGTTTGCCAGGATTAATGGCAGTAACATGATGTATGCGGCAAGCTTGCCGAAGATCGCAGTGCTGCTCGCCGCAATGGATGCAATTGAGAAAGGCGAATTGCAGGAAACAGATGAAGTGCGCCGAGACATGAAGCTTATGATCAGCCGTTCTGACAATGCTGCGTCCACCCGGATGATCGATCGACTCGGTTATGATAAAATCGCATCGGTTCTTCAGGATCCTGAATATGAGCTGTATGATGAAGATGCAGGTGGCGGACTGTGGGTCGGAAAGCGGTACGCAAAAAGTGGAAGGAGAAACCCGGATCCATTAAAGGGATTAAGTCATGCCGCGACCGCAACCCAGGTAAGCAGGTTCTACTATTTACTGGCGTATGGCAAGCTCGTCAGCTATGATCGCTCCAAGCAGATGCTCGAGATACTGACCGACCCCAAATTGCATCACAAATTTGTAAATACGCTCGACGCGGTCGCACCGCGGGCAAAGTTATTTCGCAAATCCGGTTCGTGGAGAACCTATCATTCTGATTCAGTTTTAGTCTGGGGTCCTGAATGGAGGCGCTACGTGCTTGTTGCGCTAGTAGATGATGAGGACGGTGAAGTTATTCTTCGGCAACTCATGGCTGATGTTGATAAAATGATGAAGCCGACGGCACAGTAACTTGTCGTCAGTACGTGTGATATTCTAGTTTAACAGTCGAGACAATTGAGTATTCAGTTAAAGAGGTTCTTGCTGCTGGCCTTTGATGTTCGAGAAGGCGAATACGGCAGGGCTCTCCTGATGCAGCTCAATATCTTTCTGATTGTCTTGATTCTGTTGATTGTCAAGCCAGTCGTTAACGCACTGTTTCTCGCCAACGTCGGTATTGAGCGACTTCCGGAGGCGTTCTTGCTGGTAGCAGTCGCGGCGATGGTTGTCTCTACAATCTACGCTCGCAAACTGGGCCGCGTACCGCTAAATCGAATCATCACAAGTACGCTTGGAAGTGCTGCAGGTGCGCTGTACATCCTCGTTCTTTTCCTCTGGTTTGCACCGGGTGGAGTATGGATTTACTACGCGCTATATACCGTCGTGGCAATTTTTGGCGTAGTTGCTACTTCCCAGGTGTGGATTCTTGCAAGCCTTCTGTTTTCGAATCGAGAGGCAGCCCGACTGTTTGGCTTCATCGGAGCCGGTGCAATCGCTGGTGGAATCACTGGAGGGTACATCACGAGCATCTTTGCGCCGCTGATTAGCAACGACAATTTGATCGTGGTAGCGGCAACCCTTCTCCTCGGATGTATACCTTTGTCCCAAGTAATCTGGAAAAAGAACGTTTCCAGACTAAACATTCTGCAGAAGCGTAAGAGATCTTCGAATTTCGGCGAACATCCACTCAGGTTAATACTGGGGTCGAGACACCTCCTGTATCTTGCCAGCATTGTGGGTGTAGGCGTCATCGTCGCCAAGCTCGTCGACTATCAGTTCAGCGCCCTTGCTTCGGCTTCGATCGAGTCGAGCGATGACCTTGCTGCGTTTTTTGGATTCTGGTTTTCCACCTTCAACGTAGTATCTCTAGTCATCCAGCTCTTCCTGACCCGACGCGTTGTCGGACTCTATGGGGTTGGCTTGTCATTGTTCGTTCTCCCGGTAGCAATCATTCTCGGCGCTGGCTTGTTGCTATTCATACCGATACTATCCATCGGCATTTTCGTCAAGGCGTCCGACGTAACACTAAAGCAGTCTATTAATAAATCCGCCACGGAGTTGCTGGCACTTCCAGTTCCCGTATCGATCAAAAACCAGACGAAAAGTTTTATCGACATTTTCGTTGACAGCGCCGCGACTGGTATTGGAGGGATCGTCCTGATATTCATGGTGTCAGTCCTTGGACTATCGGTGCGATTTATAAGTCTGGTTGTGCTGCCTCTTGCAGTATTATGGATATACTTCGCCCGTAACGTCCGTCGCGAATATCTCGACTCTTTCAAGAGTAGACTCGAAAAATTAAACAAGCGTGACGAATCTGAAAAAGTAATTGCAATCGATTCCGAGACCATTGTCGGTTCCATGCGAAAAGTATTGCAAAGAGGTTCGGAGGATCAGGTCGTCTACATGCTTAACCGTGTCGGCGAAATGAACGACGCAAGGCTGTTGGAGGATGTACTTCCACATTTGCATAGCGACTCGGACGAAGTCAGAATCGCAACCTTGAGTACACTGTATCATTTCCGTCAGCCGAACCTGTCGCAACAGGTTGAAGCATTCCTTTCCGATCCTAATCCCACAGTCCGTGTACGCGCTGTTGAATACCTGATCGAGCACTCCGGCGATAAGCGAGTCGAGGTAATCGACAAATACCTCAAACATGAAAACGAAGACGTAAACCTCGCGGCTCTGGTTGGCCTTGCTATCGAAGCGAGAAATAATCCTGAAATGCTTAAGCTGTTCAAGTTTGAGAAGAGGCTAGCCGAGAAGATCGGCTACCTCAATATTATTGAGGATGATAGCATCCGCCACAAATATCAGACAGCAATTGCACGCGCTATTGGAAACGCAAACCTGCCGCAACATTTTGCTGTACTCCTTGAGTTGCTTGACTCGGAAAATCCAGCCATCGTGAACGAAGCCATCCTTGCTGCAGGGCAAACACTTGACGTTAACCTTGCCGAAAGCGTGATTACCAAACTACCCGACAAACAGCATCGACAGTCCGCAATCCGTTCTCTGGTTGCGTGTGGTCCTGGCATACTGAACGTTATGTCTGAGTTGTTGGCACGGCAGAAAGTTTCTATCGAAGCCATACGATGGTTTCCATCTGTCGCCGAGCAAATCGGCGAACAATCCGCCGTATCGTTTCTGTTCAGGCTTGCTGAACACAGCGACCTCCAGGTGCAAATTGAGGCCCTGCGCGCGCTCAATAACTTGAAGCTAAAGAACCCGTATCTCGCAGTTGATCGAAAGGATCTAATCGAATTGATTGTTGAGCAGTCCAAGATATATTTGCAGACTCTCAGCGCTCTGTACGCAGAAAGAGTACGCATTTCTCATCAGGCAGTTGAAAACCTGGCCTCAATCAATGATGCACGGCAGAGCCTTGTTACACTCCTGGAAAAACGGCTTGACGTTGTGCTTGAACGGATATTCAGACTCCTCGGCCTGCGCTATCCTCCTGAGGACATCATTCCGATATACGAGGGGTTGCATAGCGACAGCCAGGATATCCGCACAAATGCTGTCGAGTATCTGGATAGCCTTCTTTACGGAAACCTGAAGCGAATACTAATACCGATCGTGGAATCCGCAATTCTTCAAACAGTTACTGAAGATACTATCAAGCGACTGAATATTGACGTGCCCGATCAGAAGCAGAGCCTCGCTACCCTCCTGGGGGGTCGTGACATCCGGATAAAATTGGCAGTCCTCTACCTCATTGAACAACTTCGCGATCCACAGTATCTAAGTCTGATTCGCCAGTACGTCAATGACGATGACCGACGAGTACGAGACTTCGCTCGCAGAGCAGAAGAAAAAACGCTTGCAGCCGCTACTGCGTAATCTCCTTGTCTACCTTGGAAGCAAGATACATATGGTCGCTCGCTGAGTTTTTCTTGAGAACGTTCGACATCAACACTACAATGTATCGCGTTCCATTGTCGTGCTCGACAATGGCTACCGAGTTCATAAAGTTGCTCTTGTTTCCCTTGTACTTACCACACGAATACCCTTCCTCCTCACGGCAGCTATAGAGACTACCGGATTTGAAGTATACTGCGGCCGATGCGAGTACTGGTGATGCCGCATATCGTATCCGACGGTCTGTCATGTACATCAATCGCTTTATCTCAAGACTGGATGCCCGGTCAACGACGAGTCCGGATTCGAGTGCGACGAGAAACTTCATTAGCCCTCGCGCCGAGCCGATACTTCCGCCTCTCCCAGGAATGAAAGAGCCCGCGCCGCGGGTGAAGAACGATCCTAGTCGCCACTCATCTTCACTGATAGAAAGTGACCTTAGCGGCTGATTGACTACCGCGTTTGCTCGTTCCGAAAGCTCCTGTTTAGGTGTGCTTCGGAAGTATTCATTTGCCTGTTCAGTAGTCAGAGTTGGGTAGTCCTTTCCAAAGGCACTCATCAATACCGCTTCCCGCCATACAATGCTCGCGGCGCCGTTATTCGAAACAGACATCATGTGATCGAGCCATTCATACAAAGAAAAGACATCTCCTTCCTGAACGGTCCTCTTGAAATACTTACCCGTTACCGGATCGTAGAAAGGAACCGTATGTGAGTCGGTCATGGCCCACTTGCCCCCCACTACCATACGTTCACGCATTAATTTCTGGCGGGCTTCAAACGAGTTCGGATAGATTCGCCGAAGTTCGGCAAAAAAGCCTACGGCAACGGCAAGTTTACCGACACTGCCAGGTTGATAACCGACAGACCCTTTCCTTTCAGCATAGCGGAATTCACGCCCGGGTGTAATATCCAGAACAGCAATCGAATAGCTGTCGTGCATGTTCGGGAAAATCGAATTGATCCGACGAGTAAACGCCTCATCAACTTCCGGCAACCGCACTGAATCTCTGCCGTTTGACACCAGACTCAGTTTTATATCATCGATCGACTTCAGGGCACCAGCGACAGGCAGGGATCCCGGTATGTCCCCGTCTGCAATTCGCTCTAAGCGAAGCAATCGGCGAATTCCCGTAGAGTCATACCCATCGATCGGATACGGACTGTGGGCACCTGACAGGATAATGCTTGCAATGATTACGGTCAGTGAGACGCGAACGGAAGTTATTTTCATGGTATTGAACGTGTAAGCGGCACTTTCTTGCCGGCAGGTATCGAGGGCGATATTTGTAAAAGATAATCAGTTGATTGGGCCTGCTTGTTTTCGACAAATGGTCGAACCTGGAAAAGCCAGATTTTGTCATTCTTGAAACCTAACTCTACGTCGAATGGACCCCTGGTGTCCACGCCCGGCGATTTCGGCAACCTGTCCTCGACCGCGACGGATAGTTTTCTCAGGTCAGCAAGATTACGGGCCGATAGAATTGGGGACTCCAATGTCGTCCTTGCTTTTTTCGTGCCACCAGTAGCCGGTATCGCCGTGAAACCAAGTTCGCGCGATGGGGCCAGCAAGATCGACCGACCATTCTCTGTTAGCAACCAGGATTCTGCCGCCTGTCCATCCACTGCACCTCCGACTCCGCGGTTGAAAGCAACCGTAATATCATTTTCATTTCCGCCCTCGACACCCTTGGTAATTAATACACCAGACTTGTCTGCGTCGACACTCGGAATAATCAGAATAGACGGATAAACATTTTCAGGATTGCGAAGGTATTTTTGTCGCCATTTGAAACTTCGCTCACTGTAAGGCGAAGCCCATACATCCTTGATACCCTGCTGTATTTTTTCAGACTCTACTACGTTGAACAAGGTAAGGTTAAGCCCTGCTCCTGTGAAGTCTTTTAAGTCTTCCATGTTCGTATCACTTCGGACGAATACTGGAATCGAACCGGGGCGACCCCCGAGAATAGTCGTAAACTGAGTTTCGAAATCGCGACCAAAAGAAGGTAGTAGTTCAATGCTTTTGATCGCTGTTCGGATTTTCTCAAGCTCACCGAGTATATATTGCTCAACCGCGGTCTCGGAGGCTCCTTGAGCACGCATCTTGTCAGCCTGGGCGAACGCGTCAGTCAGAGTCTCCCAATAGGATTTCCTGGAGCCAGGCATTGTCTGGTCCATGTGTTGCCTGAAAATTCCAAACGGAATTACAATGCCGTCGACAACATTCTCCGGAAACATTTTTTTCAACTGTCCGAGGTTTGCTGCTTTTGGACCCGTGACACGTCCCGAATGTGTTGCATTCACAGAGCTCAGGTTAAGCACAGACGTTACCGACAAATCCATTCGCTCGACGGGCACAAATATCTTTTCTGTTGCACGCTGGCGTACAGTAAATAATTCGCGTTCTTGCCGCGACATCTTTCCGGCTTCTTTCAGAATAACGGTACCGTTGTTAGAAACAGCCAGGAATACTTCTCTGCCATCATATGCAGCCAGGTCCGCTAGATTGCCGGCAGAAACAACCCCGTTCGGTATTCCAAGATTTCTGGCGAGGAGTTGAACATGAGAAACAAGGTTGCCCTCGGTAACGGTAAGGATGCCAGCGACGGGTTTAAGGTCTGCCGGTGGTCGATGAAAAGCATAGATCTTGCTAGCATCGATTTCGATCCCCTCCGAGCTTCCAGAAACGACTTGCAAGACACCCTTGGCGTATCCTGGATTAAGACCGCGAGCCTGACCGCCGTTGGGAATGTTGAACAACTGATTGCTGAAACCCGCTTCTTTAGCAACGACGTCTCCAAGACGACCAACAGATTCGCCAAGAGGCAAGAGCACCGACGATCTGATTTTAACATCATAGAAGCCGGCAGACAAAGGCTCAAAACCAGTAAACAGGGTAACGACATCTTCGTAAGTCGCATGTACAGTGAGGCTGCCCCACTCGACAATGCGGCGAGCCTGAGCCAGGTATGACACAAGCCGGGACAGGTTAAGCTCGCCAGACTTGTTCTGTTGACGCAGCGTTTCCAGTTCAGAGACGGCCTCGTCGAATTCCCACACTTCGATGAACCCGAATGCAGCAGCAGCGACTGTGAGTAATTCAATTCTGTCCAGCTCGTCGCGAAGACTAGTTGCACTCCATTCGGAGAGATTGGCGTAAAGTATATTTTCTATCCTGATTGACAGGTCGATTAGTGCAAGACGTTCAGAGGGATTCCGCTCCTCCAGAATCTGTTCACGTATGTAGAGGCCTGCGTCTGCCAGTGTTTGAGCTTGCTCTAACTTGTTGGTTGAATTGGAAGCAGAGGATGCAAATTGCTGCAATTCTGTTGTCAACGGCGAAGACGATCGTAACCTGTTGATGGAGGCTATAAGGTCGGCATAGCTTGACGCACTGTACAACTGCGTCATGTCCGCCAGAAGAGAGTCGAGCTTTCGCGAAATATTGTTTGGAAGCGATCTGGATTGCTCCTTGAACTGCCGCACCCTCCCAATATCGGATGCTTCAGGCTGTCCGTGTATTTTTACGCGCAGATCGAGAAAGGCTGGATGAGCATCAGAAATCTCTTTCGAGACGGTGCGAATACGCTGAGTCAGGTTGTCATCAACGCGATGAGGGATATCGTTGCTGGCCTGCCTCACCAGGAAAAAGTTCTGAATCAGGTTCTGATCGTTTTTAACTATTCGTGTCAAGAACGCTATTCCCCACGCGTCCTCATCTTCCGCCTGGTATGCACCTCGATAGGTTTGAGCTCGTCGGTTGACCCATCCGTTGTCTATCTGTCTCAGGTAATTCTCCAGCTGGTACTGCTTGAGTCGCGAGTGCCCATTTGCGGAATCCCAGAAGGCGTCAAAGTCTGTCGTCGACAGGATTTGCCCTAGGAAGACATGGTTGGTCCTCCCGAGAGAGATTACCGAATCTTTGTACCGTGCTCTTTGGACCCCTGGTGTTGGGCAACGTTCGGACGGAGCCACTGTAGTTCCGTCGGCGCAGAACCATCGTATGTCTCTATATGGACCACGTTGGTCAGCTTTGAATTGTTCAACGAGTTGAGCGATTTCCCTGTCGCTGAGAGGCTTTCCGGTCTGCGCGAATGCCGGTGATTGGACAGAAATCAGACAGAACAGACAGACGGCTAGCGACAAAGAATAGCGTTTGAGCTGTCGTCGTAGAATTTCAATTGTGTGTGGTCGGGGCATACTTTCCTGAGTTACCAGTTGTCGAGTACTGTATTATCGAAAAGTGGACAAATGGCTACGGAGCCGCATAGCCATGTGGATTGTCGTGCTGTTGTGCGGGTCAGGCACAGGCACAGGTTTTAAAGCAAAGCAAGTGCCAAACAAGTAGTTGGCAAATCCGCGCTACGGAAATATAGCGTCTTTTTGGATCATACGGTCGTGCTTTCGAAATCTAACTGGCTCATGTGCCGCTAAGTTCGAGCTATTCGTCCACTGCGGCATATTTCGACGACCGTCACGTTCAGAATTAAATGATCACCCATTCCCCCGAAGTAGACCCAGGCGCTGGAATAAATGCAATCACGACCCGCATTATTCCGGTCGGGACGGTCGGGATACGGACCCTCGCCCCCAAGTCGAACTGGCGCTACGCGTGTGACATTGTGATTGGTCGGGACGGCGGGATTTGAACCCACGACCCCTCGCCCCGAAGCCGACCCGGCGCTACGCGTGTGACATTGTGATTGGTCGGGACGGCGGGATTTGAACCCACGACCCCTCGCCCCCGAAGTCGAACTGGCGCTACTTTGTTGATTGGTCGGGACGGCGGGATTTGAACCCACGACCCCTCGCCCCCCAGGCGAGTGCGCTACCGGACTGCGCCACGTCCCGATTGGTGTCAGATAGACTCCAAAAGGTGCTCTAGAAATCTCTTGATTTCCAAAAGTTCCTGGCGGTTCTTGTAGTCCTCATCATCATACTCGTCCGATGCCAGTGCTCGCTTGGCGCCTTCGATTGTGAACTTTTCCACCTTCAGCAGATGCCAGATTCTTTTAAGCGTTTCAATGTCAGAATCACGGTACGTGCGCCTGCCTGCTTTATTCTTTCTCGGTGACAGCTGCTTGAATTCACTCTCCCAATACCTCAAAACATGAGGTTCCACTTCAAACATCTCAGCGACTTCACTGATAGAATGATATAGTTTCTTTATTCCGTTGGTACTCATAGTCGTCTGCATTTCTATCCTGCAAAGTTCGCGCACGAGTACTAGAAAAACAAACGGCCAGAGACAAATGCCCCTGGCCGTTGTGAACCTGACTTTTAAAGCGGATTACTCGAAGAAAATGTCCTTCTCGCTCTGAACAGATTTCTTGGCGACAGTGTCCGTGATCTTCACTACGAGCGTGTACAACCCGGGCTCCTGGTTCGCGGCATCGAGTATGAGATACTGGCCATCGTCTGCTCCAGTCGCCGTGAAAGGAAGCGTCAGTGACACACCCCGGTCGCCTCGCTTGAAAATTCCGCCGATAGTCTTCGCTATGCCAGACCTGTCGTCCTTCTTACTCAAAATTGCCTCTACCTGGTACTCGTGACCACCTGCCTGATCGGGTCGTAACCCGTAAACCTCGAAGTACAGGTATACCGGCTGTTCGATTGAGAACACACTCCACGGTGCGGGATTGATCGACAGCTTGTTCCGAACTATGTGGCCGGTGGTTGCTGGCTTGTTATCCATGCTTTCCTCTATCGAATAGGCAAGCATCACATCACTAACTGCCAGCGCTCCGTTACCGTAGTCAGGAATGGAGATCGACCTGCGCTGAACTGCCACAGCCGATCCTGAGCCAAGTTCAAATTCGACGGAAACATCACGATTGCCGGGTGATCCTTCGAAAGTCTGGGTATTAACCCACAGGTTAGTCTCGTCGAACTTGTGAATCTGACTCGTTCGCAACCCGTAGATTGTTCGTCGCTTTTCGACGAGGATGTTATGGTCCTCGCTTATCAGGAACGTGCCTTCCTTAGCCGTGACATCTATGTTCTCGGCGCTATGGTCAAACTCATTCTGGATCGGGACTCCGTAATGCACATAAACGTCAGCAGCTGTTCCGGCATTGTTCTTGAACGTGTTTACGAGATATGGCAGGTTAATTTGCCTTCCCGGAGCTGCATATTCATAGCGCTCTGGTGTTTTAGCAATGGTTTCCTTGGCGATGATCGTGTAGTCATTCTCCCATGGTAACGCACCCCCTGCTATCTTCTCGGCACTCGGGGAGTAGAGGCGGTATTCGCCGGAACGAAACGGATCCTCGAAGACAAATTTGAAGTCACCGTAGTCCCAAATATTATACGTGTTCAGCTCTTCGAACTTGGCATTGCCATCGATATATCTCTGGTTCGAATCATCGCCTGTGTAAACGCCGCCGTACGTTTTGTTGTCAAGGAAATTCCGGCCGCCAGTATGCGGGAAGATCGTCAACTCAGCTGGCGGTGGTCCGTATCGAACAAGTATACGACCACGTTCAGTTTCCCATCCTCGTTTACCCAGAGCGGGGGCATCGTAGAGTAGGTCCGCGTACACGAGTCGAGAGTAGTGCTCAAGCTTACGTTCATTAAACGGTGTCAAGAATCTGGGATCTTTGCTTGACCAGAACTGTGACGCGAATCCTGCAGGGTCTTTCTTGTATGCACTCTCGTCGCGATAACTGATAATGTTGGAGATGTCATTATAAGCGGCCGCAACGTCCGCTGGCATTTTCTCGATAGCCGTTTCAAAACTCTTCGATGCCGCTTCGAGGTTGCCGGTTTTATAGTGAGCGTATCCGAGATAAGTCCAGAGATCTTCGTCGTCCGGAAAATAAACGTACATGTTGGCAAGCAGCTTGAGTGCTTCTTCATCCTCACCCTTCAGGACAAAGATTTGCATCAAGTAGTCGTAAACAGAACGGTGTCTCGGGTTGGACTCCAGAGCAGACTTCAGATGAAAAACAGCGCTGTCATACACTCTTTGAGCTCGTCGGGATAGGTCCAGTATGGGCACTCCCTGTTCATTGAGGGCATCGACATCAAACTCGTCATTCAGAAACACGTCCATAGGGTCGCCGACCTGGGCGATATTGGACAGCCCACCCTCACGCAGAGCCGCGACGAGTCCGAGGTCATCGCTGGTTGTTGCACCCCCGTCCGGTAGCGGGGTTAGAAGTGAGAGCTCTGGGTCGTTACCAAAAAACTCTTCGTAGTCGTTGTCCCTGTAATACGAACGACCGATCTCATGATTGGGGATCATTATCGCGTTCCTGTAGCGCCAAAAGTCACGTATGTAACTGGCACCAAGTTCTTCATGCGCGTAGGCATTCGTACTATCCAGAGCGAGAATTCTAACGGCCAGCAGTCGCCGTTGGCTTTCTCGAATTTTTTCAGAGATGAAATTCCAGGGTTCATCCCTTAGCTGCAGCAGCTTCGCAACCATGTACTGGATATTCTCGGGATCCTGCTCCATTGCAGTTTCGAGGGAACGCTTGGCTTTTTTTGGATCCCGCAGAGGTGTCTCGTAATAGATGCGAGCAAGTAAGAAATATGCCTCGGGATATTCAGGCTGGGCTTCTATGGCCTTCTCAAAATCTCGCGCAGCCTCCGCGAATCGCTGCTCCCGAAAAGCCAGAACACCTGAATCATAAAAGTCGTCCGGTGTAGATTGTCCGTGTGAAGTATTCAACGGAAACGCCACAGCGGCGAGGAGAAGTAAGAAAAAAGCGTTTTTCATTGCTAGTAGGGGCAAGTAGACAGTCCTAACCTGGATATCGAATATTAATGCAAGCCCGTTTCTACTGTTCCGTTTTTGTTCGACACCTGTCAAAAATCCACGGTGAACCGACAGCTACTGGAGGTAAACGGGTGATGCCGTATAGACGTTGTTGCCGGTTGTCTGGTCAATGATCCGGATTACGACGACATGAGGGCCAGGATCGGCGTTTTGAGTTTCAATCGCCAGGTAGACAGATTCATTTGGATACGGGATCGCTCGCTCGAAACTAACAGCCACTCCCCGGCCGCTGTTGCGTTTCTCCAGCTTTTTGATGGCGTATTCTGCTCCTTTCTCTTTGCGGTCCTCCATAAGAAACGCTTCAACCAGAAACGCGTGGTCTCCACGTCGTGCCCGAGCGAGGTTGTACACTTCGAAATAGACGTACATCGGCACCCCGCGAACAAATCTGCCGGATACCGAAGGCGAGATAGCGTGACCGTTCCTGTTCATGCTAGTAGTGTTGCCTTCATCTCTCTTGATCCCTTCCTCAATCAGGTCGGCGACGACGAGCGAACTGATGGCGGGCTGTGATCGAAACGCTGGAACGTTCACAGCCGACTTGTCAAACCCGACCGGATTCTGGCCGTCCGAATCATACTCGATCGAGATAAGTCCTGTGCCTTCACTGGCTGTTATGGAATGAGAGACAACGTTCTGCCAACCCTTCTCAATGTGAGCAGCCGCCAGAGACCTCGTCATGTCCCCATCCTTTAACAGAAAAACTCCGGTGCTGACATCCGCCGATCCCCTGAAAGAATCAGCTGGAATCTCCATCGAAACGACAATGTCTGTGTCGATCGTTTCTTCATTTCGAAAAAACGCCATCGCATAATCAACATCTCTTCGCCTGTTGCCTTCTGTGTACCGACTTATCTGTGGGCTTTCGCGGAAATATTCGGCCGACCGTATCGTGTCATCATTCCACGCTCTTCGGATCGCCTCGAAACTCGGTGCCCCGGATGCCTTGGGTGAAAAGAATGTGTATTTGCCCGCTTTGGCAAGATCCATAAACCTGAAACCAAATTCCGGATAGACCATCATCAAATAGGAGTCGGTCTTCGTCGACATTTGTGACTCAGCAGACGGTATGCCATATCTAACTATTACCTGACCTGGTTCCGTCTGCCATCCTCTCGTGCCCTTAAACATCGATCCAAATCGAACATCTGCATACACAAGTCGCGCGTAGTGTTCCAACTCGCGCTCATTGTTGGACGTTAAATAACGAGGGTCGTTTAGTAACCAGAAAGTATCTGCAAATCCTCGTGCATCGGCCTCGTAGATCTTTTGCTGCTCGTCCGTCAATATTCCCGAGACGTCCTGGAACAGCGATGCCTCATCCGGTGGTAGCAGTCGGATTCCTTCTTCAAAACTCTTCGCGGCCTCGTCCACTTTGCCGTTCGAATACAAAGCCAGACCGGCATATAGATAACCGTCCGGATCTTCGGATCGTTCTCGAACCATGGCTGCCGTCAGCGACTCCAACTCACCAAAAGCCTTGGCTACAACGTACAGTTGTGTCAGTTTTGCATATGAATGTTTGTCGCGTGAATACGAATCGATGGCGTGTACTAAATGATCTTCGGCTTTTTGATAATGTTCTTCCGCAGACGCACTTCTACTTACAGCATTCAGCTCACGTTCATTACGCAAGCCTCTCGCCTGGTATTGAACTTTCTTTCGATTATTTCCGCCAGAGAGGACGGGCTCGACGACAGCTACGTCTATTCCATCGAACGTGGACTCACTGAATCCAGGCATGGAGACGGCGGAATTGAGTGACGTAAAACGATCAGTATCAAGTGAGCCCAGTACGTAGTGCGCGATGTTGTTCTGCGGATCCAGATCAAGTATCCCTCCGGCAGTATTCCTGATCCGGACAAAATGCAGGTTCGGGAGAAGTAAGGGTGGATTCCGGAATCGATGGAGCAGGTCAAGCGATTTGAGTTCGAGATTGTCAGGATTCTGCTTAAGAGTCTCCTTCAGGATCGTCTCCGCCTCTCCGTCGGCACCGAGATCCTGCAGGAGTATCTTGCAGAGTAGTATCTGTGCGTCTAGCTCGTCGGGAGATTGAATGAGATACGTGCGAACGACGTCCGCGGCCTGCTCGGAATTTCCGTTCGCCCGCAGGATGAGTGCATGTTCAATCGGAGCAGATCCGGATTCCTGGGCTGCAACCGTGAGAATCGGTGACAGCACCAGGAACGATATTGCAACAATGCGTAACATCAATTTCGCAGTCGGAACGTCAGGAAAGAGCTAAAAATGCCTCGTAGCCGTTAAGCAATCAAGTCATTTTCCTGTTCTACCTCGAAAGGTCCGCTTTGATGCGCTGGAGGCGTCGTTTCGAGTCTCGTTCCGCAATGTCTGCCCGTTTATCATACTGTTTCTTCCCTCGGGCGACTCCGATTTCCACTTTCGCCCTGCCCCTCTTGAAATAAATCTTAAGCGGGATAAGAGTAAAGCCTTTTTGCTGCGTCGACTTAATTAGCCGTGCAATTTCGCGTTTGTGTAGAAGAAGTTTCCGGGGCCGCATCGGCTCTTCGTTGTTGTAACTGGCCTGATTATATGGGGCTATGTGAGCATTTCTGAGGAAGACTTCGCCACCGGAGATTGTACAGAAAGCATCCCGAAGATGAGCCTGACCGGCTCGCAGCGATTTTACTTCAGGGCCCGTTAGCACCAGACCTGCCTCGATATTATCGCTGATACTGAAATCATGGCGAGCCTTTCGGTTCGTCACAACTATCTTGATTCCGTCGCTATTTTGGTTCTTGTCAGACACTCGAGCTGTGATTTCCTAGTCGTCAGTATCGGAAGCAATTACTGGCACCGTCACTGGCTGGTCAACTACATTGTAAAAGAAGAGGAACTGAGAAAGTTCGGTCAGGCTGGCCGTTACCAGGTCATCGTAGCCGACCCGAATATTTTCGCTGTAAAACTCTTCAAGCGACTCGTCGAGTGGTTCATTTCCATTTGAATCGTTCCTCGCCTTGAATATAGCCGTCGCGTCACGCAACGCATCGTTTGTGCGCTGAAGGAGGTTACCTTTTGAGCACGCAAAAAGTCCCCAAACCATCGGATAACCCGTCAGCTCGAACCATTCCTGTCCAAGGTCAAGTGCCATGCCGGAAGTCGGGTGCTTACCGGGTTTATCCTCGACAACAATCATGGCAGATTCAGGCTGATCGATTGACGGAGACTCAGATTCTACAAAACTTGGCGACTGCTGATAGTGTTCGTTGAGCACTACCTTGGCGATTACAGCGTACCATCGGTCTTCTGGTTTATATTCGACTCGCGTGATCGGGTCGCCAAGATTCGAATTGCTTTGTATCGTCGCGAAGGGAAACTTCCAGCTAGAAACGGCTGAGGCAGAATAGACGTCTAGGTCATCCTCATGCAGGAATACCGGGATTGCGGAAACGAGGGCTACGTCGACCATTCCGGCAAGAACGAGTTGCTCACAACGCTCGCGCTCGGTGACGACTACATTGAATCCGCTGGTCGTTTTTTGTAGCTCCTTTACCAAAGGATCAAGGAACTTGTCTGGCCAGATGGCAAGTGATGGAAAATCTTTCATGGGTGGTTACTAAACAAAAACCGTCGCGGTAGCTATTACCGCGACGGTCGCAATACAAAAATAATCAGAACGTCCGCGGACATTTAGCGCACTACTGGTCGAATCTGCGCTCCTTGATACGTGCGGCCTTACCTCTTCTATCGCGAAGGTAATAGAGTTTGGCTCTGCGAACCTTACCACGTCGGACCACTTCAATTTTAGCCAGCTTCGGAGAGTAGAGAGGAAATATCCTTTCGACGCCTACACTGTTTGAAATCTTTCGGACGGTGAACGTCTTGCGCGACCCTGATCCTTGACGGCCAATGACCACTCCCTGAAACTGCTGGATACGTTCCTTGTCGCCTTCGATGACGCGGACATGGATGTTGACGGTATCGCCTGCGGCAAACTCAGGAATATCATCACGAAGTTGAGTTGCTTCGATGAGGTTAATTAATTCAGTGCTCATTGGTCTAAATTATGTTTTGCAGATCAATACTGCGTTTGGGTAATCTATTAAATCTTCTGGTCGAGTAGATCCGGTCGCCGGTTTCGTGTTTTCTGTAATCGCTGGGATTCATGCCACCTGTCAATGCGGTCATGGTCACCTGACAATAGCACTTCTGGAACTTTTTGACCCCTGAACTCCGAAGGCCGCGTGTATACGGGCGCATCAAGAAGAGAGTCCTGAAAAGAGTCTGAAAGAGCCGAAGTTGCGTCACCCAGGACGCCAGGCTGTAAACGAGCAACGGCATCTACAATCACTGCTGCGGCTAGTTCCCCGCCGCTCAGTACGTAGTCACCAATGGAAATCTCCTTCGTGACAAAATAGTCGCGCACCCGTTGATCAATTCCTTTGTAGTGCCCTGCTATCAATACGAGGCGTGATTGTAGAGATAGCTGGTTTACCATGGGTTGATCAAGGCGCTCGCCGTCTGGTGTCATGAAAATCACTTCAGTACCTTCCGGACAATCCTTTGATTGTCCGAGACCAAGATGCTCAAGGCACGCAAACAATGGTTCCGGTTTAAGAACCATTCCTGAGCCGCCGCCATACGGGTAGTCATCAATACGTCGGTGTTTGTCAGTTGTGTACTCCCGGAGCGAGTGAACATTGATGTGGACTCTCTCCTTTTCCCGGGCTATTCCAATCATGCTCGACGACAAGAAGCTGTCGAGGATTTCTGGAAGTCCGGTGACGATATCTATCTGAAGTGGCTTAGTCATCTATCAAGCCTTCCCAATCAGCAAGCACCATCGCTGCGTTTTCACTATCAACGGAAACAACAATGTCCGGAACAACGAGCGGAATCAAAATGGATGTTCCATTTGTCCGCTTTACCTCGAGCATTGTCTGCGACGGATACTCTGTTACTTCATGGACCGTACCTACGAGGTTGTCGCCTGAGTCAAAGATCTTGTATCCAACCAGATCGTCAAGGAAGTACTCGTCGTCTCCAAGCTCGGGAAGAGCGTCCAGTGAGGCATACACGTTAAGATCTTGCAGGGCTCTTGCTTCGTCCACAGAATCAATATCTTTGAGTCGGAATACGATACCGGTGTGCTTCTTGACGATGTGTATTCTTGCATCGATCACACTATGTGGTACGACTGAGTCTACAGTTTTTCCAAGATGCACCTGGTCGACTTCAAGAAGCCGATTCGGATCCTCTGCATCCGGTGCGACGAGAATATCTCCCGTAACACCATGCGTTTTTACTACTCGACCAATACGTAAAAGAACAGTCTCGTCCATCATTTTCGACGAGAGTTAGTGTTAATCTTTCTTTTCATCGGAAGAGGCTTCTGCTTCTGCAGGTGCTTCTACTTTTTCGGCTTCTGGCATTGCTTCCGCGACAGGAGATTCTTCTGCGGCCTGAACGTCGCCAGTATCCTGGACTTGCTCAAGGACTTCCGTTGCAGGGGCATCTGCCGTTGCCTCTGAAGGCTTGCTGTCTTCGGCGGCCTGAGCCTCATTCTTCTCAGCTTGCTCTTCTTTGGCTGCTCTGGCTGCCGCTTCCCGTTGGGCTTCTACTTCCTCAGCTGCTTTCTTTTTCGCTGCATCAGCTTCAGCTTTCGCTTTTGCTTCTGCTTCTGCTCGAGCTTTAGCCAACTCGACTTCTTTCTCAGCCGCTAGCGCAGTTTCTGCTTTGAGAGCTTCTGCTATTCTGTCTTCTCTCGTCGTCTTCGTCTTGGAAGCCGCTTTTTCGGCACGACGTGCACGATGAGCTTCTACTTGCTCCTGGATCTCGTCGGAGGAGAGGCCTTTTTTCTGGAGACTGTACGCGAGTAAGATTCCCTCGGAACTGAGGAGTGACCGGACGGTGTCGCTCGGTTGAGCTCCTTCGCCAAGCCAGTACAAGATTCTTTCTCTTTCGAGCAGAACTTCAGCCGGTTCCTGCAACGGGTTGTACCGTCCAAGATCTTCAATGAACCTACCGTCGCGAGGACTTCTGGAGTCGGTGGCTACCAATCCGTACAACGGCCGCTTCTTTCGGCCGAGTCTTCGAAGTCTGAGTTTAACTGACACTTATTTACGCCTCAATGTTAATGTATTGATAAAGGTATATTCGTTAACTAATTGGGAGACATCAATGATGACATGTCAAAACTTCGTCCACTACCCATCATCTTGGACATCGTTTTCATCATCTTTCTCATATCCTTGAACTGCTTCAACAACTGATTCACGTCCCGGACCTGCAGCCCGCAACCGTTCGCGATCCGCTTTCTCCTGCTGCCGTTGATAATCTCTGGTGATTGCCGCTCTTCAGCTGTCATCGACTGGATTATCGCTTCAATGTGTTTGAAAGCATCTTCATCCACTTCCAGATCCTTTAGCTTACGCCCAATGCCTGGAATCATTCCCACAAGGTCCTTCATTGGACCCATTTTCTTAATTTTTTGTAGTTGCTCGTAGAAATCCTCGAGGTCGAACTTCTCAGAGGAGATCTTCTTCCGGAGTTTCTCTGCCTGCTTCTCGTCGAACTGCTCCTGTGCCTTCTCTACGAACGTTACGACATCTCCCATTCCCAGTATTCTCTGAGCCATGCGCTCAGGATGGAATGGAGAGAGTGCGTCCAGCTTCTCCCCTGTGGACGCAAACTTGATAGGTTTTTGAACTACTGACCGAATAGAAAGAGCGGCTCCACCCCGCGTGTCACCATCTAACTTGGTAAGCACGACACCATCGAAGTTGAGGCGTTCGTTGAACTCCTTCGCCGTATTGACTGCATCCTGCCCCGTCATACTGTCAACGACGAAAAGAATTTCGTCCGGGGAGACTTCGTCTTTGATCGACTGGACCTCGCGCATCATGTCCTCATCGACATGCATTCGGCCAGCGGTATCAATAATCAGCAGGTCCCTGGCAGTCTTGCGCGCCTCGGACAAAGCCTCGGCGGCCACCTTAACGGCGTTTTTAACCACTTCGCCATCCTTGCGAATTGCAAATACGGGGACATCAATGGATCTCGCAAGTGTTTCAAGCTGGTCGACCGCGGCCGGTCGGTACACGTCCGCAGCGGCAATCATGGGTGATTTGCCCTGCGATTTGTAGTGGGCAGCCAGCTTCGCGCAAAACGTGGTTTTTCCAGATCCCTGGAGACCGGCTACCAGAATCACTGTTGGCGGTTTTTGCGAGAACTCGACCGCCGTGTTCGTCGACCCCAACAGCTCTACGAGCTCGTCGTAGACGATCTTGATCAGTTGCTGACCCGGGGAAACCGACGTCATGACCTTGTCGCCAAGCGCCTCGTCTTTTATGCGCTCGGTAACATCCTTTGCAACCTGGTAGTTGACGTCAGCGTCCAAAAGTGCACGGCGAATCTCACGGACAGTTTCCGCAATATTCAGCTCATCGATCCGACCTTTGCCGGTGATCGACTTGAGTGCTCCTTCAAGTTTTTCGCTTAGATTGTCGAACATAATTGGATTGCCGGGATAGCAACATGGCTACGAAATTGCCGCTTTCCAACGGCGAGGCTTCCGTACAGGTATACAGAAAAGCTAAATTACCGTTTTCGGTGCCATTTTCAAATATTCCTTCGCTGTAAACCGGCGTCTGCGACTGGCTGCGGCACGTTTCCACCTTAATTTCATCACAATTCAGCAACGCACTCGTTTGTATACCAAAAAGCAACTCCGGAAACGCTTTCGAGAGTACCGATCCAATCTGACAGCTGAATCTGTTTTTATGTTGTCGTCGCGAATAACCGAGGCTTTGGAGAAGCTAATCGGGAGCCCGACTGGCCCGGTTCTCTCCTACTGGCCCGTTGCCTCCTCAGCGGAGGTCAATATCACGCCGTTAAATGATCGGCTCCTTGCCAGGGGTGTCACGATCGGGTTGCCGGTAGTGACAGATTTCTCACGATCAGGCGCGGACCAACGTCTACCTGACCCGCCCGTCAGTCGAATCGAAACGCGCAGATTCGAAGCCGGGTCTGTTCTATCGGTTAATCAGTGGTCGATTAATGAGCCGCTGAGCGGCACGCTAATACCACCTGGGGAGTTTGCCCTTGCTATCGTCCCGGCACTAGGCGCCGGCCGCAATATGTACCGTATCGGTAATGGCTACGGCTATTATGATGAGCTTTTAACCCAAATGGACTGCAAAACCGTCTGCCCGGTATATTCAGAATGTGTGATTGATGACTTCCCGGTTGACCCACATGACATCCCTGTCGATTATCTTGTGACTGAACATGAGATCATCGGGGCAAATGCCGCGTTGTAACCAAGTTCTCTCTCCATCGTAGCCAAGACAAATTATTTACCTGACTATGAGATCGCGGACACGTACTAAAGCCAGAGCTGAAGAGATTCCCCCTCTTCTCGACATGCAAGATAATTTCGATCTTGAATCATTGTCTGATGAGGAGCTCGAGGATTTTTTATTTGAAGAACCCCAGGAAGAATCGAAAGGTCTTTTCAATCTTCCGACGATCGCTGGTCTCTCTCTTATTGTCGTAGGACTGGCCTATATCTTTCAGCAACTCGGTGTTCTAACGGGATTCGACCTCGGCGCTTTGATTGCCATGTTACCGTGGCTGGCAGGAGTGCTGATTATATTGCTAGGCTTCGGCGTA
>CBDUKH010000024.1:0-34682 GCA_965367755.1 uncultured Rhodothermales bacterium
GAACCCGCTTAACTTCATTAACAACTTCGCCAGCCTCTCAGGTGAATTGGCCGAAGACCTCGAGAAAGAAACGGACCCGGTAGCATTCAAAGCCATTCTGGCCGATATCAAGCTCACAGCTGCAAAGATCGAGGAACATGGACAACGTGCTGACGGCATCGTACGCTCGATGATGCAACATGCTCGCGAAGGCAGCAGCGAGAAAGAGACAGTCGACCTGAATGCTCTGGTAGCCGAGCACATTGCGCTGGCATATCATGGCAAGCGCGCACAGTCTTCCAACTTCAGCGCTGAGATCGAGCAAGACCTTGGCCAAAATGTTGGTCAGGCTAAAGTAGTGGCGCAGGATCTTGGCCGAGTCTTGCTCAACCTGATTGGTAATGCATTTGATGCCGTTGTGGAACGAGCCGCTCACGTGAACGGGCAGTACGTGCCGACGGTGAAAGTAACGACGAGGCGAATTGCCGACCAGATCGAGATCCGAGTGACAGACAATGGGCCCGGAATCCCCGCTGATGTCGAAGCCAAAATCTTTGAGCCGTTCTTCACGACGAAGCCGACCGGGCAAGGGACGGGTCTTGGCCTGTCCATGAGCCATGAGATCGTCACGCAGGGACATGGTGGCACACTCACTGTAGAGAGCACGCAAGGGGAGGGAACGGCATTTGTAATTTGGATTCCTGGTGCCTCCGACTAATACGGAACTACATCGTGGCTTCGGCCGATGTAGCAGCAGTGTTGTCGAATCAAGCAACATCCCAACGTAAGCGGGAGGAAACGACTAAGGTAAACGTCCGGGCCAATCCACTAAATTATTTACGGCCGTCACGCTCCTGCCGGCCTTACGAAATACCACTCACCCCATTCGAAAATCATTCCTGAATTCGCTCAGGATTTCGACCGGCGCCAAAAAATCCGAGATCGATCCCAAATCACGCGAAAATGTACGTTTGTTAAAAACGAAGTAGTGCGTTCAGTAGTGCCCACCGACCACCTTAGGGATCTATTGAGCAAATTTCGAACATATCGTACCGAAAAAGGAAGCCCCGGGCAGGCTGAGAATCTCGGAACACCGCCCAATACCGCCAATGAGAACTGTAGTGGATCTTTCCAAACGCAGTAGAGACATTATTAATTGGATACTTTTCGATTTTCGCCTGGCGATCCTCATTTTCTCAGCTCTCGGATTCTTCGCAGCGGGATTTCACTCGGCTACGCACAGCCAACTATACAAATCGACAGCAATTGTCCGGAAGACGCTGGCATCACCGGTTGAGTCCCTCACCAGGAGTGGCACAGGGGTCCTGCCGAGCCTATCACCCGATACAGTTTCTGTACATGTCGCGCGGCAGCTCATCGGGTCCATCGAAAGCCGCGGCGCCAATCTTCCGTTGCTGGAAGTCAAAAATCCTCTCGACCTTTCCGTCGCAACCGTTGCAGAACGTGTTCGTCGGGGCCTGACAATTCGCTCCTCAGGTGAGGTTTACTATTTGTCATTCGTCTCACCCGATGCGTTCGAGGCAAAACACATTACGATGATAGCGAGTAGGGCTTTTTTGCGGTCCACCTCGTCCGTGGGTAATGCAAACGGTCAGGAGAGTTTTCAGGAAACACTGGAGCGACTAATCAACGAACGTCGCATTCTGGTCGCAGAACACGCGGGTACAACTTCGCTCGATGATGTATCCGCCCACCTGATAGTGATTGACCAGGAGATCGAGGTTCTCGAAAACCTGCTCAACCGAGTGGACGAGAAGGAGATCTCGCCATACCATATCGTGCAGGAGGCTTCGCTCCCTACAGAACCATTGAACCGCTCTATTTATGCAAACCTGCTTGCGGGAATGTTGCTGTTTGGATTTATTGGTGGAACTTTGTCCGTGGGATACCGACGCTTGCAGCCTTACGTCCACACTCCTGAAGACCTGGGAAAGAAACAAGACTACGAGTGGATAGGGACGTTGCCAGCATACCGACGTGCTATGGTTTCAAGAAAGGCACATGTTGAAACCCATCGACTCACCGAATTGATACCGACACCGAAAGCTCGTTCTCATCCACTCGTTTCGTTGCTGCTCGCGATATATGGTAGAACCAGGTCGCCCCGAACTGTCTACGTCACCAGTCCCGACCGGAGAGAGGGAAAAACAACGATTGCATGGAGTCTCGCCAACCTGTTAGCGAGGACAGGGCGAAGGACACTGTTGATAGAATCAGATTCGGTGGGACAACCGATTGCAAAACATCTTAAATCATTTGAAGAGGTGGGGCTCCTGGATGTGTTGTGGGGGACGACCAGCTTGTCACACGTCATACAATCAACTAAACATCCTCAGTTATTCTTCATCCCGTCTGGTCGTTCGCATGATGGAATCAGACCGGTTCAACGGGAATTAAAATTCGTTCTGGAATTATTGCAGCGAGACTTCGAGTTCATTTTAATCGATGGACAACCGGGTGGGGGTGCTGTCGCGGACATCGATGTGCTGCGTCGGGAAGTTGAGGGAGTATTGATGATCGTAGGCGCAGGTACGTCGCTGAAGAAGACAGTAGCCGAGCAGAAGCTGACCTTGCGTGAGAATCAGTTGCTTTTCACTCTGGTCAATAAAGTGGATACCGTCGGCATTGATGGACGGCACGAGAAGGGATGGTACTTACGAGAATCGGGTCGACAGGAAGTGTCAAATCGAGACAAGTCCGGGATGGCGGTTAATAACTCGTCAAGAGATCTCGACAGAATGGCCGATATAGGTGCGAAATTGGACGAATTACTCTCTCCTTATCGTTCAGAGCAGGGCGGAATTGACCAAAACACGCCTGTATCACTCTGAAACAGCAAATACCACGCCTGCACATCTCATCCTCTTCAAATCTTCTAAAGCTTTTTTTGCGGTCGCCGATACGCTTTCTACGTGGTAACACGAATGTGGAAAGGCATGTGTCCCGCCCTTTTCCACAGCACGTATCCGTACTCCCACCGGAATAATATCCGGATACGGTAAAGCACCCGTGCGCGGGACAACAACCCGTCAAACCATGCACGACATCAATAAAGAACTTGAAAAGTTCTTCCAACTACTGGAAGAAGCTGAGTCGTCGACTAATGAGGGTACCGATTCGCCTGAGCGAAACAAGGTATCCCCTAGCCCCGACCGAAACCCCAGTCCTCCGGGCCTGGAGGCCAGCCGCAGCGCGTCCACGACTCGTGAGTCGTCATCGCCTGCTTCTGCTCCACCTGCCGATAGTAGTACTTCGTCTCAGACTACGGCAGGTCGACAAAGCAATGGTCTTCCGCCTACATATTCGACGGATACGACGCCGACAAAGAGAGTGCCGAACCCGGTACCGATGCCGCCGTCGCGATCAGTTGTTCCACCGTCGCGACCAGTGGCTCCTCCAGCAGGAACTGCAGAGCTACCCCCGCCGGTTGAACCTACGCGCGCAGCGAATACGCCGCCGATTGATTCGCCACGTACGGCGACTCCGCCTCCGATTTATCCGGCAGCACCGACTAACAGTGTGCCTCGGCCGACCGATCCTTTGACGCCTGATCAGGGTACACCTCGGCCGCCGACAAAGCCGTATGTTCCGCCTAGAGTGATGAGCAGCGATGCGCGTCCGGCAAGGCCAATTCCTCGGCAGCACCCCGGGCCAGCGGAAAACAGATTGCCGGTTCCTCCGGTTGGTAAAGCCAGAGAATTTCCCTCTACCGAACGCAATGCATCGGGTTCGACACAATCGAACCTGGACCAGTTGATGCAAGAGGTTAGAGGTAAGCTGAATCAACCGGCAAGGCCGAGAACAAGCCAGAGTCCTGCAAACGTGATTCCGGCTTTAAGGCAAAGTGCTGATTCTATCGTGGTGGATCCGCAACTCCTTGCTGAAGCAACCAAAACGCCAACATGGCGACGAGGCGTCCTTACGGGTCTTGCTATCGTCCTTCCAGCATGTCTGGCGCTTGCGATCCTGCTAAACAGACCGGATACAGATTTCGACTTCGATACATCATCGGCAATCGCACAAAATGCGAATGCACTTCCTGATGAACAGGCTGAACTCTCAATGACGTCCTCTCCTCCAGGAGCACGAGTATTTTTGGATGGCGAACTGTTCGGCGTAACCCCATTCGAGTCGGTTCGAATCAAGCCCGGCACGTACAATGTTACGGCAGAACTACCAGGATATGCATCTATCGATACGACGTTAACCGTTCGAGCGAGGCACTGGATAGCACTTAACATCCCCGGTGCGGATGAAGATAGATTCTACGCAGAGAACGGTAGTGAAGATGAGGGACATGTGCTTGCTGGATTGGAAAGTGGCGATGACGCGGCGCCCGGCCTTCCAGAAAGCACCGTCGAACCGACTGCGACAAGTCGCGACGACAATTCAAACGCTACAACCAGTGAACGGCAGAATTCTTCCTCCAGCGAAAGAGTTGAGCGCAGGCCTACGCCTCCACGCCCGACGACGGGAAGTATTATGTTCACCTCAGAACCTGAAGGAGCATCAGTCTATCTCGACAATCGACGTCGCGGACAGACGCCTCTGACCCTGAGAAACATTCCAGGTGGTAGTCATTCCGTAAAGTATTCGCTAGAAGGCTATCAGGATTACGCCGTAGGACTCGAGTTGACTCCCGGAATTCAAACACCATTGCATGGACAGCTACAACCTGCCTATGGAACGGTCGTCTTGAACGTCGAGGCAACTGGTACAGTCTTTATCGACGGAACGCTGATGGAATCGGACGTTAGTGGGACTCGTACCTACCAGTTGGAGGCGGGACCACATACTATCGCCGTCCAACGCAGTGGAATGAAACCCTGGGAACTCGACACGACTGTTAAGGCAGGCGAAGCCCAGACCATTGTTGCGGAAGCTCCAGACTCCGAGTTTACTAACATCTTCAATCAGGCGGAGCAGCAGTACGCCGTTGGAGAATATTCGGCAGCCCGTGATTTGTTCGAACAGGCTCGTACGCTACAGCCAGATAACCGGTTGGTAGTTGGCAAACTGGCAGAAATCGATCGGTTACTGGAAGCTGAACACACTCAGGAACTGACGGAAGCAATTATTGAAAATGGGGTGTACCTGGTTACAGATACTCCTCCCAAATTGGTCGGAGGTCTCGAAGAGCTCCACAAAAGGGTAAAATACCCAGAGGCGGCCTACCAGGCCGGCGTGACGGGCAGGGTATATATCCAGTTCGTGGTAAATGAAGACGGCTCAGCTAGCGATCTCACTGTAACGAAAGGGTTACCTCTCGGCTGCAACGAAGAAGCCATGCGAGCAATTCAATCTGCTCGATTTGAACCCGCAACGTTCGATGGGAGAACGGTTAAGGCGCGACATACGCTCTTCGTGAACTTCGGCCAAAAATAAGCTGAACTATTCAGCGACAAGCACAGGCGCCGTTCGTTTCGAATTAATATAGAAACGGGCGGCGCTTGCTGTTGTTATAAGAACCAGCGGCAACGTGTCGATACTGAAAAACGGTCCCAATCCGCTGCCAAGTAAGTAAATCGATATCGCTATTAAGGCAAGAAGGGGATAGTAACGGTGCACCGCGTTCGTGGAACTGGACCTCGCACGGTAGATCGCATATAAGAGATGCGTTGGTGCTGCCCACAATAGATTGATGTTCCACGCGGTCACGGTATGCCGCGTACCAAACCACATGTACACGAGAAGACATCCTGCAAGTCCGACAACAGCAAAAACAATAAGATCAAGTAGCAGCGATCCTCGTGGACGCAGGATTGTCAATACAAGCTGTATACCGACCAGCAGCCAGCCTGCGATGAATAACCATGGTGTTCGTGATACAGGTGCCACTGCTGTGAAGAGCGTATCTTTTCTTGCAACGAGGGGTCTCGTAATACCATCCGATTCGACAACAGTATTGTCAAGCAGATCCATCAATGCATCTGGGAGAAAAGACTGTTGCCTCCGCGAGGGCAATTGGTCAACTTCTGATCCGAACGACAAATCAATGCCAGCCTTGACTGCACGCCTTTTCTGCAGATAGGGATTCAACATCTCTCGAAATGAGTGATCGGGAATACCGTCAGGAAGCTGCAGAACCAATACGGAGTCAAGAGCATCAAGCACCCGCGTCGAGCAATTATCGTACAGGAAGTCGTAACGATACTCACGGTTTTCCGGAAGGGCATTCAAAGCAAGATAGCGGAGCAGCGATTGTTTTTCTGATTGAGATAAATCAAGTCGCTGTTCAATTACAGTTCGATTTTCGACTCTGCTGTAGTGTCGTATTGCCGCGGGGAATGATACAACTGAAAGGAAATAGTTCAGATTTCCCTGAATGAAGTGAGGCACAAACAATGGGTCGCCATAGTCAAAAGTACCATAGTTGTAACTATGATCAATGCCGACTTCACTGTCCACCACACGTACTGCAGTATGTCCGAACATAGTATAGATCGGGGTTCCACTTTGGACGGTCACTATCGATATATAGGAACTGTCTGAAAGGACGGGCTGCGACGATACCGGATGGCAGACTATCAGGCCGAAGATGATCGGAAAAAGATATTTGGAAACTTGCAGAATGTTTGGACTACGGGATAGTTAAAATTTGTGTGCTCCAGGATTTTATTCTATAACACTTGAAATCTAATGATATTTTGCAAGTGTATGTTGGAGAGAGGTACGACATAAATATATTGATCCCTGATCCCTGATCCCTGATCCCTCTCATCATGACGCGAAAAGAAAAAGCACGCCTTGTCATAGATCGCCTTCGAGAAATGATTCCCGCCCCTGAGACGGAACTCGAATATCAGGACCCATATCAACTAATCGTGGCCGTCGTCCTTTCTGCTCAATGTACGGACGAGCGTGTGAACAAGGTGACACCCGCTCTTTTCGAGGCTTTCGAAACAGTTTATGACCTCGCCCAGGCTGAACCCGAGAATGTTTTTCCACTGATCAAATCAATTTCGTATCCGAATAACAAATCTAAACATCTGGTAGGGTTGGCGAACATGGTCGTCGAAGAATTTCAGGGCGAGATTCCTTCGGCTATTCCAGATCTCATCCGGTTGCCGGGCGTCGGGAGGAAAACAGCACAGGTAGTTGCATCGGTCGCGTTTGACGCGGATGCAATGCCCGTCGACACGCACGTTTTTCGCGTCGCCAATAGAATCGGACTCGCCAGAGATGCCAGCACGACCCTCAAGGTGGAGCGACAGCTGAAAAAGTATATCCCTACCGACAGTTGGTCAGAAGGCCATCACCTGCTAATCCTGCACGGTCGATATACATGCACGGCGAGAACTCCAAAATGTGATCGATGCAACCTTACCGATGTTTGTGACTACTACCAGTCGCTAGAAAAACTACCTCAACCGATAAGCGGCCTCAACTCGCGCAAAGGGAAATACTTTTGCGCGACCAGAAAACATTATTTTGATGAACCCGCTAGGAAAAAAGATCGAAATGGTGTCGAGCAGATTGCTTGCCCAAAATGTAGTTCAATGAACGTGTTTGAAACAAAAAAAGGGGTCACGACGCGAACCGTACGTGACTTTCGCGTCTAATCTCCAATTCTATGTCTCCTGCAAAAAAACATATCCTGATTATTCTCGATGGATACGGTATCTCTGAAGACCCGGCAGTCAGTGCGATCTCAGCAGCATCAACGCCTTTTATGGATGAAACACTGGCGAACTACCCGAACAGTACACTCGTAGCCTCCGGGCTCAAGGTTGGACTACCCGATGGGCAGATGGGCAACTCGGAAGTAGGTCATATGAATCTGGGAGCTGGCCGGATCGTCTATCAGGACATTACCCGGATTGGCAAAGACATCGAAGACGGATCGTTCGCGCAAAACGCTGTCCTAAAATCCGCTATAGAGCACGCTGTCGACTCCGGTCGAAAACTGCACCTGATCGGACTCTTTTCAGATGGGGGTGTCCATTCACATTCGGACCACCTTATTGCCCTACTGAGACTCGCCAGGGATAGCGGTATCGCCGGCAACGACGTACTTGTTCACGCATTCACTGATGGTCGGGATACCGCTCCTGATGGTGGCCTTTCCTACGTCAAGCACTTCGAAGATGCCGCGGCTGATATCGGTGTCGGCAATATCGCCAGCATCGTAGGGCGCTACTATGCAATGGATCGTGACAACAGGTGGGAACGAATAAAACTTGCCTACGATTTACTCGTCGACGGAACGGGCGCACGGGCTCCATCGGCTACCTTGGCCCTGTCGCAAGCGTACGAAAGTGGACGGACGGACGAGTTCATTAACCCTGTTGCGATCGGGTCCGAAGACGAAGTTAATAATACCCGCATCAAAGAGGGGGACGCGGTAATCTTTTACAATTTTAGAGCAGACCGTGCCAGGCAAATTTGTAGAGCACTCAAAGATCCGAAGTTTAAAGGATTCCCAAGGAAACGGTTTGTCGATCCGTATCTCGTGACGTTCACGTCATACGATGAGGACTTCGACTTTCCAGTTGCATTCCCAAAAGTTAATCTCCAACAAACACTCGGCGAAGTAATATCAGAGTCCGGTGGCAGACAACTACGGGCGGCGGAGACCGAAAAGTATCCTCACGTCACATATTTTTTTAGTGGAGGTCGAGAAGATCCTTTTCAAGGTGAGGATCGTATTCTTGTGCCTTCGCCGAAAGTTGCGACGTATGATCTAAAGCCTGAGATGAGTGCGCCAGAATTAGCTCATCAGGTGGCGAACGCGATAAACAGCAACGACTACAACCTGGTAATTCTCAACTTCGCTAATCCAGATATGGTCGGGCATACCGGTGTCTTCGAGGCTGCGGTGAAAGCAGTCGAGGCCGTCGACGAAGCGGCAAGAATTGTAGTCGATGCGGCGAGAAGTAATGGATACTCTGTTGAGATAATTGCCGATCACGGTAACGCGGACAAGATGATAAACCCGGACGGGTCTCCGCACACAGCTCATACCACGGCACTCGTGCCGCATATCATTATTGCGGATGGCTTTGACGGCGAGATACTTCCGGGAAAGCTGGGCGATGTTGCACCTACCATTCTCGACCTTCTTGGTATTGACGCTCCCGCGGAAATGACAGGTTCGTCTCTTCTATCGAGACGACTTATTCAATCGTAAAGTTGAACGGAAGTCGTGCCTGTGCCTTGCCGTAGTCATTGAGCAAGTCTTCAAACATACGGATCCTTTCTCTTGTCGCAAGCTCAAAGCGACTAACATTGCGAGTCGACAATGCTTCGACTTGAGCCGAAAAGGCTGATTCAAATTGTTCGAAGAACGTGAGAGGCTTCGGATACTCAACCACCCGGAACGCGCCTTCAGACATCCCGGCGGAAGCAGCCGCAATGTTGAGCGCATCTTGCAAACTTCCGAGCGAATCTACCAGGCCGACGTTGAGTGCATCGACGCCACTCCAAACGCGTCCCTGCGCAATCTCGTTAACCTCGTCAGTTGTCATGCCTCGGTTCGCAGCGACTTTTTCCAGGAATGACTGATATGTATCGTCGACAGATCGTTGTGCTAATTGACGTTCAGCCGGGGTAAACGGTCTTAGTCCTGAATACATGTCGGCATATGGATTCGTCTCGACAATATCGTAAGTAATTCCAAGTTTATCTTCAAACAGATCGCCTACATCAAAGAAGAGGCTATACACTCCAATGGACCCCGTGATAGTCAAAGGATCGGCGATAATACTGTCCGCTGCTGTCGCTATCCAGTAGCCTCCAGAAGCCGCGACGCCGCCCATAGAGACGATGACCGGCTTGTTCATGCCAGCCTTTTCGATTTCATGTCGCATCTCATCGGCAGCGGGTGCAACTCCGCCGGGAGAATTAACTCGGACAACGATTGCTTTTACATCCTCATTGTCAGAGGCACGTTGCATGGCGCGACGAAACGTGTCCGATCCGATCGAACCACCAGAAGCAAACGGATTGCCACCGCCGTCACTTGAGCCCGACATGATAGTTCCTTCGGCATAAACGATGGCCACATCGCCTTCAACATCGCCACTGTTTCGTTTGGGAACAGACATGACATACGTTGAGAGCTTGACTTCGTCAAAGTCTGTAGCGTCCGTACTTTCGTCACCGTCGCCGCCGATCATTGTCGCGATGGCATCGACGACGTCACTGTGAAAAAGCAAACCGTCGATCAGGCCTGCGTCAAGTGCTTCTCTGGCCGTCATTAGCGCCGAGCGCTGCGACAGAGTGCGCACCTCATCTTCCGAAAGGGACCGAGAGGAGGCAATTGCACTGTTGAAATGTGTTTCGAAGGTCGAGAGTAAAACGGATAGCTGTTCACGATTCTCAGCCGACAAGCTTTCCTGGGAATAAACTTCAACGGCACCTTTGTACTTACCGGCTTTCACTATTTGTGGGTCAACATCCAGTTTGTCAAGTAAACCTTTGTAAAACTCGGCTGCAAGGTAAAAGCCGTTAAACTCGAACAAGGCTTCCGGAGAAGAGTAGACCTGGTCTGCTGCCGACGCGATAAAATACTCGCCTTCCGCCATGGAAAAGTTTGTACTACTGGCCACCACAGGCTTTCCGCTTTCCTTGAATTGCAGAATAGCGCTCCGCACTTCATTTGCCGTCGCCCACGGCATAGAGCTATCCGCGACCTTAATCCACAATGCTTCGATACGTTCGTCAGTTGCGGCGTAGTCGAGAGCTGCCAGCAAGTCTCGCAAATCGTAGGCGGCCTCATCCGCGAAAGCTTGCATCAGCGGATCCCCAGATACATTTTCGGGTACGATGCCCTTCAGTTCATAAACGAGAACCGATCCGCGCTTGATGCGCGGAGCCTGGTCGCCCGAGGAAACCGCGAGGCCGATGATGAACATGAAGAAGAAGATGAAAATGATTGTCAGTGCAATCAGAGAACCGATTACGCTGGCGACGACCGTAGAAAAGAAGCGCATACTATATTACTGAGGATTGAGGGCGGCGATGAATGCTGACACATTCGCCAACTACATACAACAGGCATCAAAAGTTGCAGGACGCTGATCGATGGACATTTTTACTGACTATGAAATACCATACTTCCACCCGCTCCTGGTCCACTATCCGATTGCTCTCTTCACGGCAGCCATTATCGTTTGTGCTCTCTGGTTATTTAGCAGTTCGGGCCGATGGTTTATAGCCTACCTATCCATGCAGGTCCTGGGGACGATTGGAGCTCTTGCGGCCTATTTCACCGGAGAGGGGATTCGTGACGATACTGAGGACGTTCCGATAGTGGACCTGCTGGTCGATCGTCATGAGCAGTGGGGCAAGTACACCCTGATCCTTGCGTGCGTGATTTCAGTAGTGAGCCTGGCGATCGCCTATTTCTATAGAAAGCGCAGCAACTATGACGGCATCCCAATAGGGGCGCGTATTGCCGTTAGCATTTTGGCTCTTCTTCTCGTCTTACTGACCGCCTATACGGCCCACCTCGGCGGTGTGATGGTGTGGGGTATCCCAACCAGCTAGGCTCTTCTTGTCCAGTATTTTAGACGCTGCATCGGTCAAATTTGTACCAACAGGCCGGTTAATCCTCCGGTAGCGACCTGAAATCGGCATTTTCAGAGCGGCACGACTTTTATGTAGAAGTCCTCAAGGCGCAGGGCGAGTTTCTGTTTTGCGCACTCGTATTACAATTGAGGGCGAGACGATGAAATACTGGATACACAAAAACCTGCACAGAGTGTTGGTAGTTACAATGGCGGCGTTCCTAACGGTTGCACTGGTAGATGTTGCCAATGCTCAGGGGCGAAAAAAATCTGACGACGGAAAGAGCGAGTCTGTAGAGAAACGCTCAAAATCCAAGGGCAAGGCGGTGACCTCGTCCAAAGGAAGTTCGCGGACCGCGACATCGAAGAAAACGACAACTTCGAGCAAGGCGCCAGCCAAACGTACGGTCCAGAAGAAGTCTTCAAGCTCGAGTCGAGTAGTCAAGCGGGGTTCAAGCCCTGTAAACAATTCTGCTGTTAAGGGTAGCTCTTCAAAGGCAAGATCTTCAACCGGCAAATCGTCAAAAGGCGTGTCGTCGAACAGCAGGTCGTCGAGCGGCGTATCGTCAAGTGGTAGATCGTCAAATGGAAAGAGCGTTGGGAGCTCTAGCTCTGGACGACAGACTTCAGTAGACCAGAAGCGCATTGACGTCGATCGGTCTGGAAGCAACAAGACTGTCAAAACGGTTAAGCGTAGCAATGGCGACTCATCTGACGGACGCGCGGGCGATCGAGGAGGAAACCGCGGTGGCGATACGGTTGGCAAGGGTGATGATAATTCAGGTCGTGGAAGTGTCCGCGGTGGAAGCAGCAATGATGGAAGCCGGAGCGGTGGGAGAATTTCTGACCGGGGCAGCGATAGTAACGATGCGCGGAACGGTGGAGTCGGTAACTCTAACGGCGGGCGCAACTCGGGTAACATCACACTTACGAGAGACGGCAACCGCAGTCGCTACACCGGGCCGGTCTTTGATAATCCGAAAAAGGCCAAGAAGTATAAGTACAACAATAAGCACAAGTGGGAGCACACATACTTCCGTCCGGACCGCGTTCATGTCAACGTGTATCCTCGAAGCTGGCACAACCACGTTCACATCTCTTCACACGTACACCTGGGCTTGACATGGCCATGGCAGTATCGCGTCCAGCACAACTGGAGACCTCGATACAGGTACCGACAGGTGATATATGTCAACGTAGGTTGGGGACGAAATATGAGACGCTCACGGATCGACGTTCGGACGTACTACAACCAGCGAGTAGCGTACTCCAATGCTGACTATGCTGAGATAGAGATCGACATCGATGCGATAGAGTTGTACCAGGATGGCAGGTTCATCGGGTACGTTGACAAGATTCCATCGTCGTTGCGAGAAATCAATGCTGTCGTCTATGCAAACGGTCGGGTTGAGTTCGATCGGAATGTCTTCCTGGTGGGAGATACGTACAGAGGATTTGAAATGATTTCTACTCGCTACTATGACGACTACCTGCTTAATGCATACAGTAGCCGTGACGGAATGCGCGTGGGTCGTCTGGACCTACGGAAGGAACGAGTAAAAAGCGTACGTCGTAGCCGACTGTTCAATTCGCGCGACTTCAACGGTAACGTACCGTACTCGCTGCTGCCGGAAGACGATCGGCTGTTCGACTACAGTTATGAACTGTTCAGCTATGGAAACGGGCGTGACGGACGCCATGGAAGCGGATATTTTGGTGGGAATTCAACCCAGTACTTGAATGACTACGAAGACGGCATGGCAAGAATTGACGAAGTGCAGTATTCGACCTCAGTCGGAGCCTCAGTGGATCTGACTCGAGAAAGCTTCGTTGAGCGGATAGACAGGTAGGTAATTGCAGAAATGGCACACAAAGGGCGCTGTCCGAACAGGACAGTGCCCTTTTTTCTTAATGGAAATCGCGCATACAAGACAATCTGTCACAGAAACCATGCGGGCACAAATTGTGTACAGTATCAATTCTACTAATTCGGTATTGTCGCACTTGTGAGCCCATTAAACGCAAATAGCAACGGTTTTTACGAAGGACTCAGCGAACGAGAGCGGGAAATCCTCAGGCTCGTCGTTCAAAGTTTTATCCGGACCGCTGATCCGATCGGCTCGCGGTACCTGTCCAAACAATACGAGATTGGCCTGAGCCCCGCATCCATCCGAAATACCATGAGCGATCTGGAGGAGCGCGGCTACCTGGATCATCCCTATACATCGGCCGGTCGCGTACCTACCGAACGCGGGTACAGAGTGTTCGTAGATCGTCTTATGGATTCTCGTAAGCTGACGAAGCCCGAGAAGAAGGCGTTGCGATCCGAGTTGGAAAAACTATACGGAGATACTGAAGAACTCCTCCGCGAAAGCTCAGTCGTGCTCAGCAGGCTCACCAATCTACTCGGGATAGTTTTGACACCCCGACTGTCGACCGGCATTCTTGAACGTCTGGAAGTTGTAAAGCTGTCGTCCGACCGCGCGATGTTTATTGTAAGCGTGAAGAGCGGACTGGTCCGGACGATAGTCCTGCAAGCTCAGCTTGAAATTGAGAAAGATGCACTTGACAAGGTTGTCTCGCTATTGAACGAACGCCTGGCTGGCCTCACGCTCGACGAGATTCGCATGACTGCAAAGGATCGTGTCGCAGATATTGAAGAAGATATTACCGGACTCGTTCAGCTAACACTGAGTGAAGCCGATTCCATTTTTAGTGAGCCTTCCGATCCAAAGCGACTCCAACACGGCGGTGCGTTTAATCTTCTGTCGCAGCCGGAATTTCGCGAGCCCGAAGATCTCAGAAGTCTCATTGAGCTTATTGAAGATAAAAATTCGGTTGTTCGACTCGTGGACGAAGTAGGCGATATCGACTCGGTCCGCATTTCAATAGGAAGTGAAAACGCTGACGAACGAGTGGCGAACAAATTTTCCGTAATTACAGCCCAGTATCGATTAGGACAAACAGTCGGCACCATTGGCGTAATCGGACCTACCCGAATGGACTATGCACGCGTCATATCGGTCGTGGAAGGGATGGCGGCTCTATTAAGCGACCCGGATTCAGTTTGACATGAATGAGTACAAAGTGAAAGATATGTTGGATAAAGAACTCGTTGAAAACGAGGGAAGTGAGTTGAAAACGGATTCAGAGATGGCGCCGACAGTGCCCGTCACTGAAAATGAGGAATCTGCAGGGACTACACTCGATCCGGTGGAAGCACTGGATCTTGAGGTGAAAACGCTAAAGGAAACTGTGCTTCGACAGGCAGCAGAATTTCAGAACTACAAACGCAGAATGGATAAGGCCCAGATCGATGCTGTCACGATTGGGAAGACGGCTGTAATTCAGCGACTTCTTGACGTTCTGGATGATTTGGGTAGGAGCCTCGATGCCGCTGACTCCGAGTCTGAGTCTGGTGAGAACCAGTCCAACGAAGCGTTGCGAGATGGTGTCAGACTGGTGTTCCAAAAATTTCAGGATGAACTTTCTCGCCTTGGCGTTGAGCCGATAGTAGCTGAAGGAGTTCCCTTCAATGAAGATGAACACGAGGCAATGATGCAACAACCAGCGCCGGAAAACGTCGCCCCGGGTACGGTTCTGCACGAACTTCAAAAGGGCTACAGAATGGGTGATCGAATACTTCGCCATAGTAAAGTAGTCGTAGCGACTTAGAGAATACATGAGAGATTATTACGAAATACTCGGTGTTGAGAGGTCAGCAGACCTGACCGTGATCAAAAAGTCGTACCGGCGCCTGGCAATGGAGAATCATCCCGACAGGAATCCGGGTGATCACGAGGCTGAAGCTCGATTCAAAGAGGCGGCCGAAGCCTACGAAGTACTTTCCGATCCTGCGAAGCGGCAACGCTACGACCAGTTCGGACACGCAGGCCTGCGTTCGAATGGAACCGGCGGAGCTGGATTCACCGATGTGAATGATATCTTCAGTGCCTTCAGCGATATTTTCGGTGGGGGAGGTTCGGGTTCGATCTTTGATGAAGTATTCGGAGGCCGGGCTCGTGGAGGATCGTCCAGGCGAAGAAGTGGACGACCGGGGAGTGACCTGCGCATCAAGCTACCTCTGACCCTCGAAGAGATTTCAACCGGCGTAGAAAAGAAGGTCCGGGTTCGGAAGTACGTTTCCTGTGACGAGTGCGACGGCTCAGGCGCCGAGGGCGGTAGCTCCGGACAGACCACCTGCGCAACGTGCAACGGCGTAGGAGAAGTACAGCAAGTATCCCGCTCGGTGTTTGGCCAGTTCGTAAATATTCAGCCCTGCCCCACCTGTCACGGCGAAGGAAAGACCATCGATCACAAATGCTCTGGATGTCACGGTGAAGGCCGGAAAAAAGGAGAGGAGACCATTCCGATTTCGGTGCCGGCAGGTGTCCTGGAAGGTCACTATTTGACGTTACGGGGAGCAGGGAATACCGGTCAGCGCGGAGGATGGTCAGGCGACCTGCGCGTCGAGATAGAAGAGATTCCGCACGATGATTTCTCGCGCGAAGGCCTGGATATCTATTACGATGTATACCTGAGTTTCCCCGACGCTGTCATCGGGACGGAAGTCGAAGTACCGACTCTGAAGGGTTCGGCCAAGCTTCAAGTAGATCCAGGAGTACAGTCGGGTAAGATTCTTCGGATGCGTGAACGAGGCATCCCCGATGTTAGCGGAGGGCGGCGTGGAGACCAAATGGTTCGATTGCACGTGTGGACTCCACAAGCTATCTCGGGAGAAGAACGAGAGATTCTCGAACAACTTCGAGATTCACCTTCGTTCCAACCAGACTTAAAAGATGAAAAACAGTCCCGATCTTTCTTCAGTAAGGTGAAGGACGTCTTTACCTGATCTCTGAAGTAGGCCAACACGATGATTAACGGACAAGATTTGAGAGCAGGCATGAGGGCCGTTCCTACGGCTGTTACAGTCGTCACAACTGCCTCAAATGGAAGGACTCGCGGCGCTACGATCGGTTCATTTTGCAGCGTATCCCTGGACCCTCCTCTTGTGTGTTTTAATATTTCGCGTGATGCGCAATTGCACGAAGTAATTCTCGACGCCACGCGTCTGGTAGTTCATGTGTTGCGCGACGATCAATCAGAGCTGTCTAACTTTTTTGCTAACAAGGAGCGGACAAGTGAAGAACAGCTAGCTGGAACTCCTCACGTACTGGACGAGCACGGCGTTCCAGTATTAGACGATGCACTGGCTATCTTCAGCTGCGAAGTTGAATCTATCACCGAGGCAGGGGATAGCTCGCTAGTGTTGGCGCGAGTACACAGCGTTAAAGCTAGCGAAGAAGGGCGCCCTCTAGTGTTCTTTGATCGACGCTACTGCGGAGTCAATGCCGACTGAAGGTTGAGCTTTTCCGGTTTAGCGTCGTGGCATGAAACCGGTGGGCTTCCGCGTTAAACGAACTCCTCCAATCCCCCGTAGACACCGGCTCCGAACAGGGCAAAGTCGTATTTGCACGGATCATCTTCGTCCAGCTTGCGACAAGCATCAGTAAGTTCAAGCGCGGCCTTCCAGTCGTTAGCATTGCGACGCAACAGTCCTGTCGATCGAGCCTGCTTTCCAGAATGAACATCAAACGGCATTACTAGCTGGTGCGTCTTGAAAGCCGTCCACAGTCCCAAATCAAAGGGACCAGGGCGCACCATCCATCGCGCGAACATACAGAGTCGTTTGCACGCACTTCCTGTTGACGGTCTCGCCAGGTGTTTCTTCAGTCTTGCAGGCGTATCGGGATTCACAGCCATCATTTCGGATGAAAATCCTTCGATGGCGTGTTCGATCGTAGATTCACGTTGACCATAGCTAGCCCAGCAGTTTTCGAGTGATCCATACTTGTGCAGAAGAGACGACAGATTCGCACAGGTCCACAGGGCATCGCCTTCAGTAAATGTTCGGTGTTTGAACCCGGCCAGTTGTTGCTCTGCGGTTGCGGGGTTGAAATGCCGGATAAAGTCTGCCGGGCGGTAGTTCATTCTCTCGCACAGCTCATTCATTTTCGCGAGAATAGTGCTTCGGCGGCCCCATGCCAACAGCGCCGCGAACAGGCCGATTATTTCGCGGTCTTCGGGACTGTCGAAGCCATGAGGGATCGCGATGGGGTCATGCTCAATGTACTCGACGTTCTGGTACTTGAGGGCAAGAGATTCTAGTGCCTCCGCAAATTCATCTGTCATCGGTCTCCTTTTCCGAGGGGATCCGCAATGCGATCCAGGTCGACGTTGCCTCCGCTGATAATTACACCGATTCGACGCCCGCGAATATCAACAGCCGGATCCAGCAGCGCCGCGGTGGCAAGAGCGCCAGTAGGTTCGACGACGAGTTTAAGTCGCTGGAAGAGCATGTGCATTGCGTCGACTATTTCCTGTTCTGTAACGGTGAGCATTCCATCGACGTACTCAAGAACGATCGGGAAGGTAAACTTGCCCAGCGAAGGTGTCCGCGCGCCATCTGCGATTGTAGGTGGATTCTCGACTGAATGGAGCGTTCCGGTCCGGTAAGATCGAGCCGCATCGTCTGCCAGTTCGGGTTCGACACCGACGACCAGACAATTCTTGTTTCGATGTTTTGACGCAATTGCACTCCCGGATAGAAGGCCGCCGCCACCACAGCATACAAATATGTAGTCGAGGTCTGGCACGTCTTCGTGTAGTTCGTCAGCGGCAGTACCTTGCCCAGCAATAATATGTGGATGATCGTAGGGGGGGACCACCGGGATATTCCGTTCGACGCTTAACGACTGTGCCAGCACCTCACGTTTTGCCTTCGATGGATCGTACAGGATGACTTCCGCTCCGTAACTCTCTGTTGCCATACGCTTGACAACCGGAGCATTGTCGGGCATTATGATAGTAGGCCTGACTCCAAGCTCCCTTCCGGCAAGCGCAATGGCCTGGGCATGATTTCCGGACGAATAGGTTAGGACGCCTCTAGCTTTGTCACTCTCCGATAGCTGACTAATCGCGTTATACGCACCCCGGAATTTGAAGCTACCCGTGCGTTGAAGGTTCTCACACTTGAAGAAGACCTTGGCGCCAATTCGCGAATCTATTGTCGTCGACCGAAAGATCGGCGTTCGATGTGCAACGCCGCGCAACCTGGTTGCGGCGTCTCGAATGTCATCATACGAGACTGCAACAATTCGTTTACGAGAAGACAAACCTATTCTTCTCCTTCCGATGGACCTGAATTCTTGTCGTCGTTTGTTTGTCGTTCGATGATAACATCGACGTCACTTACGAGGGCCGCGAATGCACCGACGGCAGCCAGTACCGGCGTAAAAAATATTGCGGCTGCAGCACCACCGACGCCTACAGCGAGCGGCACTTCAAACATAATTTTGTCGTCCTTCTTAATGGTCACACGTCGAGCTGTGCTGTCGGAAATGATTTCTTTAACCTTGTCGACCAGCTGGTTTCCTTCAACCTTCAGTTTCTCGACATCGATGCGGGGCTTCTTCGTTTCAGGCATGTAATTGGTAGGTATGGTGAGGGTAAATGTAATTAAGAATCATGCAGTGTGAAGATTGTCAGGTTCTTACTCAGGGCATGCTGCTATGTCAAGGCATCTTCACAAATATAATAGTGATTCACCTGTTATTCATAAGTCTTTGAAAGTACAGGGTTAAGCTACGAAATTCCACTGAATCGGCAATAAGGCATAGTAAATCGTCCTTTATGAAGAGGTTTGCCTGGCTTTTCAGGGGCCAAATAGTTTAAGTGGAATTCCGCTTTGTCGATACAGTCTCCGGCTACAATGGGTGAGTGATGCACAAGCTACTTACTCCCTCTGTTGATATTTAATAACAAAAATGTGGAGGCTCGACAATGGGTCAACAGCAACTTCTTCTTCTCGTTCTGGGTATCGTTATCGTAGGCCTCGCGGTCGTCGTGGGTATTCAGGCATTCAGTGAAAACCAGAAAAAAGCAAATGCTGACGCGCTTGTAAACGATGCGATCCGTATCGCTTCTGACGCACAGGCATGGATGCTCAAGCCAACTGCATTCGGTGGTGGCAACAATAGTTGCGCTACTACTTGCGACTGGTCAGGTGTTTCTTTCGCTCAGCTCGGATACCCAGTATCTAGCGGTGCATACACAAACCTGAACGGTTCGTTTTCAATCGCAGCTTCTGGCGCGACGTTGACAATCACTGCTACCAGTGACTCGAATGGTAACCAGGTTACTGTCGATCTTACTGGAACGCAGCCGACCGACATCGCGACATCTGTCGATACTAGCTATTCCGCAGGAAGCTAAGTATCGATCGATGGTCCTAGTGTAACAACTAAGGATCTGGTCTAAGCTTATGAAAGGCGGCATCACGATCTGGTAAAACATTTCGCGATGCCGCTTTTTCTTTACACCAAACTCCCGATTCACCTCAATAGGAAAACGAAGCCATGGGACAGCAACAACTCCTCCTCCTAGTCTTTGGCATAATCATCGTGGCTGTCGGCGTCATCGCTGGCATGGAAGCCTTTAGCCGCAAGATGGAACAGTCAGCGGCGGACAATATTGTGGACCGAAACTTGACTATTGCGTCAGAGGCCGTCGCATGGAAAACCAAACGCGATCCATATAACGGCGGCAATGCCAGCTATGCCGGGTTAACGACAGACGGATTGAAAAAACTCTTCCTGAACGAATCGACAAATAATGGAGTCTTCGCAATCACATCGGCGACAGACGACGAATTGGAGATCACTGGAGTGTCTTCATCGTTCCCAAATCTTGGCGCACGGACATATATTTCAAATTATACGATAGATTCTACAACTGTCGCTTATGATGGCTCGATTACGATCGATTAATACCAGAGTATACACCTCTGATCGATCGTAACAATGGCAGTAAAGGAATTCAAATTTTCCGGCCTGGGTCCAACAGGCCAACCTGTACAGGGAACCGTCTTCGCGCCGTCCAAGCGCGCTGCAACTCAGAAAGTCTCTGGACTTGCCGACAAGCACGGCTTCAAGACTCGTTCCATACAGCAGCGGCAGGTATACGCATACAAGGTGCGTCATCCGAACGGGAAGGTAGTTCAGGGCGAACAGAAAGCATTCTCGTCCGAGGAAATCTCCTCAGCTCTGGGCAAGATGGGCCTCGAAGTCATCCGGGTCCAAAAAAAGCTTTTTACCCATCAGAGGAAACCGCCCCGACAGGACATGATTATGTTCGTCCGGCTGTCTTCCAACCTCCTGAAAGAAAAGCTGCCATTCGACGAAGTTCTTAACCTGCTCGTCAACGACGTTTCATCGTCCAGCTTGAAGCAGGTAATTCGAGACCTCAACGCTGACCTTAAGGCCGGGATGGAAGCTCAACAGGCTTTCATGAAACACCAGCATATGCTGGGCAAGTTCACCGCCTACATGCTCGGCATCGCTTCCCGCAGTGGCAACATGGCCGAGATCTACGAGGCCACTGCTCGATTTCTGGAGCGTCAAAACGAATTTAGGAAGAGCGTAAAAAGCGCCATGACGACGCCGGCTATTACGGTGCTGTTTCTGATGGCCGCTTTCGTCTGGTACATCTGGTACATCTTCCCGCAAACCGCTGGTCTGTTCGAAGGCTTTAATATCGAACTGCCGCCACTGACAAGAAAAACACTCGCATTTTCAAAGTGGCTGGACCACAACTATGGTTGGGTATTCCTTGTGATGGTTGTGACCATCGGCGGCTCAGTACTCTGGGCTCGAACGCAGAAGGGCACCTTTATCATACACAAGTATCTGATCCGCATCCCCGTTATTGGTGGACTTCTGCACAAACTGAACATCGAGATTTTCTGTCGAGTCTTTTCTGTGCTCTATTCCGGATCAGGAGACAATATCACCGTTATCAAGATCGCCGCTGAGGCATGTGGGAATGCATACATGGAGCACAGAATCAAAACTGTGACTGTGCCCATGATGGTTGCCCAGGGTGCCGAACTCGTGCGCTCTATGGAAGCCAGTGGTGTATTTACACAGATGGCTCTCGCCCGCTTTCGTAGTGGTTCCGAAACCGGAAACGTGCGCAACAGCGCATTGCAGATGGCCGACTACTACGAGGCAGAAACAACCCTCAAACTGCGAAGCGCCGTCGAGGGTATCCAAACCGCCGTTGCAATCATTATTACCGTTGCAATTTGCTTCTTGACTGTCATCTCTTCTGAGATCGCACTGATCTCGCCGTCGAGCACAGACATCATGGGAGTATAACGCACCTGGCAAGCTGCTTGCCAATACCGAGTAACCAACAATGAGTACGGGCAAAAATAAGAAGGACGAATCCGGAAAATGGACCAGGGGGCACGACGATGCCGCCGGTTCCATCGAAGGACGTCAGAGTGATGGATTGGTCTCCCGCCAATCAGATCATGCTGCAGCAGACTTCGAGTCTGTCGAGGAGAGGGCCGAACTTACTCAGCCGATGCGAGACTTCGTCGGCGATGAAGTAGTTCTCTCTTTGTATGAGCAAAATCTGATTACGTGGCCCGAGATCTTTCAACTGGTACAGTCGACTCCCGCAACGACTGTGCTATGGAGAGCACTTGCCGATAGCGACAGTATAGATTCGTCGACGGTGTTCTTTGAAGCTGCAAGGCTCAATGGCATTCCCATGGCTGAAGTTACGGAGTCCGATCCGGGTGATGACATCGTTCGGCCCATCCTCGATTTGTTCGACACGGACACGAGCGTTGAACTCCTGAAGCAAGGCATTCTGCCACTGGAAATCGAATCTGCAGGGAATTTTGACAGCTATTCGATTGTCGTGGCTACCCACGATCCTCTCGGCGTTGACAAAGCAGCCGTTCAAAATCTCCTTGGGAAACCGGTCATTCTTCGCTATGCGGCCAACCAGATTATTCAGCTAAGAATTCGTCGACTGGACATTTTGCCCGACGAATCTGAAATGGCACCTGCCTTCGAAGATGAGATGATCATCGCAGGTGCTCTGGACGATGACTTCTTCAATACCTTCATTGCACCGAGTCTCCAGGACATGGACGGTGGCTTTTCCAGCGACATCGTTAATCAAGGCGACTTCGGTGGCGGTCATGGTACTGATACTCCTATGGGTTCTGGAATTGCCGTCGGCGATGGCGACGGGAGCTCGGACCCTGTAACGGGCTGGTCCGTCTCCGGCAACGAAGGCAACGGTAATGATTCCGGATATCAGGACATCGATCTTGGAGGCCACGACGATAGCGATGATATCAGCGAGTTGGCCGTTGAAGAAATATCCGACTCGAGTAAGGCAGATTTACGGGATTCGCATTCGCATCTGAACATCAAAGATCGCGTTGTGGTGATGCTCCTGCACAAGCAGGTTGTGACATCAGGTGATGTCGAGCGCGCCATGGAAGAGCGCAGCAAACATGTTACCAAAGATGCACTCTGGCGCTACCTCGCAGCCGCAGCTACGGACAGCAAGCAGGAGGCGATTTATGCCGAGGCTGCCTCTGTTTACGCGTTCAAGGACGCTGAGCTAGGGCCTGGACGACCTGACACCGATTTCGCGAAACTCGTTATGGAAGCCTTTAACGAGGAGCGACGCGACCGCCTGTTTCAATTACGGGTTATTCCGGTAGAATACGAAGCTGACTCCGCTACTGGGGGAGCGAAGCTGGTGTTCGCGACTCACGACCCTGCGCGACCGGAATTACATCGATTTCTCCAGCAACTGAAGCTGGGTCGGTTCGAACTACAGTATGCGCCTGAAGCCGCGATCACCAAGCTTTTCGGTGACATCTTTCCCAAAAAGAACGAATACCTCGAGCGTATTTCCGACGACCCGCTGGCCGTCGACTTGGGGACGTCATACGAAGCGACCGAAAAAGAACTTATTGACGAAGATGCGCTGGAAGCGGAAATCAGCCGGTCCAGTCTGATTAACCTCTTCGAGGCATCACTGGTCGAAGCTACGCGACAGGGCGCATCTGATATCCACATCTTCCCGAATGCCCGCCGACAAATCGACATCTTCTTCCGGGTAGATGGAAGGTTGAGTAAATGGCATACCGAAGATAGGGTACACCCTGAATCATTCCTCGCTGTTGTGAAAGACAACGCGATGAACGTTGACCGATTCGAACGCGACATGGCCCAGGACGGATTTATTCAGAGGCACATTGACGACGCGCTCATTCGGTTTCGTGTGTCTGTGCTGCCGATAGCCACTGCCAGCCAGGAGGTCCGTGCCGAAAGTATAGTTATCAGGGTGCTGGATGACCGAAAGGTTTTGACAGATCTTAAAAAACTGGGCATGCTCGAAGTAGCTCTCGACAGGTTTGATAAAGCTATTCGACAGCCGCACGGAATGGTAATCCTGACAGGTCCTACTGGTTCAGGTAAGAGTACCACCCTTGTTGCAGCACTGCACCAGGTGGTCTCAACTGAGGTCAACGTACTTACTGTTGAGGACCCGGTCGAATATATTATCAAGGGCGTCAGGCAGATTAAACTGAGTCATAAACTTAGCCTTGAAGGTGCCCTTCGCGCCATTCTTCGGCATGACCCTGACATTGTTATGGTGGGGGAGATGCGTGATCGCTCAACGGCCGAACTGGCAATTAAACTCGCCAACACGGGTCACCTTACATTTTCGACGCTGCATACGAATGACGCGCCAAGTGCCGTGAGTCGTTTGTACAAGATGGGCGTAGAACCATTCCTTATCGCATATGCGATTAACCTGGTCGTTGCGCAGCGCCTTATCCGGATTCTCTGTCCAACCTGTCGCGTTGAAGACACCGATCCGGACACCGTCCTACTCAAATCCGTGGGTTATGAGGACGAAGAAATAGAAGCTACAACCTTCTATATGCGTGGCCAGAAAGATGATTGCCCTACGTGCCATGGCATTGGCTACAAAGGCCGGCGAGCGATGTGTGAAACGTTGTATTTCTCACGCGAAATCCGACATATGATTGTCGAGTCCGGCGAAGCGATCGACGAAGACTCCATCCGCGAACAAGGTCGTTCAGAGGGAATGTTGACATTGCTCGACTCAGCACGTGAGATTGTCAAGATGGGAGAGACGTCTGTCGAAGAGCTGATCAGAGTGACTTCCACAGAGTAGAAATTGGCAGATTGCAATTTTTTTTAAAAATTAGCTTAAACTTCTGTAATTGTTGCCGATACATATCACGATACGGTTTTTTCAAACTGACTGTCGTTCTAAATGCCTCAGACTCTTCTTGCGCTGGGCGCTCTTATTCTGGTGATGCTATTCAGCTTTAATCACCAACGTGCAACAATTCGAAATACACAGGACATCGTCAGCACCGAACTAGAGGTGATGGCCATGGCCAGAGGTAAGGAAGTCATGCAGCTGATTGGCTCCAAACCTTTTGATGCTCGTATTGCCGACGGTACAATCGGAACCCAGGCGGGCGACGACGACAGAGACTTGTTGACCGCTCCAGAAGCCTTCGGGTATGGCAACTCTTTCGACGACTGCGAAGATCTGGACGATTTCAACAAGATGCTTCCAGACACAATCTATTTCGAAGTCCAGGATGGACTAGGCTTTGAGTTTGTTGTCAACGCCGATGTCTACTACGTCAACTCAGCTGGCCAAGAGTCTTCCAGCCCGACATGGGTGAAGGAAGTGAAGTTGATGATCGATGCTGTTCCTGGACCGGGTGGCATGCGTTACTTGCATCGGCCGCTTGAGATAAAAAGACAATTCTCTCCGCAGTGGAACTAGCACTGCCCAACAATTCTAATTGCTAATGCAAATCTTACTTGATCATATTTCTTCCAGCATCATCGCGGGAATTGTTTTCGTGATCCTGCTCGGTCTACAGTGGCGCGTAAGCGAGACGACTGTGGACAGAACCATTCTTTACATGGGTAAGAAAAACACGCTGAACCTCGGCGAAATTATCGAACGTGATCTCGAAAATGCGGGATTTGGGATTTTACCAGGAGAAGACGGAATACTCGAGCATCGAAATGTTGCTTTCGGCTCCGTTGTCTACACGGAAAGTCTGGTGTTCGAAAGCTCTGACAATGCTGGAAATCCGGTAACAGTTCGATATACGGTAGCAGTAGAAGATACAATTACTATAAACGGGGTTGTCGCTCCACTGCTTTCACTCACACGTGAAGAAGATTCCGGCACCGGATTTACGAATGCCGGAGGCAGCAGTGCAACCCTTACCGACTTCGATGTTGACTTGCTGAATACACAGAATGTAGGTACAACTCGAACAACTGCTAGAAAATTGAGAGTCCGTTTCAAGTCGGCATTACTGCCGATGAATTGGAAGGACAGCAATATGGTGCGCAACAATGATGGCCTGAACGAGCTTTTGTGGGGAATGACAGTCGAGCCACCTGGTTTAAAATTACAGGGCTATCAGGGCTAGGGAAAGCCCAAAACGACTAACGCTTCAAATACGTATTGACATAAGGGAAAACAAATGGGAAACAACGTACTATTCGTCGCTGCTGCTATTATCCTCGGGATAGGCACAGTAGCATATGTAGGCCAGAGGACGCTATTCGAATCGAATCGCGACCAGGCTGAATATCAGGAGCAAGGGCTAGCTCGCGATGTCGCGAAGTCTGGTCTTGATCGCACGGTTAGTGAGATCAAGAGAAAGATGATGGCCGTAAACTCTGAAGAAAATGGTGTCTCTGCTTCAGGTGGAACATATTCATCTCGGGTTACCCCGAATGTTTATGGCGACCTCGATGTTCAGATTGATGCAGAGCAGGGTGGCATCCAGCATGTCATCGATGCTAACGTCATTTTTGAAACACCGATGGCAGCTGCGATTACGCTCGTAGCGGAAAGGGTAACGGCAAATGGAGTAGGGGACTACACTATTTCCGGACATGATCGTCGAGCTCCTTCAAGAGCTAATACGAAAGGCTATCTGCAGCCAACTACTGCAGTCGCGACCAACAGCCAGGACAACCTGCGCAACATTGCGGTTGGACTCGAAAAATCTCGCGTGATTGGTGGAGAAGGTCATGGAAGCTGGAAGAAGGAAGAAGCGACCCCATCTTTTGATGCGCTTTATGATGAAGCAATCGGGGATGCAACACGGACGGTCCTTGGCGGTTCAGTCGGTGGGACGTATGGTTCAGCTGACAATCCTGCCATCGTGCACGTGAACGGTAACTTCAAGCCATTGCTTCCATTCAATGGTAGCGGCATGTTGATCGTCGAAGACGGTCACTTCGAAGTTGACGACAACTTTAGTTGGGAAGGCATTGTCATGGTTCGAAAGAACCTTGTCGATTCTGTCAACGTGTCAATCGGTTCTGGCGCGAAGATCTTTGGAAGCATCATTGCATACGAAGCAAGCTCAGGCGGAAGCACTGTAGAAGAGTGCGAAGAAGTTCCATTCGTCATTGACGACTTGACTACTGTACCCGATGTCGATGTTAGCATGGAGTTCAAGGTACTTGGTGCCGCGATCAGCTATGGCGGTTCATACGACATGCCTGTTACAACACGCTTGCATATCGGCGACAACACATATGATCCATGGGGATCGTACAATAAAGCCGTCACCGGTAATGTTAATGGCGATGACGAAGTACCAGCTTACACACCTGACTTCACGATTGATGCCGGAACACCGGTAACGATTAGTGGCCGGTCATGGTATCGTCGCAGCCGCACAAGAGGCACCCGCAACAGCGATTGGAATACGTACCTTTCTCAGAATTCTGATCAAGGTGGAAATCAACTGAAAGTTCTCCGAGACGGAGACAATGTTCCGAATATCCAGGGTTACCTGGGACAGGAATCAATCGCGGGTTTTGTAGCTGAATTTATAGGAGCCAATGGCAAAATTGAGCTCGCCCCGAATCAGTCGATTTATCTCTTCGAGTTGGGTTCGACTAACAAAGGAAGCGCTGCATTCGATATGCAGGACCTCGTCGTACTGGTTACGATGACTGCAGAGGGTACGATTACTGAATGCACAACATCGACTGTAAATCCAGTGCTAGCGTTCAACATTAACGATGGCGCGGAAATTCATTACAGCCCCGAGTCCATTGCCAAGCTCGGCAAGAAGATAGGCTCGATTCGTCGTGCATCTAAAGTTGTCGTAACGGAGAATCGTTCGACAACGGTCACACCTGAAGAACGTCATGAAGAAGATGGTGGCGGACAGTACGGTGGCGGTGGTGGTGATCCGGTTGAAACAGTTATTGGTGGCTAGGTAGTAATACTGATTTATCTTACTGTGAGAGGGCGGTCCGCGCAAGCGGGTCGCCCTTTTTGTTTGTAATAATTGAGTTATGAGGGACGAGTTATGAGTTATGAGGGATGAGTTATGAGGGATGAGTTATCAGTCATGAGTTATGAGTTAATGCTTATGATGAGTCATGACGAACGATCAATGACTCATGACCAATGACCAAAGACGAATAACGAATAACCAATGACCAATGACTGCGACGCCCGAAGGGCGGAGCAATCCCGAATCCCGAATCCCGAGTCACATACAACCAATGACGAATAACGAATAACGAATGACCAATGACTGCGACGCCCGAAGGGCGGAGCAAACCCGATCTCAAAACGAGACTACAGAGATCGTATCAACCTTTTCGAATTCTCGAATCAACTTGAGATTCATTGACGAAAAAAAGAAACGTCTTCGTAAAGAACCAGAACAGATCAGTACTGCGCTTTTCCGCAACTATTTCGGGCTTTTATCTCCGATTGACTCTTCTCCTCGCGTATCAATTCGATTCTGGTACGCCTTTTGTCATTAGATAATTCACATTTCAAGGTCATCCGTTCTGGAGCACCTGGAATCTGAATCACTTCGTAAAACGGTTATTACAATGCCACAGACAATTGGCGCCTTCCTTGCTCTCTCAACTGTAATGATGTTCGCATTGAACTATCAGCAGTCAGCAATTCGGAGCACACTGAGTGCAGTTAATAGCGAGATGGAAGTAATGGCGAACGCAGTAGCAGCGGAAGCGATGCAGTACATCGCATCTAAGCCATTCGACGCACGAACAGCAGACAAGACTGTTACAGAAAACAATGCAATCGTAAACCTGCTTACCCCAACGGCCAGCTTTGGCTTTGGTGGCAAGTTTGCCGATGCGGCAGACCTGGATGACTTCCACAGTATGACACCAGACTCTGTATGGTTCGCTACAAGCGACAGCCTGGGATTCAACTTTACCGTCAATGCTTCAGTCCGCTACATCGACGACTTCGGTGCAACTTCCACAGTTCCAACCTGGATCAAGGAAGTAACAGTTACAGTGGACGGCCCCGACAACGGCGGACGCAAACTACTCTATCATCCCGTATCCGTGACGCGACAGTTTTCGCCGCAGTGGTACTAGACAATTGTCTACAGATTTAATCGAATTCGCGCACACGCAATTTTCTATCGCAACTGATTATGCAACTCATCTTAGATAAACTCGCTGCTTCAATCGTCACCGCAATTGTCTTCCTGGCTCTTTTTGGGCTACAGACAAGAGTTCAAGGAGACTCTGCAGGCGAAACAGTTTCGTACATGGCTAAGAAGCAGACGCTCAATTTCGCCGAGACTCTCGAGCGAGATTTCGCGAATGCCGGATTCATGACGGCTCCCGGGCAGCAGGCCATACTTCAATTCTCGAACTCTACAGTCGATGACGTTACATACACGGATATGATCGAGTTCATCGGCATGGGTTCTACCGGGACACAGGCTGGGATTCGCTACGTCACTACTCAGACTGATTCAACTTTTGTTGATGGCAAGTCCGTTCCAACTTTTCAGGTCGAACGATTCGAAAACGTTGGACTGGGTTGGAAGAACGCAGGCGCCAGCATGTCGACACTGACGGATTTTGATGTGGACATTTTAGACGAAAACAATAATGGCACAACCGTGGATACAGCTCGCAAAATTCGGGTACGCCTGACGAACGCTGTCAATATTCGTCGCGCAAGTGATTCCAATTTTGTAAAAGCCAGTCTGCAACAGCTCAGATGGGGCATCACACTTTCTCCAAGAGGATTGAGCCAGCAGCAGTATCAGGGATAAGTTCAACCTCTCCAATTTCTAATCACAACAAACAAAGAAAACAATGAGTCGAGGACTATTATTCATAGTAGCCGCATCTCTTATCGGAGTAAGCTCAGTCGTATTCATTGGTCAACAGTCTCGAAATGCCGTAAACACCGAGCAGGGTGACTACGGCCACCAGGTAACCGCGAGAGATATCGCGAAGTCTGGTGTAGATCGAGCGATCAGTGAAGTTCGCAGAGACCGAATGGGAGTTACCAAACAGCGTGAGAACGTCTCGGTAGCCGGCGGCGAATACGACATCAACATTCAGGATAACAACTATGGCGAATTGACACTGGTAGCATCCGGCCGAAGTGGCGATGTGAATCACAGTGTCACGACCGACGTTATTTTTGAGGCGCCGCTGGAAGCAGCAGTCGTTTTGAACGCTCCTGAAGTATCTGCGACTACCTACGGTAGCTATGCAATCTCGGGTATCGACCACAGAGTCGATGGATCATTTATTGGAACAGCTGATGGTACGTCAGGTGGAACCTATTCTGATTCAGACGACGATGGCGACTACGATGACGACGAAGATGAAATGGATTATTCATCTATCGACTACGCCAACGCAACCAGCCGCGGATTCATGAAGCCGGCTCGTGCAATCATGGTTAACACCGAAGACAATGCCAACGTCGTTAAGGCTGTTGTTCAGGGAACGCAAGTCGTCGGCGACGGTGGCGAAATGAGCGTTGGGTCCACAAGCGACAAAACTATCTATGACGAGATGTACCTTCAGGCTATGTCCGATGGATCGCTTCAGATGCTTGCAGCACCCTTCTCAGGATCTTATGGATCTAAAAACGACCCCGCAATCCTGCACGTAACAGGCGACTTCGAACCATCAGCAAGCTTTACCGGTTACGGTATGTTGATTGTCGATGATGGCAACCTGATTGCCAACGAGCACTTCCATTGGAACGGCGTCGTTATGGCGCGCAAAACCACAGAAGCTGAAATCGATGTTATCGTCAAAGACGGTGCTGATATCAGGGGTGGACTTGTAGCCTACGAAGCGTCTCCAGTTGCCGTACCATCGTGTGTAGTGCCATTTGAAATCCAGGGACTCAACACCGTCCCCAAAGAGGAATTCAATGTTCGCTTCGACGTTATCGGTGCAGCAATTAGTGCCGGTGGTGCATACGACATGCCGGTTACCTCAGTGATTCATTTCAACGGAAGCCACGACGAACCGTGGGGACCATGGAATAAAGCGCTTGCTGGAAACGTGAACAAAGATGGACTGTTTGTCTTCGAACCAGAGCAAACGTACTCTGCAAATACAGCAATAACTGTTAGTGCTCGTTCCTGGAAAAAAGCGAAAGGAACTACGGGTTCGCAGGAATCTGACTGGAGCATCAACATGGAACAGATGTCAACGGATGATGAGCCGCAGCTGAAGGTTCTCCGTGATGGAGACCTTGTTCCGAACATTGCAGGATATCTTGATCAGACTTCAGTCGTTGAGTTTCTTGGGGACTACATCAATCTTGACGGAACGATTAGTCTAGCCGAAAACCAGTCAATCTATCTCTTCGAACTTGGTTCGACGAATCCTCTGTCGGAAGCTTTTGATAGTCAGGACCTCGTAGTGTTGGTCACGTTAACATCTGCTAGCACGACTCCGACTCCAGGTTGTACTACAGTTGGTGGCGGTGGCGGAGTTGCTGGCAAGATCAACTTTGAGATTGGCAACGATGCAAGAGTCCGCTACAGTCCGGAAGCAATTGCTAAATTAGGCAAGAAGCTGGCCGTGGTTGACGGTATCACAAAAGTAGCCGTCGTCTCTCAGCATGAGACAACTACAGGCGTTGCAGACAGCTACTAGAAGTAGTTTTTAACAGCCGATAAGATGTTGCGAAGGCGGCTCCGGATTCCCGGAGTCGCCTTTCCTCATTTATATACGGACCGCTAATTCCTGCCAGCCGGGATCTCACTGGGTTACGGGAGCCTTCAGTGAAACCCTCTGAAAAACGAAGTCCGGATGGTACTCGCCGCCATTATATTCTCTACAGCAAGAATAGCATGCCGAGTAGGGCGCCATCTTCCTGACGCGTTGGACGACTTCCTCACAATTGGGACATCGATACGCGTACCGCACTTTCAGTTTCCGCGGCTGCAGGGGCAATGAATGTGATGCACGTTCACCTGCAATACCAAGATCGGCGCATGCTTTTTTCCATTCAACTCCGTGCGGTGCAATGGGCTGTCCGGCTGCCCGCTCGAATGCTACCAGGTGGGCCAGCTCGTGTCTCAAGATCCGATCGACAACGTTATCGCCGAGCTCAACAAGTTTCGGGTTCAAGTCAATTCGGATACGTCGATGGTCCGCGGTTCCAGCGGTGGTCTGAAGTCGTGGATTCCACCAGATTGAAACGCGTCGCTTGGTCACATCCACATCGACAGAAGCAGCAAGGCGCCTTGCAATTGAGGTCAGGCCGATATCACAATGATACCCTGGACGGATGCGCCGCGACCGGGGTCGCTGGCGTTCCGTATGTGGATTTTCGAGACTTGTGAAGTCGAGACTAAGCTGCATAAACCTCTTTTTGGGCTCCTTAGCGCTTGCAGTGTAAGAACTTAAAGGCTCTTGATCTATCTGTTTAATATAAGGTTACGATTGGTCGATATAGCTTTGAGGCGCTGTATCTGCGCATCAATTGCTCTGAAAATACAAATCTTGGAGCCACATAATCCGGTTAGAATTCAACCGTTTCATACACACCTTCGGTAAGGAAAAATGGGAAAAGGTCTGGCAGTACTCGTAGCTGCATTGGGTTTGTTGGGAACAATGTATACCTACAATTCAAAACAATCGTCTGTCGATACCAGCAAGAGTATCGTTGATCATCAATATGAGGTCCTTGCGCGGGAAGCTGCACTTACAGGTTACGGCCGCGCGAAACAGCGTCTGGCTGAAGGAGACCTGAGCGAGTTTTCTGGCTCTTACGAAAATGGCAATTATGGTGTCGTGATAACCAACGCCGGCGGACTTATTAATATTCAGTCCATCGGATACATGCGTGATAGTGACAATGAAGTTGTTACGTACCAAATAAGTGCAGACTATAAGCATGTGACCGGGGCGTTGTCTGAGACTACTCCTGCCCACATGAACTATGCTCTTCTCACAGAAGACAACCTCAGCATCAATGGTGCTCTGATTTCCGAGGTACTGATTACCGGTGACGAAGGTGCCGAACTTAACGCCAACATGCATACCAATGGCAACCTTCATATCTCTGGTAACAAGGCTTATGTTCAGGGATTTGGCACGTATGTAGGATCTGGGACATCAAGCCCAAGCAAGAGCCTGCAAGGGACATTCGACCCAAATTATAATCCGACGAACCTTGACGGAGCATATAGTGCCGGGCGTGTCGATATTCCAGTTTTTGATGCGGCTGCGTACACAAGCAAAGTAGCAGTCGATGCGACAACCTCGGGAGATGTCATTCTTGCGGGTGACTACGACTTGGGAGGAACCAGAGAAGATCCATACATCTGGCATGTAACGGGTAGCGTTATCTCTTCAGGTGGCACCACTATTGATGGTTATGTGATGTTTATCGTCGACGGTGCTGTCGCACTGACTGGTAATGTCCAGATGGGCGACACCGGTTATACAGGTCCAGACGAAAGTAGTGTTGCTTTCTATTCGGGAGGAGACGTAGAGCTCGGCGGCAATAGCGAAATTTATGGACAGATATATACCTCCGGAAACGTCTGGTTGCATGGCAACCCGAGGGTCTATGGCAGCATCACGTCTGGAGCAACAACAACGCTTTCAGGAACTCCGAAGATTTATTTTCGCGAAGCATCACCGGGTCTAACAACGATCTGGCAGAATGCTGAAGATGTATACAAATTGGTAGCCTACAACGAACTCTAGCGGCAAACTCTAGATAATTGATTGACAAGGTCCCTGGGCATCTGTCCAGGGACCTTGAATCCTAAAACGGATACAAGCAATGCCTCAAACAATGATTGCGATATTGTCGATGATGGTTGCATCGTTATTTGCATACAATCAACATAGAAATGCCTTGAGTATGCGGCTCGAGATGATCAATCAGGATATGGAGTTGCGTTCAACCAACGTAGCTGTCGACCTGATGGAAGAGATCGGATCAATGGCATACGACGACGCAACAAAATCAGGTCCAATTACAAGTGTGAGTGACTTGACGTACAGAACATCAAGTTACCAGGATGGTGAAAACGAAGCGCCCTCTGAAGCTGGTGGTACGGATGACATCGACGATTATGATGGGACAACGCTTGAGCGGACTCGATCGCGTGACGGTTATACGCTCAGGTTCGACGCCACCGCCTCGGTCGACTACGTAACTGACGACGGATACTCAACTTATGGCGTTCCTTCGAAGCTCAAAAAAGTCACCCTCGCCGTTGTCTCCAAAGACATCTCTTTCGCAGACACCGTAAGGATTTCTCAGATTTTTTCCTGTGGCGCTCGTTGTGACTGGTAGTCACAAAAGCATACACTTCAAGGTAACCACGATATGCAATTAATCTTCGACAATATCATTGCCTCAATGGTAGGTGGGACGGTCATCATGATGATGATGTTTGTTAACCACCAAAGCCAGATGGCGGCAACGGAAGCTGCCGGTTTCTACATCATGCAGCAGCAGGTAATGTCATTTACAAGTACGGTCCAGCGTGACATGCAAAACCTGAGCTCGGTAACGAATGTTACGGAAGTTGATTCAGTCTTTACGTTCTTTGCACAGGTTTCGCCGACCGATACGACAAAGCAACAAGTACAATATCGTCGTAAGCAGGCCGGTACACGATATATCGCCGGTACGGCAATTCCAGTCTATCAGATTGAACGCTGGGTTGCTGGAGCACCTGCAGGTGGAAGCGTTGCCACGATTACAGATTGGAACATCGAAGCATTGAACGATGAAGGCAACTCTATCGCTGACCCCGCGGACACGCGACAATTGTCTGTAGGATTTAGAGTAATTCCGCCGATCGATGTCCAGGCCATTGAGGGTATAACGATAGGCGACACCAGGTGGCAATCTCTGTACAGGCCAAGAATGCTGCGAGATAACTCGTTGTAAATTTCTTATTTGCTTCTC
>CBDUKH010000025.1:0-34313 GCA_965367755.1 uncultured Rhodothermales bacterium
CGTGTTTACATCTAACACGACGCGCCGATCTATGAGCAAACCGGGCTATTTCTACATTCTGGCCAGTCATTACAACGGCACTTTATACGCTGGCGTTACAAGCAACCTCGTTGCGCGTGTCTGGCAGCACAAGAATAAAACCTTCCCGGGATTTACGTCAAAACACGATGTGTCAAAACTCGTCTACTACGAAGCATTTGACGAAATTTATTACGCAATTGAGCGTGAACACCGCGTCAAAAAATGGAATCGTAAATGGAAAATTCGTCTGATAGAAAAAGAAAATCCCGACTGGAACGACCTCTATGGACAGGTTGCTTATGGATGGATTTAAAAAGCCTGTCATTCTTTTAGTAAACCCCGTCATTCCCGCGCAGGCGGGAATCCATCGTCGGCGGTGCTATTCGAAATGGGGTGAGCGCTCGGGCAGAGGTTAATGCGCGTGGCGCTGCCACCTGCCCATGATGGGTCCCCACCTTCGTGGGGACGACGATCTGAACGGGGTTATTTTCGCCAACCCCAACCCTGTCATTCCCGCGCAGGCGGGAATCGAAACCTTAGCCAATCCGATCGCTCAGGTAATCAAGGACCTTATCTTCGCTGATACGATCCTGGACCATTGTGTCGCGATCGCGGACTGTCACCGTGCCATCCTCGAGCGTTTGGCCATCGATCGTCAAACAGTACGGTGTCCCGATTTCGTCCATCCGTCTGTATCGGCGACCGATTGCACCCTTTTCATCGTAGAACGTGTTGAATCTTTTCTGCAAGTCGGCCTCGATGGTATGGGCTTTTTCAGGCATGCCATCTTTCTTGACAAGGGGAAGGATTGCCGCTTTGAACGGAGCAATCGACGGATCGATAGAGAGGACTACACGTTTGTCCCCGTCAACCTCTTCTTCCCGATAGGCATCGCACAGGATCATGAGAATAGTGCGATCGAGTCCTACGGAAGTCTCAACTACATACGGGATATAGCGGTCCTTTGTCTGCTGATCAAAATACTCCTGTTTCTTGCCGGAGAACTCCTGGTGCCTCCGGAGGTCGAAGTCAGTTCGGGAGTGCACACCCTCGATCTCTTGCCATCCAAACGGGAACTCGTAGGTGATATCTACCGCTGCATCGGCGTAGTGAGCCAGCTTTTCATGTTCGTGCCATTTAAGCTTCGACTCGGAAATACCGTTTCCAAGATGCCACTGCCAGCGGATCTCTTTCCACTTCTCAAATGCTTCCATTTGTTCGCCCGGCTTGACGAAATACTGCATCTCCATTTGTTCGAACTCACGCGTCCGGAAAATAAACTGTCGGGCTACAATTTCATTTCGAAAGGCTTTGCCAATCTGCGCAATTCCAAATGGCGGCTGAAGTCGTGAAGTCTCACGGACGTTCTGGAAGTTGACGAAGATCCCCTGCGCCGTTTCCGGGCGTAGATAGACCTTACTTTCAGAATCGCTGGCGGGACCAACGTAGGTCGAAAACATCAGATTGAACTGCCGTACTTCGGTCCAGTCGAACGCACCCGAATCTGGCGACCTTATTTCTTCATCCTGAATAATCTGATACAGAGCGGCCGGCATGTCTTCGGCGTTCAGAGCATCAACAAGTCGGGCATGGACACCATCAGCTTTGTCAGTCTTTTTCTTCTTACGGAGTTTCTCGATGTGATTTTCTATGAGCTGATCCGCTCTATACCGATTCTTGGACTGTTTGTCATCTATGAGTGGATCGCTGAATGCGTCTACATGTCCTGACGCCTTCCAGACTGTCGGATGCATCAGGATAGCGGCATCCAGTCCCACAACATTGTCGTTCATATAGACCATGTTGCGCCACCAGCTGTCGCGGATGTTTCTCTTGAGCTCTACCCCTAACGGACCGTAATCATATGTAGCCGCAAGCCCTCCGTAGATTTCTGACGACTGGAAAATGAATCCGCGACGTTTACAAAGGGATACTATATCTTCGAACTGTGTGGCCATAGACGTCGGATCGAGGTTGCCGGAGCAGGCTTTCTCGTGTGTATTGGTGTGAGATAATTCACTGGAAGCTATCAACGTGACTCATTCCAAACAAATGGCAGGGTGTTGATTATCGACTAATTCCATTTTTCTCGCGTAAGAGTCCGCGCTCTGCGAAAGACGTGTATTCGAGGCCAGCAATTATTACATGGTCGTGGACGGGTATCCCGACCACTTTTCCGGCGGCGACAAGTTGTCGTGTAACCGAGATGTCTTCCGGACTTGGTTCGGGATTCCCTGATGGATGATTATGCAAGCAGATAATTGAAGCTGCATTTTCCAGAATAGCCTGTCGAAAGACTGCCCGTGGCTCGACGATACTCGCTGACAGCCCTCCTTCGCTTATGGTATACTCTCCAAGAACGTAGTTCGCCGTATTGAGGTGGACGGTCATGAAGATTTCCCTGGGCAGGTCGCGCACAAGCGGACCAAACATTGTTGCGACTTCGGCGGGGCAAGTGATTTGTTTGCTAGGCCACGTAGCCTGCGCCTCCACTCTTCGGCCGATCTCGAAAATTGCACACAGTTGGGCTGCTTTTGCGTCGCCAATTCCGGGCAAGCGTTTGATGTCTCCCGCTTCGCGTCGCGAGAGCCTGTGGAGTCCCCCGTAATGCTTGATCAATTCGTGACCAAGCTCTACGGCTGAGCGGGCAAGGCCGTCCTGACGGTAACCAGAACCGAGGACCAATCCGAGCAGCTCAGCACCAGTGAGCTTACTCGCTCCGAGTCGCTTGAGTCTTTCCCTGGGTTGTTCCGACGATGCCCAGTTACGTATCGATGTGGTCAATTCTTCTGTCTTTTGTCTACTGCTCGTAGACTAGACACGATCCATCGATTCTTATAACCAAAGGTGCTTATTCAGCGACCAACTCGTTGAGCAGGTCTTCGTTACTCGGGCTTTGTTCAAGGTGCCGTAGCAACGCCTGCATCGCTTCGATCGGCGGCCGACTGTTCAACGCTCTGAAGAGACGGTTGTGTTGATGCACCATGTCGCCCAGCAGTCGCTCTTCGTTCCGGGTACCGCTTTTCCTGAGGTTGATGGCAGGAAATATTCGCTTATTGGCCATCTCTCTATCAAGCACGATTTCCGAGTTACCCGTGCCCTTGAATTCTTCAAAGATCACTTCGTCCATCCGGCTGCCCGTTTCGATCAAAGCCGTGGCTATGATGGTTAGCGAGCCACCACCCTCGATGTTACGTGCTGCACCAAAGATCCGGCGCGGGATTTTCATGGCGTTGGCGTCCAGGCCTCCAGACATGGTTCGACCACTACCGCCCATATACAGATTAAAAGTCCTGCCAAGTCTCGTCAGCGAATCCAGCAGGAGTACGACGTCGCGCTTCAGTTCTACCTGCCGACGGGCGTATTCCAGCGCAAGAGTTGACACCCGGACATGGTTGTCGTCGTCGTGGTCATTTGACGATGCAAACACAGTGGCCTGGGTAGATCGCAGGAAGTCCGTTACTTCCTCGGGTCGTTCGTCGACTAACAGAGCGACAAGCTGTATCTCCGGATGATTGGTTGTAATCGCTTCAGCGATATTCTTCAGCAAAATGGTTTTCCCCGTTCGCGGAGGTGCACATATCAAAGCTCTCTGGCCTCTCCCGATAGGAGCACAGAGATCGACTACACGCATATTAAAATCGCGCTGACCTGTTACCAGCTCCAGTTTCTCATCCGGATAGATGATGTTACCACGGTCGAAATTTGGAACCTTCGACCAGACTTCAGGATCAAGATCCATTACCTTCTCGATCTTATGCACCTGCATGTCGCCTTTTTTACCCGGGCGCAGCGTGCCTTCCATGATGACGCCATCCCTGAGTCTATACTTTCTAATCAAGGGAGGTGGTACGAACGGGTCAGTTGAGCCTTTCGGAACACCCGGGCGCAATTCGCGAATGAATCCGAATTTCTTGTCACCAATTAATTCGAGAATTCCATGGAATCTATTATCACTCATCAATCTTTGTGGGGATTACGCGTTACATGCCAATGACACTCAAGGGATACCGGAAATCAGGAGCCTCAACGTATTGATTCTGGAAAGTTTGTCCAGAACACACGCGTGAAAAGAAGCACACAGGGAATAGCCAACAGACAACGTCAAAAACCTGACAGAACTTGTTATCTTGTATGGTGGCCGATACCAACGACAAGACCAGCGATGGTCTTAACCGGAAGAAGAAATGTCATCCAATTTAAACTGAAACGTCCTCTATCTGGTATGGTTTCCACCCAAGTTGCTGCCGAAAATGCTCCTCGCGTCGATACTTTGAACGACATTTTCCCCCTCGACAAGCTGTCCTTTACCCGTGCAGGGGACAAAAACAGCCCTGCGGTCCTTGTTTTACATGGCTGGGGATCAAGTGCCGCCATAATGTCGCCAATCGCAGACCATCTCTCGCACTCGTTCGAAACCTTCAACCTCGACCTTCCGGGACACGGCAATACGCCGCCCCCTGTCGGCGCGATCGGGGTCCCAGAGTATGCCGCCATCGTTCATCGATTTATCACCGAAATAATTGGCAGGCCGGTCTCTATTGTTGGACATTCTAACGGCGGGCGAATCGGGCTCTTCCTTGCCAGTGAACCTGGTTTGAAAGAAAGCATCATTAGTCTCGCCCTGATAAGTCCCTCCGGCATAAAGCCCCGTCGAGGTTTAACATACTATCTAAAAACTGGCATCGCGAAGGCGTTGAAAGCACCTTTTGTAAAATTACCTGAGCCGCTCAGATCTCATGGATTGCGGTGGGTTCGAGGCACACATGTCTGGCAGATGCTCGGGTCGTCAGACTATAAATCTGTAACTGGCGTTATGCGCGACGTGTTTATTCGCACTGTCGGTTTTTTTGTCGACGACCGACTTGCCGACATCTCATGCCCGGTGCTGCTTCAGCGAGGTAGCGAAGACACGGCAGTTTCTGAGTACCAGATGCGAAGACTCGACTCCGGTATCTCAAATTCCCGATATATTGTTCTGCCAGGAGCCGGACATTATGCATTCATTGATGAGCCTTCAACTGTGTTCACTTCGGTGACAGAGTTCTTATCCTCCACACAATGAAAATAGGCGTAATCATATTAGGAGCGCTCGCTCTCGGAAGTATTGCATGGCGTACCTGGCAGCGGCTTCGCTTCTTCCTGCACATGTCTCAGCTGCACGGCTACAAAGCGAACGAATTTGGTGAGTGGCTCTTCACGCGTTCTCGCAACTTGCTTGTTCGACCATCCCACCTCGTGGCCACCATAGTCGTCGTGTTTGCATGGTTATTTTCCGGGCAGTCATTAACGGGCGTTTCAATTGCTATTCTTGCCGTGTGGACGATCATCTTCGCCTCGGCAGCGGACTACTTGAAGCCTACGACCAAGAAGCCAATCAAATTTACACCCCGCCTAAAGCGACTTACCGCACTCTCGATAATCATTCTTGGCATTGTGGCGGCAATCCTTTTCCCGTACGGGAGTGTCCTTGCCGACAAATCGGTTACCCGATTTGCGCTGCTGCTTGCCGCGGTTGACCTGCTTGCTCCGATTGCCATTTTACTTGGCAACGTTGTGGTACTGCCGCTCGAGCGATTTATTCAGAACGGATTCAAGCGACAGGCGCGGCGCAAGCTTGCTTCTATGCCGCATCTGAAGATAATCGCTATCACGGGCTCGTATGGGAAGACCAGTGTCAAGTTCGCCATCGCGGAGATCTTGAAGCAGAAATTTAATGTCCTGGCTACCCCCGGCTCATTCAATACCCCTATGGGAATCTGCCTTGTAATCAATCGCGATCTTAAGCCTGAGCACCAGGTCCTCGTACTCGAGATGGGTGCCAGGTATGCTGGTGACATCCAGGAACTTTGCGACATCGCACAACCGGACATCGGAGTAGTAACCAATGTTGGCATCGCGCACCTTGAGACGTTTGGTAGCCGCGATGTCATTGCCAAAGAGAAAGGCACTATCGTTGAGAACATCAAGCAACACGGCTATGCAGTTCTTAATGGAGATGATGATCTAGTGCGAAATATGTCAAGCCGAACCAATCAGGAAGTCGTGTTTGCGGGGCTTGAATCGACTGATTCACTTCTAACCGTCAGGGACCTGACCTATCATGCGGGAGGTGCGGAGTTTGTCCTCTGTGATGACGACGATCATTCCGTCGAGGTACAAACGAAACTCATTGGCCGACACAACATTTTGAACATCCTGATTGGTGCTGTTGTCGGATACAAATTTGGTCTCCGTTTGCGCCAGATTGCTCATAGCATCGAGCGGATGCAACCCGTAGACCATCGATTGAAAGTTCGCAAACAAGGTGAGATCACAATTATTGATGATGCCTTCAATTCAAATCCCGTAGGCGCACGCAATGCCGTCGAAATGCTCGGCCTTTTCAAGGGCGGTAAACGAATTATTGTGACGCCCGGGATGATCGAACTGGGAGATCGCGAGTTCGACGAAAATAAAAAATTCGGATCAGCGATAGCTGCCAACGCAGATACGGTAGTCCTGGTGGGCCAAAACCAAACCACTGCAATTCAGGAAGGACTAAGGGACGCTTCTTATCCGGACGAGCAGATTCACGTCTTCTCATCGTTGAGTGAGGCACAAAGTTTTCTTTCAACAATTCTCTCTCCTGGAGATATCGTGTTATACGAGAATGATCTCCCGGACCAGTTCGACGAGGCCGCGTGAATTCAGTTGAAAACGATATTGCTCGTGACGCTCCAGACTTTGAACTGGAACAGTCTTATTGGAATCAGGGGCATACCTGGGTAGCTGGAACTGACGAGGCAGGTCGCGGATGCCTGGCGGGTCCCGTCGTTGCGGCAGCCGTAATTCTCTCGCCCGATGTTAAGCTTGACGGTGTCCGGGATAGCAAGATAGTCGGAGAGCAAGAACGAGAGGCCCTCGCTGAGATAGTAAAGGCTGAAGCGATCAGCTGGGCCGTTGCCAGTTGTTCACCTCGAGAAATCGACGAGCTAAATATTCTTTGGGCATCGATGGAAGCAATGTCGCGTGCAATTCAACAACTCAAGCCCGCACCGACCCTGGTTTTGGCGGATGGAAATCATATCGCTCCGGAAACGCCCGTCGTCTGGCGAGCGGTGATCAAAGGGGATGCCACTAGCCTCTCCATTGCCGCGGCGTCGATACTTGCCAAAGTAGAGCGCGATCGAATAATGCGAGAGTTTGCCACTATACATCCTGAGTACGGGTGGGACAGTAACGTCGGCTATCCAACGCAACATCACTATGATGCCCTTTCGTTGCATGGCGCGACTGAGCTTCATCGCAAGTCGTTTCGCCTGTTCGATACGCAATTCGATCTCTTTCAGTCGAAAACCATGCCTCCTCCGTCACGTCATTCAACTTCCGAGAATGACTGATACGATTTCGTTCGCGATCTCATCCGGGACTTTGGCATCGACATCGACAACGACATCAGCGGCCTCATAAAACACTGATCGCTCATTTATGGTATCGCGTACATAGTCGTCGATTACGTTCGCGTTTTTAGAAACGAGAGGTCTTTCTGAGCTCGTCTTCAACCTCTCGACGATCACTTGTACGCTGGCGCGCAGGTAAACGACAATACCATGAGATTTCGCAAAGTGGAGCGACACATTGGAAACTACGGCTCCACCACCCAGTGCAATCACTGTTTTGCGTTTTGTGGCAGTGGCGTCCAACGCGTGTTTCTCGATAGATCGAAATCCGGATTCACCGACGGTGTCGAAAATTTCGGCAATGCGCTGTCCCGTAACATCTTCAATATTTTCATCCAGGTCCAGGAAATCATATTGTAGCTTGGTGGCCAGCAATCTGCCGACAGTGGATTTCCCGGATGCCATAAAACCTGTGAGATATATTCTGTCAGTAACCAAGATTTAGCGATTCCGAATTAGCAAAGGTGTTTAATCTGTATGCCAAGATACGCCCTTATCATCGAATACGACGGCACGGATTTTCAGGGCTGGCAGATTCAACCCAATGGTCCGACCGTCCAGGAAGCTATTGAACAGGCCCTTGGTACGTTCTTCAGGACTTCGGTATCAGTGACGGGCTCAGGAAGAACAGACGCAGGAGTACATGCTCGTTTTCAAGTAGCACACTTTGATACTGAATCGGAGCTAAACAGTGACCGGCTTTTCAAGAGCCTGAACGGACTCCTTCCGAATACAATAGCAGTTCAGAATGTGATAAGTGTTGATGATGCATTCCATGCACGCTTTGATGCGATCAAACGAACGTACAGATATTATATCTCTAAAACTCCTTCTGCGTTGGAGCGTCGTACGCGAATATGGATACCACGATCAACTGATATCTCGCGAATGCAAGACGCGGCAGACTACGTTCTCGGTAGTCATGACTTCAGTGCGTTCTGTAGGACAAAATCAGAAACGAAGAATCGTGTCTGTAGTGTAGCGTCCGCAAACTGGGTAGCAGAGGGGAATGATAAATACTTTTTTGAGATCACAGCAGACAGGTTTTTGCACGGTATGGTGCGGGCCCTTGTCGGGACGATGCTTCAGATAGGCACTGGCCTTCATCGGCCGGAATCTATCCAATCTGTACTTGAGAGCAGGGACCGTCGGATGGCGGGGCCGGCGGCCAAAGCAGCGGGCCTCATACTGCATCGCGTCGACTATCCGGATGGAGGATTGCCCTTTTAGAAGTGAATCCTTAATGCTTCGTCAGGCGTTCCACGGCAAACCACGAGGAAGCTTTATGAGGCAAGGAAGAAGAACGGTCCTAACAACATTGGCGGTCTGCAGTATTCTAATCTCTGCAGGCTGTAATCGTCCGTTCGCTGACGAGGCAACACCTGACATCACGGTATTGAGCCCAGACTTCTCTTCAATTCTTTTGAACGATACCATCACCCTTTCGATTGAGGCGGATGGGTTTCGAGATATTTCGGCTGCCTCCGTCAATGGTGTCGATATGACATTGGACGAGCAGACCGGAACATGGAGTATTGATTGGGCGCTGATCAATGGCGTCAATGAATTGGAAGTTTCTGTAATGGACGTGGCGGGGTCTATTTCAGATACCACCTTGTACGGAGTATATCTGACCTACCAGGTCACTCCACGCACGAATATGTTACAGACTGCAACCGGTGGACATGCGGCAACCATTTTGTTCAATGGGAATGTCCTGTTGACGGGAGGGGCTACCTCCGCTGGTGGACCAGCGACAAATCGTGCTGAAATCTTGTCGGGAAGTGGCAACTCATTTCAGACGTTGAACGGAGCTTTGGTTCACGCGCGTATCGGGCATACAGCAACACTCCTTCCAGATGGCCGCGTCCTTATCGTCGGTGGCTCCTCGACGGATTTTATCTCTTCGGTATCTGATCTCGTTGAGGAAGCTGAGTTTTTCAACCCGGGTGATACTTCTTTCGAACCTATGCACGTAATAGGAGACCCTATTCGCCGCGCGTTTCATACGAGTAGTGTGCGTATTGTCGAGGGAATTGTCATAGTCGATTTATATGGGGGAATCGGTGATGTCCAATATTCACCCGAATCTCGACTAGACACGCGTGCAGACATTCGCAGCTTTCAGGTTAGAGGGGACACATTGATCGCCTTGAGTCCCGCCGTTGGGCCGAATCTCCCGAATGCTGTTTCAGGCCACACGCAGACACCACTTGAGAACGACATTTTTAGTCCGTCCAGGTACCTGGTTGCGGGTTCTAGTTTTGAGTCGAACTCCAGGGAGGACGTCAGCTTCGTCGTCGACTTTACTTCTGACCAGGGAATCCTGACCAGTGAGGTTGGTAAATTCATCACACCCCGGACGCAACACACAACTTCTCGTCTGACAAGTCAGCTTGCTCTTATGTGGGGCGGCCGCCAACAGGGACCGGCGTCTGCATTAAATGCTTCTGAACTGTATATTCTACGAGCCAGTAGATTTATCAACATTCCAGTTGGGAATGACTTTGCACCTGTAAAGCGATACGCGCATACTACCACGGTGCTGGCTCCGGGTCGCGCCGTTATTGTGGGAGGTTTCTCGACGACTGGTGCAGCCATCCCACACGCAGAGTTTTTCGACTATGAGTTGTAAAAACTGTTTATCAGGTATTTGAATCCACTCTATGGATCCACAAAACATCCTCCGACTTCTTATATCGGCGATTGCGCTTCTCATTGGAATCATCATCCTGATTCTTGTCCTCAAAATTGCAGGATTTTTGCTTGGTTTCGCCGTTAAGGCGCTCATCGTGCTACTGATCGTAGCTGTGATCTTCAGGTTTGCAGGTATACTTCGAGATCGAAGGCACCGATAATGGTTCTACCGCCTGCCAGACAATTCCCGGCTCAGGGACCATGGTGGCCACCGCTTGCCGAACGTATAATGACGTTATTAACACTATCTCGCTAAAGCTGAATGAGTGAAGTCGCCTCCGACCTTCGGGTCAACATTACTTCTGAAACCGGACTTCTGGAACGAGTCATCGTTCATACGCCAGGGGCTGAAATGGAACTGGTCAGCCCGGCGAATCGCGAGGATCTTCTTTTCGAGGACATCCTCTTCCTGGAGAAGGCTCGTGAGGAACACCAACTGATGTGCGGCATCTTTGCCAAAATAACTGGAGGCTCATCCGGTGTGGTCCAGATTAGCGACCTGCTGCGAAATGCGTTCGAGCTATCCGATGCCCGCGCCGATTTCATTGATCAGCTGTGTGAACACGATCGCGATGGACGCATTCGTGCGGTGCAGGACGAGCTGATACGATTTACGGGGAATGAGTTGTTTGATTTTGCGCTGACGGGACAGTCCCGGTTACCCATCTCCCTCAATCCCCTACCCAACCTGATGTTCACCAGGGATCTGGCATGTGCGATCGGCGACCATATCATCATAAGCCGCCCGGCAACTGATGCCAGGTGGCGGGAGTCCGTAATAATGAATACGGCACTGAAGTATCATCCTGACCTTGCCGAAACGCCGGACAAATTTATCCGACTGCCCGAAGGAGTCACGTTTGAGGGCGGTGACTTGCTAGTAGCCAGCGATGACATAGTTCTTATTGGTAACTCACAGAGGACATCGTTCGGCGGCGTCATGAAGCTCACACAAGAACTGCTCTCACGAACTGCGGTCAAACACGTAGTAGTTGTAAATCTGCCAAAGCGGCGATCGTGCATGCACCTGGATACGGTACTTACGTTCTCGTCACCGAATGAGTGTGTAATGTTTCCCCCTTTGATCGACGTAGCTGGTATCGGGAACGTGGCGGGATACTCTTTAAATGGTGACAACGAGATGAGAGCTACGATCTATGATAGTGTTTCGCATGCAATGACAAAACTGTTAGATCGAGATATAACATTCATCCCGTGTGGTGGTGAACGACAACTTGATCAGGAGCGAGAACAGTGGACGGATGGTTCTAATTTCTTTGCGGTCTCGCCCGGCGTGGTTGTTGGTTATGAGAGAAATGAGAAAACGTTTGACATGATGCATCGCAATGGGTATCGCGTTGTAACGGCTCGCGGTTTCTTGTCGTTCTATGACCAGAGCGACTTTACCTCTGGCGACAAGATTGCTATAAAGCTTGAAGGAACAGAGTTGTCGCGCGGTCGGGGTGGTCCGCGGTGTATGACGCTCCCGCTTTCCCGCCGGACGTAGCCGATAATATTATGGATCCACTAGCAGTACATAGTCTCGAGCAAGATAGAAAGTGGATGAAGCGAGCCCTTCGCGAAGCAGAAAGGGCTCTGGATGCCGGCGAGGTACCGGTGGGCGCGGTAGTTGTCTACCAGGATTCCATTATCGGTCGTGGCCACAATATGGTAGAGACGCTGAAAGATCCTACCGCTCATGCAGAGATCATAGCTATAACTGCTGCGTGCGACACGCTCAAGTCTAAGGTTCTCGCCGGTTGTACCTTGTATGTGACGTTGGAGCCCTGCCCGATGTGTGCCGGAGCACTTGTTCTGTCCAAGATATCTCGCCTTGTGTTCGGAGCCCTCGACGAGAAGGCAGGTAGTGCTTCAACGCTGTATGCGATACCTACGGATAGCAGACTCAATCACCAGGTTGATGTAATTGGTGGTATCGAGGAAGACTCGGCTGCAGAGATCTTACAATCGTTTTTCAGGGCAAAGCGCAATAGTTAATTCTTGACTGAGACGGTGATAGGATGCGCGCAGCGGACGAGGTCATGATTGTTGCCGCTGTCTATCCACTCTTCACAGCCGACCGGGACCAGTGACGTTTCCTAGACTTTTTCCTAGTCTTTTTCCTAGGAAGTCTCTAGCAAAAAGTCATTGGCGAGTTGTGTGAATCCGTGTTAAGTTGCTGACGGGGAGGAGGAAGTGGAGGCCCCCCGGCGCACGTCCGCACCAAAACTCCCCACTCAGGTTCGCCCGTCCTGCCAACCAGGTCGTCTTATAGCACATTCTATGCCGGGTCGGTTTTGCCCTTAAACTGTTATGACCGCGACGCCAAAGTGCACACTCTACGGGCACATTCGTGCATGGAAGAACTGCAGCTCGAGTGCTGGCTATTCACATACCATTCGAAGCCACAGGCGCTGCAAAAATCCAACCCAATAGTTTGCCCTGTATACTTTCTCCAATAGAGCTTAAACTCTGTCTACATAAACGAATCATCAGTAGCGATGCTTTATCAAGACAAGGTTTTTTGTTTAGCTGCAATTACAACACTGCTCCTATTATTTCCGTTGATGCTGATTGCTCAGCCAGCCAATGTTGAGGCAGGACGCACCAGCGTGCGCCTTGGCATCGAGGCCTACAAACAAAATGATTATCAAAGCGCAATCCTTCATTTCGAAGCAGCTGACTCGCTTCGCCCAAACCACTACTCGATTGTTTATAACCTCGCCGCGATGTATGCCAAGGGCGGGTATGCGGATGATGCACTTGCAACGCTTAACAGGTTTGCCGACCTGGGACTTGCCGCTGATTTTACGCAGGATTCTGACTTCACCAATATTACCTCACTCCCCGAATTTGCTGGCATTGCAGAAAAGATTGCCCACAACTCGTCTCCGACAAACAACGCAACGCTACTCTCGACGCTAACTGATCCACAGTTTATTCCCGAAGGCATTGCCTACGACCCCCAAACTCAATCCTTTTTCCTCGGAAGTATCTTCAAAAGTAAAATTGATCGTATTCAGGACGGAAAAATAACAACGTTCGTAGAATCCCGACGACACGGTCTCTGGAGTGTGTTTGGAATGGCCGTCGACCCGACGAGAAGGTGGCTCTGGGTGTGCACATCCGCCATGCAACAAACACGGGATGTCGAGCCGGATTCCGTCGGTCGCGCCGCGGTGTACAAATTTGATGTCGACACAGGGGACATTATCTCGCGATACGAATTGGCCGACCGAAGCACCTCTCATGTTTGGGGAGATCTGACTCTAGGTTCGGATGGAACCGTCTATATTTCAGACAGCATCGAAAACGTCGTCTATGAGATCAGCGTTTCCACCGATTCCCTTTCAAGAATTACCGAGCCCGGCCCGTTCTTGTCGCTTCAGGGGATTACTGTCGATGATCGTTTGGCAAGACTTTATGTTGCCGACTATACAATGGGAGTTTTCTCAATCGACCTTGCCACGAAGGCAATCACGCGCCTACGTGAATCTACCGAACACACTTTGCTTGGAATTGACGGGATCTATTTCTTCGACGGGACGCTGATTGCGATACAAAATGGTGTCCGGCCCCATCGTATCCTACAACTATCCGGGTTGTCCCACAATCAAATTGATGAGGTCAAGGTCCTGGAGTCCAACAATCCATTCTTTGACGAGCCGACACTTGGTGTTGTCCATCGAACCGATTTCTTCTTTGTCGGCAACAGTCAGTGGGGAGGAACGAGGCAGGATGGTACACTAAACGCCGAATATGTCTTCGAACCACCACATCTCTTACGACTGCCACTTGTAAAGTAGGTTTCTATAGTGCTTCCAGAATCTGTCGGGCGAGTTGATTGTCGGGATTTACTTCCAGGGTCCGCTCAGCGTAGGTTCGCGAAAGAGTATGCTCGTCAATCTGAAAGTAGGCAAGACTAAGATTCGCAAGTGCATCTGCAAAATCTGGTTGCGATGCGACGGCCTGCAACAAGATTTCTATCGCACTTTCTTGTAGCCCACTATTCAGATAGAACGCGCCCAGGTTGCCAAGGGCGACGGGACTCGTTTCGTCGGTATCCACCGCTCTCTCAAAGTAAACCTGAGCACTGTCTAGCGAACCCGATGTCGCATGAGCAAACCCGACGTTACCCATCGCCTCAATGTTGTCAGGGTCAAGAGCCAGTGCCAGGTATAAGTTGTTAAGGCCCGATGTTATGTCTCCCTTTTGCAGCTTAGCCGTTCCCAGGTTATAGTAGGCTTGAGCGAAGGCTGGTCGTTCCTGAATAGTACTCTCAAACTGGCGAATTGCTCTATCTGTGGAACCGACTGCCAGCAGATATCGCCCGTAATTTAATCTGATCTCGGTGTTCGCTGGTTGGATATCGAGCGCGCGAACATAGAGACGTTCGATGACATCCGGAGAACGACTCTCTGCTTCATATGCCTGGGCAAGAGAATTTAATTTTTCAGGATCATCGGGGTCCAGACGAACAGCGTTTTCAAGCGGGGTAATAGCAGCCTGCACATTACCTACGAACAGATTCCCCAGGCCCAGGATAAACTGTGCCTTCGGAAACTCATCCGGTGGCGTTCCATCCAACAAGCTGATTCCTTCTCTAATCGCGTCGAGATCCCCTCTATGGCGACCATGCGTGACTAATGCGATACCTTCGTAGATCCTGCCTTGTTCTGTGTTCTGATCCTGATCGAAGACTGCGACCATCCTACTTTCGCGGCTTGTGAGGGCGTCCGGAATGCCGAGCGGGACAGCATTATCCTCTCCCACTACTCGAATAAAGTGGTCCGTGAAAGAAGCATGGGGAACGTCTTGCGCCGGTGCCTTGGGCATGTGACACGAAATGCAATTGGCCTGCGCATTATGATCTTCAGTAAATTTTGGGGGTCTATTCTTCAGCAGCTCATCGGCCGGGTGACATGACAAACACGTTTGAGTGAAGTATGCATATCCCTGATCGCGGAATCCCGCGTGCGGATCGTGACAGGTCGTGCATTCCAAAGGAGCAGGTGAATTCAACGTCCCCAAGAAACACTCACTCTGCTTCATCCTGTCTGCGTGTGAGATAACTCGAACTTCCGAGGAATCACTGTCATGTGCAATGAACATCGCCTGGTGTTCCGACAACAATTGAGACGGTTGAAAATCGAAAGCCGACTTTCCTTCCCGAAGTACGTCCACGCTACCGTTCAGGTGGCACTGTTGACAAACGTCCAGCCTTCGGTCGAGTGAAACGTGGACAGGATTTACTATTGTAGTATCTATTCCCGAAACGTCCGGATCTGACAGCCGCTCATCAACGTGGATCGAACCAGGACCATGGCAACGCTCGCAGCCGATTCCTTCTGGTAAGGTGACATACTTGCCCTCCAGATTTGGGACATCTTCAGGGACGCTATTGTGACAGGCCATGCAGCGATCTGGAATCAGGCGATCAAATCGCAGATTAGTCGCTTCGTAGCCGGGGCTGAAGTCCCATTTCGACGGTTGAGTGTACCATGTCAGCGGGAGTTCAAACAGGTGCCCATTGTCGCTCGTGAGGTAAGTGTATGCTGCTCCACCAGAGCCGACAACATAATCCATTCGTCTTTTTACGCTGTGGATCTTTTTGCCAGCGGAGTCAAGTCTGAACTCCTCCTGAAAGTATTCTCCTGCTATCTCAATTGGTTGGTAGTAGAAGTTCGACGCGGCGTGGTAGATGGGATCGATCGAAAAGTCTTCAGGGCGGTCGCCCGTTCGAACGGGATAAAATGAGTGCGACATTCCATGGTTCTGGAAGCCGGCATACTCTTCTGAATGGCATGAGGCGCAGGAAGCATCGCCGACGTATGATGCTGTTGCAGATTCAATGTTTGCGAACGTAAGACGGCGTTCCGTCTCTCCTATAACGTTGCTCTCGTTCGAGCGGCACGAGGACAGAAGAATCGCAGCTACGAAAAAAGTAATCCCGACGGCGTACTTCTTATTCGACATTGTTTTCTGATGGATGGCATTCCATCGAAAATACGCGCTAGATGTTTTACGTTCCCGATTCGTCACAAAAGAAAAGGGGTGAGCTTTTTCAAGCCCACCCCTTTACTCTAAAACCTTTTATCGACTGATTTACAGAACGACGTTGACAGTTACCATCTGAACGTTGTCAAAGAAGTCTGTTGAGCGATAAGCATAATCAACGATCAGAGTGTTGCCACCCAGGTCGAGGTTAAGACCGGCACCGAAGTTAGTACCGTTGTAGAACGTCAGGTCCATATCCTCTTCGTACTGGTAACCACCACGAATGAAGAGAATGTCGCGGAATCCAAGCTCTAATCCACCAGAGTACTGATCCTGGCTGAACGAGTTAGAGCGGAAGTTTCCGAGGACAGTTACGACCGCACCTGATCCGAGTTGCCGAGTGTATGCTGTACCGAAGTTCAGCAATGATGGCATTTCGTAATCAGCACCTTCAACGATAACAGCCGCAGGCTGTGCATCAGGGTTCTGATTCGGCAGCTGAGCGAATCTTACGAGACCAGTACCCGAGAATGAACGGGATGGACCGAAGTTCTTCAAGCTAACGCCGAATCGAAGTCCTGTTTCACCGACGGTGTACGTCATACCAGCATCAAACGCAGTTCCTGAAGAACTAACGTTGTCGATACGTTCGTTGACGACTTTCATGGTGAAACCGGCCGCGATACGATCGGTGAAGTTACGTGCGTAGGATGCGCCGACTGTAACATACGTTGCAGTCCAGGTGACATCGGAGATTTCAGGATTCAGCTCGGTTTGGAGCGGAATATCACCAAAGTCCCACGAACTCACGGTGAGCGCGATGTTGTTGTTGCCCAAACGCTGTGCAATACCGAAGTAGTTGACACCGATATCGGCGACATACTCCATTCGGCTAAACATGGCGTTGGTGCCATTGTTAAGCGACAGGCCGGCTGGGTTGGAGAACAGTGCCTCCAAACCGGTCATGCCGGTCAGCCCACTTGTCGTGGCTTGTCCAAGCGCGGTCGAACGAGCGGTTAGCGGAATCAGAAGTTGCTCCGAACCGGCCGTACCACGACGCTTTTCGTCACCAGCCTTCGCATCTACTGCTATCAGTAGAAAAAGGCAGGCAACCATTAAATAGAGGGTTCCTCTTTTAGATCTCATGGTCAATGACCTCACAGTTTCAAATTTGTCCGTACAAACGATCACGTTGGATTGAATTTTGGATCGGGGTTGGCCGCCGGCGATTCGCCGGCGACCACCTTCCAATCCCGTTCTTATATCAGGTCAAGCTGTACACGCTTCTTGATGAAGCCGAACTTGATGACCTTTTCTCCAACGCCAGGAACCTCGACATGAATCAGGTACATACCACTCGCAAGTGGAAGACCCTCTTGTGTTTCGAGATCCCATTCAAGGATCGCTGAAGGACCGTTTTTCTCCATGGTTCTAATTAGCGTACCAGCCAATGAGAACACGCGGATAGTTGCAACTTCTGGCATGTTCGTGAACCGTGCCTTATCCGAGGTCAGGTCTACTTCATAGGCTGAAGAACCTTTGTACGGGTTAGGTACGATACCAATCAGATCCATAGCATCCGCTGCAGCCGTCTCGTCGTCCGTTACCGCAACCAGATCCGAAGAGCTGATTGAGAAAACATCACCCGGAGCCAGTGGCTTGGTAGTCACGAATCTAAAGATTGAACCTGCTTCCGGCATGTCTTGATTGACAACGTTTGCAAGGTAATCTGCTTTGTCCGCTGCAGCCGAGACTGCACCACCGTTCCAGTTTACAAATACCGAACGAGCCATGATCTCATTGCCATGCGTCGTGGACGATGTACCAGCCAACAGATCAGTCTGCCACCTGTCGTACCCTGCGGTACCGGGTGACATGTCATTCTCCGTGCAGCCAGCATTACATGGCAGGTACCAGTACGTCCAGTCCGTTTCAGGATCGTTGTCAGCACCAGACACCGATGAATCAAAGAACTGCAGGTCATATCCGTCACCTTCCCAGTCGATAACCGCAGGAATCACCCGGAAGTCGTCACTTGGATCATCAGCAGTATCGATTCCGATGTTCCATAGTTCAAACGGTACCAGTTGAGGACGATCATCCCCAAAGATTCCAAATCGGTCATAGGCATAGCAACCATCTGCCGGAGTCGCGAACGGATCTCCTGCATCAGTCGCCGTGCGCCATGCATTGTAGCAAGTAGCCGTAAAGCGTACTTCCCAGTCCCATGGGACTACAGGATCAAATCCATTACGGATGGACCGTGGAATAAACACGTTGTTGTAATCCGCGCCTGTTCCTACATCACCAGTCGCGTAGAACCAGATACCAGGTCCAACCTGCTGATTCGATCCAGCGCGTTCCGGTACCGGGAAGCCCTGGAAGTCTGCAGCACCGCCGGTTGAGCCGCCTGGGCCACCACCGTCGGTAATTGGTCCTGCACCGTTTGCGACTGCCAAGAAGTTCTTGAAGTCAGCAGGTGCTGTATCTACACCAAACGACAGACCATCCTTGGTAAGGAGGTTTGTACCGAATGGAGGAAACTTACCATTGGCATTGAAATAATCTTCGCCGTTGATAATTACTTCTCCAGTCGTTGCGTTTGTGATGTTGTATGTCAGAACCGTTGCTGTCGTAGAGTCGGTATCAGCATAGGTAACTTCGTATACACTGACTGAGTAGTCGTCGCCTGTTATTTTAGCAGGATCCGCAACATCAGCGAGCACGCCAAAGCTATCGCCCGTACCAGCACTTCGTACTGATTCGATTGTTGTACCGCGATCAGCAAGGAAGCTTGTTCCACCTCGTCTTGCGTCAAACTTCGTAGGTGAAGCATTCACTCTAACGATCGGGCTAGCATAGATTTTCGGCAGTGAGTTGCCGTTGTATGCGTACGCCTGAACTCCAAAGTAGTAATCCTGATAGTTGGTCAGGTTTTCTATGGCAAAGAAGTTCTGAACGCCCGAGTCCGATCCGTTGGCTACTACACCGGTGACTACCGCACCTGATTCGAGATCAAGTCTTTCATCAACAACAGTTGTAACCTGGTTCGCTACGTCAAACGTGGCGATAACTCGTCCTACCTGGTCGAATGCAGAGTTGTATTGATAAATCCTGTAACCTTCGAAGGTATATGTGACGTTTCCATCAGGAGGATTTGAATCAACAAGGAACGCACTCGGTGCATCGTATCCGTTGAGGAAGTTGTTCGACGTTGGCCGGTTGCTCCAGTCGAGCAGAACAGTCTTGTCAAATACTTCAACGTTAACGACCGGTGCATCAGGTGGAGGAGGAATCTGGAAGTTGTTGTTAAACGCACCCTGTGCAAGGATATCGTCGAACTTCAACTGCGCAAACGATGCCAACCTGTTAACTGACTGACTCCAGACGATACCATAAACGATGTCCTGAGTATCTCCAGGGTTCAACGTAAATGGACCAGTTGAAAGGAGGAAACGACGGTCAGCAGGCGTGTTACGCGAGCCAAGTCCGTCCGTGTTTTCTTCACTCCAGTACTCACGAGCGGCAGCATTACCTGGGAACATGAAGTTGGTCGGTGTTGAACCGCCGTATCCTGTTCCACCGAATGTCATGCCCGTGTTGTCTCTCCAAATACCACGAAGGTAGTTGTACGGGTCCGTTGAGGAACCAGTCGGGTTACCCTGTACAGAGCTGTCATTGTTGTAGTAGACAAACTTCTGCATACCGATTCGCATCATGCCCGGATACTCAGTTCCATCTGGATCCATCCAAACGTTGTTTCCACCGTTTGAAGTATCGGGTACGAGAGGACCTGAGAAGAAGTCATAGGCAAGCGCCGGAGGGTTCGTTCCGTAGCCGTCAAAACCCTGATCGTTGTCAGTACCGTTATAGACGATACCGAGACCGAGGGTCGGGTCGCTACCTACGAAGTCATCAGCTGCGTTTCCAAGGTCAGGGTCACTCCAGATACCGAAGTAAGTATCGATAAGTGGCTCATCTCCTTTATGGATCAGCTTATACTTGTAGAACGTCGTGTTATTCAGGGCATCTGCTGTGTTAAACGCAAAAGCAGTAACCTGAACTTCGAGTCCGATTGGCTCGGTCTGCGACCAACCCTTTACGTTTCCGACGTCGTTCATTACCCACCATGCTGTCTGCTCACCGATCAATTCTGGTCGGTCACCACCAGCTAGGTTATAGTTGTTAGGATCGCCGTCGCCGTCAACTACAGGAGCGCCCAATTCCCAGGCCCAATCCTGAAGGTCAGCGGTAGCAACGCCATTTTCTTCATAATCCTGTATGTCGGTCCGCGTCACTTTATAGATGCGGTCGAACACAGAACAATCAGCTGGCGGATTGCCGTTGGCATCGAGTGGACCAGGCCAGTATTCGAACGGTCCGTATGCAGTACCTGCAAAACGAAGATCTCCGTCGGAATCCAAACCACCAATCCAGATACCTGAGGCAAAGATGGCATTCGCTTCACCGTTCTTTGGAACAGTATAAACGTTGCCAGATCCTTTCCAGAAAAGCGCGCCGTTGTTATAAAGTCGCGCACGAATATTATTACCATCAAGGTCTTTTGCCGCTGAACCGAGGTTGCATGTACCAACATCCGGACGCGTCTTGAACGACCTTAGATTTTCAGTGCTGCTGGACTTGTTCTTGTTCTTGTCTTTGTCCTTATCAACATCTGCAAACGCAGCTGTTGAACCGACAAATGCAATAAGAACAAGCCACAAGCTCAACTTGTTAACCATTTGCATGGGTTTATATCTCCAGTTTGTGCTTAGCATTTCGATTGAATCGGCGCCGTGGGCTCCACCGAAGTGAAGCCCACAACGTCGTCATTCTTTTCTTAGAAGTTCAAGCGGAATCCAATACGTGTCTGTCTTGGAATACCGTAGTTAAACGGCGTCCGAGCAGCAAGACCGTAGTGGTCTACAAAGCTCTGAGCTCCGATTTCTCCACTCTGGGCTCGTACTGAGTTGACGGCATCAACACCCTCCTGGAGAGCAAGGAATCCGTCATCGTCAGGTTCACCAGTCTGTGAGTACACGCCCTGAACGTTATCCGAATCCAGTAGATTCTGCACCCAGACAAACAACGTGAGATCAGCACTACCCAAGGCAAACTTACGGTCAACCCTGAGGTTGATCAGCGATGTAGTAGGCATGTTCTCTTCGTTCAGACCACCCTGCAAGAATCCGTTGAAGGATGTATACAGAGGACTGTTGTCATTCCTTCTCGTGTATGGTAGACCGGTACCAACTGTGGCAACCGCGTTTATACCAAAGTTCTCGAAAGGATGAGCGCTTCCAATCTGTGGACCTTCTCCTTTACCCAGGCGATAGTCGATCGTGGCGTTAAACTTGTGACGCTGATCGAAATCAAGTGGGCTGATGAAGGAAGGATAGAATGGATTCGTTTCCTGACGCCAGACAATCTGAGCAACAGAAGAAGCATCGGCTCCAGTACCCTTGGCAAATGACAATGTATAGTTCGCATTGAACTGGACGCCACGTGTGCGGCGCAGGTCATATTCGAACTCGACACCTTTTACGGTACCGAAGTCAACATTCTCATAGCTCTGGTAGTTACCAGGGAATGCATTCTGAACAATTCGAAGCTGGATTTTATCCTGAATCTGACGATAGAAACCGGAAATCTGAACAGCTGAACGAAGACCCAGACGTTGTCTAAATCCTAACTCATACTGTGCAGTTTTTTCTGGCTGCAGTGCAGGGTTATTAAGTCGCTTCGAACGCTCTGTTGCCTGGTTGTACTGCTGAATCGTATCAATAACGAATTCAGAAGGTCGCTGGGATACTACGTCATAACTGGCGTAGAAGAGCGCCTGGTCAGTAACCGGGAACGTAACACCAATACGAGGCTGAACAGTTACCTGTGGCTCGTAGTCTGCGAAGACCTCATCTGTCAATCTGCGAATTTCGTTTCCAGATCCATCAGTCCGCAGTTGGGGCGCTGCGTTCGTGAGGACGTCTGAAGGACGATCCGCATTCTGTCCAGAAGGAAGGTAGAAGTTTCCATCCAGGTCGCGATATCCAGTGACAGCACCTGATGCTTCGTTGTAGTAGACAGCAAAGTCGTCACCAATATTCGATGGTACGCTGCTAAGCTCGCCTGCACGTTGAATCGGGAACAGACTGTATCGGTCAAACAACACCTGCGTGTTGTTGTCAAATACGTCTACACGTAGACCCAACTGAAGCACGATGTCACGATACTCTATCTTGTCTGCAACATAGCCGGCATAGTAGATCGGGCGGTAAGGCTCAATATTGTATGCGTTGTTGTCGGCATCCGATGTGAATGCTGCAAGATCCTGGTTATCTACTTCGTTTAAGCCCAGATAGTCATATCCATAGTAGAATATGCTATTGTCTACTCGACCAAAGTCAACACCCAGTGAATCAGTATCTGATGTCGGGAAGCGATACTGGATTCCATCAACGTTAGCGAGTGCGTATGCACCACCTGTGCTGTAGAATCTGTTCGTTCTCTGCTGGTATTCGCCACCAAACTCGAGCTGATGCAGACCTACCTGGGTAGTTGCATTAGCGCGGAAACCAAACTGACGATTGTGGAACTGTGAAAATCCAAATCCACTTGCTCCCGGAGGTGCAAATGTATTCTGGACGTCACGAGTATTCGGCAGGTTGGCGTCTTCGTAAGTCTGGACGTACGTGTCGTTGGCTTCGTCATATGAGTAGTAGCGCTGCGCAACTGAGTTCGCAGGGTTACTTAAGATCCCATAGTTGACGATGTCTTCGACACTGTTTGAGAATCCATTAGCGTAGTTAACTCCCTTGAAATCCGAGAAGTCTACCGTCAACTGGTAGAACGTCGAATTTGACAGGTAGTGAGTCCACGCGCCTGACATCCGGTAGGTGTCTCGCTCAAGGCGTCCCATGCGATCCTGCGCGTAAATTGAGCGCAGATAGCTGAAGGATTCACCTTCGCTGGTTTCATAACCACCGCCTAATCGGATACGAATATCGTCGATCGGGTTGAAGGTTACGTTACCATTAAGAGTAAACGCCTGATTACTATTTGACGGACGAGCATTCTCGCGAGAGAAGTCCTCAGCCGTGAAAGTAGAAGGCGCACTAAGCGGAAGCGGGTGAGCATCCGTAAGATGCCATCCTTCCGGTACGTTGATCAACGCAATAGCATCAGCAGAAGGAGCAGCGAGTTCGCCGTCCGTTCCGATGAAGTCCTGATTGTCAATCAAGTTGCCAGGGAAAGGCACGAAGTCAATCTCACCGGTCTCATCATTCGTGATTGAGACTACCTGTGGGTTTGACTGAATGAAGTCATACAAATCATCGCTGATCTGCGGGAATCCAATCGCTCGTGGCCCTGCATCTTTATTATCGGTGAACTCACCAGATAAGAAGAAAGAAGCACGATTTTGAACAATCGGTCCACCAACAGTAGCAGAGAAAGTGTTATACCCGAAATCATCAAGTGCTTCCGACGTAATAGCTTCAACAGATCCGAAGAATTTTTGCGAACCTGTTTTCGTCGTAATACTGATAATACCGGACATCGCGTCACCGTATCGAGCGGGGATCGATCCGATAAGCATTTCCTGCTCCTGAATTGACTGCGTAGGTACCGCGACAGCGCCAATTACCTTGACACCATCAACGTAGTAGGCTACTTCCTGCTCTCGTCCACCTCTGATGAACAAGCTGCTGGATGTTTCACTACTAACAACGCCACCCTGCAGCGCGGCTACACTGGCCACACCACGCACGGGAAGGTTTTGAATGTCTTCACTGGTCACAACTTTAGGAACACCGATGGCGTCCTTCTGAATGAGTGGTCGCTCGTACTCTACAACGATTTCGTCCAACTCCAGACCAGGTGACAATTGAAAATTAATCTCCGCTGTTTTACCAGAACTAACTTCGACACCTGTTATGGTCTCGGTCTGATAACCCACGAAGGATGCTTGAACATCGTACGAGCCAACGGCTACACCAATGATAAAGTAATTACCATCGATGTCCGTGACAGTACCTTGCAGTGTTCCCGCTAACGTTACACTGGCCCCGGGCAATCCCTCACCCGTGTCTTGATCTAACACACGACCGGCAACCTTGCCAGTTGTCTGCGACCAGGCCAGCATCGGCGTAACGAGCAGCACGACTACAAGCATGCCCCATTTACGTAACATATGCTACCTCCTCTAGTACAGTGATGTGTGGCACATGAGGGCCCGTCCGGAACTTCCGCACAACACCCTCAAACTTGTTAATAAAATTGTTTCGGTCGAAAATCGATGAGACTGCCACGCCTGTGGCGCCAACTACCGTAAAAAAATCGCAACCCTCAAACAAATCTACCGTAGGCAGACAATAAATCTGAGGGTAAAGGCGTTAATAAACGGCCTAGCTGGGAATAGATTAGCAGTAGCTTTGTCTCAAAACTGTATAGTGCTTAGGTCTCTATTCTAGTTTTTATTCGATTTAAGCCCAAAGTTTTCATAACTCGGTTTGAAAATATAGAGGCGCTTTGCCCGTTTGTCAAGGGAATTACTCTTGCGATTGCTCAGGGCAGACCATTTTGCAGTCGTCAATTCTTACCCTATTCACAGAGGCTGCATTGCCTCTTTAGACTTTCAGCAAACGAACCTCTTCAATCCCTTCGATTTTCCGAATCGAGTCCAATAATCCCTCCTCCGGCAAATCATCGATCTGCATAGCCGATAGCGCCATGCCCTCCCCCTCCATTCGGCCGATAGCCATCGACCCTATATTAATGGATGCCGAGGCTAATACACCCCCGACCGTCGCCAGCATTCCGGGCCTATCCTGATTGCGATAGACCAGGAAATTGCCCTCCAGCCGCAGCTCCAGATCGTGGCCATTCAGTCCTACTACTCGAACGTCATTGGACCCGAAAACTGAGCCCTCAACACTATTCGTCTTCTCGCCTCCCTCAAGTCGCACACCAATGACCTCCGTATAACCTGTCCTCGACTCCTCCATTTCGATCGATAGCGGTATGCCGGCTTCCTCGGCCAACGCCAAAGCATTTACCAGGTTGACGGGATCAGACAACCGATGGGATAGCACGCCACGTGCGACAGCAATCAAGAGTACGTCCTTATAGCGGCGAACCAGATCGCCTTTGCACACGATGGCAATCCGCCTAACGGGCGCCTCTCCATGAATTTGTGCTGCCACCTTTCCGAGCTTCTCTGCCAGTTGGATGTACGGTCTGATCTCCGGACTTGCCGCCGAGGAAATGGCAGCGGCATTGACGGCACTGGTAACGGCCCTCCCCTCGAGCGCATTGACGACTTGCTCGGCAACCTGTCGCGCTACTTTCTCCTGAGCCTCTGCCGTCGAAGCCGCTATATGAGGCGTGGTCACAACGTTCGGGTGCTCAATCAGTGACCGCCGAGTCTCATCGGGTGGCTCCATCTCAAATACATCCAGCGCGGCGCCAGCAACATGCCCCGACTCAAGTGCTCGGAGAAGCGCCATCTCGTCGACTATTCCCCCACGAGCGCAATTGATGATTCTGACTCCCGGTACACACTGAGCGAGAGTCTCGTCATTCAACAGGTTTCGGGTGCTGTCAATAAGGGGTGTATGAACGGTTATATAGTCGCTTTGCTGGAGCAGCTCGGAAACGGGCAATAGCCGTATACCAATCTTTTCGGCGTGCTCTTCTGAAAGGAGCGGGTCGAAGCCGACGACGGTCATGCCAAACGACTGCATTCTTGCCGCAACCGCGCGGCCAATCTTGCCAACCCCAACAATTCCGAGTGTTTTACCATAGACCTCCGAGCCTGCGTACTTCTTACGCTCCCATTTTCCATCCCACATCGACGATGCGGCGTGAGGAACTCTGCGCGCCAGGGCCATAAGCATCGCGCAGGTATGCTCCGCTGTCGAAATTGTATTGCCGTCCGGTGCATTGATGACCATCACACCCCTGCGAGTGGCCGCCGCAACATCCACGTTGTCGACTCCCACTCCGGCGCGGCCGATGACCCGAAGCTTCGCAGCAGCCTGTATCATCTCTTCGGTAATGGTAGTGCCACTCCGAATTACCCAGGCGTCAACGTCGACTGCCCTCTCCAGCAGTTCGGCAGGACTTGCGTCCGTCGCGATGTCAATGTCGTATCCCTGATTCTTAAGCAGCTCGACGCACACGTTGTGTATGTTGTCAGTAATTAAAACTTTTGTCATAAATGATTACACAAAGGTTTGTATCCACTCCCAGATCTCATCTTTCCCCATAGAAGTTTTTGATGATGATGGGATAACAATTCGTTCCATTCCTAATTCTCCGAGCGCCTCCTTTACTATTCGCAGTTGCTTGTTGCGCATATTTGACGAGAGCTTGTCACACTTTGTCAGCACGATAACATGCGGTACGTCGACGCCACGCAGCATCGTAAACAATCCAGTGTCAACACTCGTCGGTGGATGACGGCTATCGATCAGCTGAAAAACAACCCTCAGGGTCGGTCGATTGAGGAGATAATGTTCTACAAGTTTGGACCAGGCGTTCCGGGATTCCCGGGATACCTTCGCGTAGCCGAAACCTGGAACATCTACCAGATAGAATTCTTCGTTGATCAAATAGTAGTTCAGTTGCTGCGTCTTGCCAGGTTTACCCGATGTCAGCGCTAACGATTTGCGCCCGAGCAGCATATTGATCAAGGAGCTCTTGCCGACATTCGACCGGCCGGCAAATGTTACCTCTGGCAGCAGGTCGGTGGGAAGATCCTCACGGCGCGCTACCCCGCGAATAAATCGCGCGTCAGATATTATCATTCTTTGACTCCCCTCAGGGAGTGACGACGGCTACACGGAGGCCAGGTGTTCTTTAACGGTCGACCCGATGAGGGCTGGATTCTTCACTATGATCGAGCCAGCATCTTCCAGGGCTGCAAACTTATCCTCTGCAGTTCCCTTTCCGCCGGCAATAATGGCTCCTGCATGGCCCATTCGACGTCCCGGAGGCGCTGTTGCACCCGCGATGAAAGAGAAAACCGGCTTTTTCATACTCGTTTTTATGTACTCGGCAGCCTCTTCTTCCGCTGTGCCGCCGATTTCACCGATGAGAACGACTGCCTCAGTGTTGTCGTCTGCTGCAAAGAGTTTCAGGGCATCAACGTGGCGCGTTCCAATAATCGGATCTCCCCCGATGCCGATCGCCGTACTTTGACCGTATCCTTCTCGCGTCAGCTGATCGACGGCTTCATAGGTCAGCGTCCCTGACCGTGATATGACGCCAATCGACCCTTTCGAGAAAATATTTGCAGGCATGATCCCGATCTTGGCTTCACCTGGCGTGATGATACCAGGGCAATTGGGACCTATCAGGTGGACACCGCGCCGGCGCACATATCGATATGCTTTAATCATATCGTTGACAGGAATACCTTCTGTGATACAGACGATCACTTTTATCCCAGCCTCAGCAGCTTCGATGATGGCATCTGCCGCGAATGCAGGCGGCACGAAGATAATCGATGTATTCACGCCTTCATTCTGAACAGCCTGCGAAACTGTGTTGAAGACAGGACGATCGAGATGTTTGGCTCCCCCTTTCCCAGGTGTTACCCCGGCAAATAGAGGAGTGCCGTACTCAATCATCTGCTCAGAATGAAATGTACCCTCTTTACCTGTAAAGCCTTGAACGACCAGGCGGGTTGAATTGTCTACGAGAATGCTCATCGATATTTTCTAATTATTAATGCCTTCCAGCGCTGAAGCCAGCGCCAGAATAGTTGATTCTTCAAAATGATTTCCCAGTAGCTGAACGGCTACGGGTAAACCTGAGGCTCCTTCACCGGCCGGAACCACGATTCCCGGAATTCCAGCGAGGTTGGCCGTTACCGTAAATATGTCATCCAGATACATGCTGAGTACATCGTCCTGCTTCTCGCCAAGTTCGTAAGCACTTCCTGGCGTTACTGGAACAAGCAGCGCATCTACTTTCTCGAAAACCGATTCGAAGTCCTGCCGAATGCGCGATCGCACAAACTGGGCACGACCGTAGTATTTGTCATAGTATCCGGCAGATAACACATAGGTACCGAGCATCAACCGGCGCTTCACTTCTTCCCCAAATCCATCCGACCTGTTTAGCGTAAAAAAAGCTTCACTATCAGATATCTGGCTGTCATCCGGTGCCCGCTGCGCTCGATGGCCGTATCGAATACCATCGTATCGCCCCAGATTGCTGGATGCCTCAGCTGTTGCAAGAATATAATAGGTAGCAATCCCGTACTCGGTGTGCGGCAACGAAACTTCGTCGAATTCGACTCCCAGGCGTTCCAGCTTTCCCCGGCTCGCGGCCAGCGCCCGCTGTATCTCTTCCGGCAATCTTCCCGTCTCAAATTCCGCGGGAACACCCACTCTCAGTCTGGACAACTCAGATGTCCCGATAGCCTCCACGTAATCCGCCACGTCAACGTCTGCCGACGTAGCATCATCCACATCCATCCCCGCCATCGTCTGAAGAACCAGAGCCGCGTCCTGAACACTCGCCGTTATGGGTCCGAGGCAATCCAATGATGAAGCGAACGCTACGAGACCTCGGCGACTAACCCGGCCATATGTCGGCTTCAACCCAACAACACCACAAAAAGCTGCTGGCTGTCGAATCGATCCGCCCGTGTCGCTACCCAGTGCCACATGACACATTCCTGCAGCTACGGCAGCTGCCGAGCCTCCACTGGATCCGCCCGGTACCCGCGTTTCATCAAGAGGATTTCGAGTCGGGCCATAAAACGATGTTTCATTCGACGAACCCATGGCGAATTCATCGCAGTTGGTCCGGCCGATGACTACAGCTCCGTTATCTATCAGCCGTTGTACCGCCGTCGCCGTGTACAGGGAAGTGAAACCACTCAGCATCTTCGAGGCGCAGGTCAGCGGCTTGCCTTTCTGGGCGATGACATCCTTGACCGCGATGACCATTCCCGCCAATGGCAGGGTCTGACCTGCTGCTATCTGACGATCAATTCCCCTGGCGTCTTCAATGGCCTCGGGGTTGACATGGGTAAAGATATTGAGCCGATCATTATCGGCTACGATGCGCCCTAGAAACCGCTCTACAACGGAGGCTACCGTCGAGGTACCATTCTCAATTGCAATTCGATCTACATCGAACTCCGACTTGCTCATTCGATGTTAGCGGAATAAATAATGATTGGGAGACGAAGCGAGCGTCAGGCCTGATCGCTGGAACCGGTCTGGGTAGACTCGCGCGGAGCTGGAGTTCCCTGTGCCGGAGGACGTGGTGGTTGTATTCGCTGAGATGCAGAATCATCCACATTGAATTCGCTCGAGATATCTTTTGTGGCCGCCTTAAACTCTCGGATACCCTTGCCCATTCCACGAGCAATTTCTGGAATTCTCTTGGCGCCAAAAATCAATAAGATGGCGAGGAAGATCAGGACGAGTTCCATCGGTCCTAATGTACCCATAACTTGTTGCCTCGTAAAATTGGTGGTTGTACCCGCTCGTGCAAGATAACACAATATGATTATCGGTCAGCAGCTACTCTAAGTCAAATTTGCTTTCTTGATCGAATTCGCTTTATCCGACTCGTTCAAAAACGAACGCCCTCTGGACGTGTTCCTTCGAGGCCACCCCGCCCGCCGATACCCGCTTCAGCACGAACGTTTCTCTATATTCAACGTACCTGCTAACTCCAACCTTACCCAACTGGCTTCATAATTTGAATACGCTTACTCGCGATAGAATCTTTAACTGGCCAAAAGCCGAGCTCCACTGTCACCTCGATGGCTCGCTGCGACTCGAAACACTTGTCGATCTAGCGCGCGAGAACGACAAGTTGGACCTGCTCCCGTCTCACGACCTTGACGAACTCGGGGAGATTCTCGAACAAATTGATGACTCTGAAACGCTGGAAGCATATCTGGCGTGGTTCAGATATACGATCCCGGTTCTCCAAACGCGCGACGCCCTGGTTCGCGCCGCCTACGAACTCGCGGCTGACAACGCCGCCGAAAACGTCCGTTACCTCGAGGTGCGTTATGCTCCAATCCTACATACCGAAGGCGGCCTAACTCTTCGTCAGGTAAACAATGCCGTCCTGGCCGGACTGGAGCTGGCGGAAAAGGAATTCAACATCAAGACTTCTATCATCGTCTGCGGCCTGCGCGATCGCTTCGAAAGTTCATCGCTGATGCAGGCTGAACTTGCCGTAAAAGAACGACACAAGGGCGTCGTTGCCTTCGACCTTGCGGGAGGAGAATCAGGCAACCCTCCAAAGCACCACCTGCACGCCTTCTATTATGCGCGCAACCACCTACTAAATCTAACCGTCCATGCCGGCGAATCTTTCGGACCCGAGTCCATTCATCAGGCAGTGTTTTATTGCGGGGCTCACAGAATCGGACACGGCATAACTCTTCAGCAAGATCAAGCGCTGATGCAATACTTTATCGACCATCAGATACCGCTAGAAATTTGCCCTACGAGTAATGTGCAGACACATGTCGTACCCAGCTTCGAAGAACACCCGGTAACTACGTATGTAAACGTTGGCGTTCCCGTGACGATCAATACGGACAACAGATTGTTCAGTAGGACGTCAGTCACCGAAGAGCTCTGGCGTACCCACAAGCTGTGCGGCGTGTCCGCAGGAGACATCACGAACATTGCGCTCAACGGATTCAGGTACGCATTCCTTTCACGTTATGAAAAACTGGCTTTGCTCGAAGAAGTGCAGCCACAAATTACTATTTAAGAGAAGATCTTGTCGTCTACATATACGGTTTTCAAATCTCCAGGTATTGCAGGTGTACCCGACCTTCCGGGAGATAAATCTATCGCTCACCGATCCGCCATTTTCGCCGCTATTGGAAGAGGTGAAAGTATTGTCGCAAATTATCCGGAGTCTGCCGACCCTCAAACTACTCTCGCTGCTTTACGGCAGTTAGGTGTTCAAATGCATACCGACGACGCGGGTATTCACATAGTCGGTAGCGGCATCAAAGGATTTACAGCGCCGAAAGAGCCTATCGACTGTGGTAATTCTGGCACAACAATGCGACTGCTTGCCGGCGTCCTGGCGGGTTGCGACTTTGATTCAGTGCTAACCGGTGACGAATCTCTTTCCAGAAGACCGATGAAAAGGATTGCCGACCCACTGACTGAAATGGGTGCTCGGATAACCCTGACAGAGGGCTTTCCTCCAATCCATATCTCTGGTTCGCGGCTTCGTCCCATAACCTACAATTTGCCTGTGGCCTCGGCGCAGGTTAAGTCGTGCGTCTTACTTGCCGGGTTGTCAATCGAGGAGGAAACTACAGTTGTCGAAGTCATCCCTTCCCGCGATCACACCGAGCGGATGCTTGGACTCGACAGTGTCCAACTCGGGGATGCTCGAGCTATCTCGTGTTCGTCAGCAAATATTCCAGACGGTCGAACGTGGGTTATCCCGAAAGATTTTTCAGCAGCCGCTTTTTTTCTGGTAGGGGGCATGATAGTGCCCGAGAGTAAACTTGTTCTCGAAGGAGTCGGAATGAACCCATCGAGGACCGGACTAATGTCGGTCATGCGCGCGATGGGTGGATCGATGACTATAGTTAGTGAACGGTCATTTTCGGCCGAACCAATTGCCGACATCGGCGTGGAGACATCTGTACTTCATGGCATACAAATCCCCGAAGACCTCGTGCCAAACCTGATCGATGAGATTCCCATTCTTGCCGTCGCTGCCACGCAGGCTGAAGGTAAGACCATTGTCCGGGGTGCACGTGAGCTAAGGTATAAAGAGTGCGACCGAATAGACGCCATCGTTATCAACCTGCGCGCCATGGGTGCAGACATTACTGAATTCGAGGATGGATTCGAAATTTCCGGACCCACGACTCTTAAGGGTACTACCGTCGATTCATTTGGAGATCACAGAATCGCTATGGGAATGGCCATCGCCGGCCTCGTGGCCAGCGGAGAGACGACCATCGTCGACAGCGATTGCGCTGCTGTATCCTTCCCCGGGTTCTTCGATCAGATCGAGAGATTGTCGGCCTTTGCATAAATGTTTAAATATCAGGCCGTCAGCACGTCCCCTTGTTTCGAGGATGCGAAGCTTCGACCTGCGGTCATGAGGGTAGGCTTACGATTTGCCTACTTGTACTCGTGAGAATATTGTATCTTTCAGATCTAAAACCTCGTAGCCAGGCACTTTGAAAATCTACAGAAGGCGCCGGATAGTTTCCGACACAGAGCACTCCACCGGCTATCCGCGTTGAACGCAATTTCTGTTTGGTGACTCAGTCCATCCAGGCAGTCTTTACACCTAAGCCTGATCCGTAGGCGCCCGGTAAATCAGATAGTGTAAATCAGATAGTACCGTGCGCTGCACAATGTGTTGTTCCGACACGAGCCGTGATTAAACCCGGACACCTGATGTCAGCAGAATCAGTATCTCTCAATGGAGAGCAGTCCACCAATTGGACCAACAATTCGGGACCCCTGGTCTCCGTAATAATCCCTGTTTATAACGGCGAGAGATTCCTGGAGCAGACGGTCAATTCGGTACTGGCGCAAACGTATCAAAATTTTGAGATCCTAATCGTCGATGATGGATCGACAGACCGGTCCGTCGATATTGCCACATCCATCGCTAGTCGCGACGACCGAATAAGTATCCACCAGCAACGCAATCGCGGAGTGGCCGCAGCCAGGAACTATGCTATCCATCGAGCAAGAGGCGAATATATCGCACCGCTTGATGCTGACGACATCTGGTATCAGGAAAAGCTGGAGCGTCAGGTTGCATGCATGCAAGAATCGGGAGAGAACGTAGGTCTTGTGTACTGTTCCTGGGTAGGCATTAATGAGCGGGGTGACGTGCTTGGACAAGCCAAACATTGGGGAGTTGTTGGAGATGTTTTTGCCCGCCTTTTGTATACAAATTTTGTCGGCAATGCTAGCGTCCCGCTTATTCGTCGTACCAGCATTGAAGAAGTGGGTGCCTATTCCACCCGCCTTCGTGCTCTTGACGGAGAAGGGTGTGAGGACTGGGACCTCTATCTCCGGATTGCTGCCGAATACGATTTTGCTGAGGTGAATGCCCGGCTGGTGGGTTACAGGTCCGTGGCTACCAGCATGTCAGCGAACAGTGTTTCTATGGCCCGCTCGCATAGCTTAATACTGGACGAGATAGCTGAAAACTATCCCGACATTGCTCCCTCGATCCTTGCCTGGTCGAGAGGAAAATTTTATCAGTATCTCGCAAGCAGAAGTTATAACGTCCGAAGGCCCGGACGCGCCATCAAATGGATACACAAGTCCATCTACTCGGACCCGGCGTCGATACTGAGTTCCGGGCTCATCAAGCTTTATGGTAAGAGCATCCTTCGATTCTTTGCACAACCTGTAACGAAAACCTTATGGCCAGACCTCGAAAGCTGGATACAATTCCGTCAAAAATATTCGTTCAGGAAAAAATGGCTTTATCCTATTCAAGCATCTTATGAGGAACGTAAAGGTTCATGGGACTGGAAGCCTTGGAAGCCCTATGATCGAATTTGTCTCGCCCGGTGGGAACGGTTAACTCATTACTCGATCAACTCAAGACAGAGAACGCCAATCAGTAAGAAGACATCGGTTGCAACCGATTTGCACGCAGGCCAATAATGCCAGGCAGGAACGTACTTTCGGAGCTATCCCCGTATCTGCGACTACATCCGGCACTGTTCGTCGGTATCGTAGTTGTTGGTGTCCTCTCATCTCTGGCAGAGGGAATCGGTGTGAGCCTGTTCATTCCCCTGCTCAACGAGTTCGGAAACACAGCGACAGATGCAACGTCCGGAAACTGGTTCGCCGAGTTCTTGAAAAGTCTTTTCAACGACGTCCCGGATGATAGCAGGTTTCTTGTTGTTTCTATCTGCATCCTTGCGGCAATCGTTGTAAAAGCATCTCTATCTTTCGGTACCCAGATATTGTACGGACTCCTTGATGCCAGGCTCGGACATCATCTGCGATCAAACATTTTCCGACAGCTGTTGACCATCAGTTATGACTCCTGGGAAAATAGTGCATCGGATCGAACGTTTAATACGCTTGCCGGCGAAACATGGAAAACCAGTAAAGCTGTAGCTACCGTCGTCTTCGTCATCATTTCGTCGGTTACGCT
>CBDUKH010000026.1:0-33267 GCA_965367755.1 uncultured Rhodothermales bacterium
TACAATAGTTTTGTCATACTGAGCGAAAGCGAAGTATCTATGGTAGACTCGGCCTCCAGCCTCGCAGTCATGGTGGCTCGGCCCTTCGGGCCTCGCGGTCATAAGTCACGAGTCATGAATAGTACGGAATTCGGGAGACGTGATTCGGAAGGCGTGACTCATCACTCCTTTAACTCGTAACCCATCCCCTCATTTCTCATTCCTCATACCTCACCCAGTTCAGGACCAGCGGGTCCAGTCTTGATCTTTGGTTCTTTGGATCAAGCCAAAGAACATGAAAAAGTACATAGCAAGTTGACAAGTAGCTCAACGAAATCATTGTCTCAAGACACTTCGAACAACTCCACCCATGATGGATTCCCGCCTCCGCGGGAAAGACGGTTTGGGGTTGCTCGGCCCTTCGGCTTGGCTCGGCCTACGGCCTCGCAGCCATCAGTCATCCCTCTTCCCTCTTCCTTCTTCCTTCTTCCCTCTTAACCATCACTAAAACACACAAACTCCGGTCACCCCTTCCTTATCCAGCTGCTTGATATGAAGGTGCAAATCCGGAGTCGTCTTCTCTACCAAATCTTTGAAGGATGAATTCCACTGGATCGAGTTCGCCAGTATGGCGGCACCTTTGGACATCTTCGGATAAACCGAATCAAATTCAAAATCGATGAGTGATTTGGTCCGCGCGCTGTCGTGCAAAAAGATTCCGATCTCGTCGAGCGTCGGCATCAGCTCCTTGAAAACGCGCGTCACACTACCTCGCCTTAAATCCCAGCGACCACGTAAATCGTCTGGTACGAGATAACCCGCCATTTCTTCAGCGCCTTCCCTCAGCGGTGGCAAGTCGACACTAATAAGCCGACCACTTCCATTCACTTCCATCGCCTTAAGGAAATGAGCGCTACTCACTCCGTAACCTACACCTGTCTCCACTACGGTGCCCGGCTGTATAAGCCGACATAGCAAGTAGCACAGCTTTGCCAGTGTCCTGTCAGCATTGAAAATAATGGGAGTAGGCATCGAGCTATGATCGAAATCTCGAATCGATTCCTGAATAGAAGCTTCTAACTCGGCAAGTGCCGACTCTGCCAGTATCTCATCACTGACTTCACCTAAATGAGCCGACAAATACTTCAATGCCTGATCCCACGTTACAACGTCGTACTCTGGTCGATGACCGAAATAACCTTCGATTTTGATGTCCGCAACAATCTGCAGACGCTCAAAGAATTCTACCGGATCTTTCGCGAGCAACGTCGCCCACCGTGATAACGTATCAATCATAAAACTCCTAACGACAACATCTGTCTAATGTACCGAACAAAAACACGTCCTCGTATCAAAGACCATGGTTTTCTTTTACACCTTTGAATAGAAAATGCAGTTGGTGCCGCTTGATGTGTCTTGTCTAACAAGGTAATACCACGGTCATAGCGATGACAAACAAACGGAGCACGGCTGTACCTGTTCCACCTGAGGAGTTTACCCATAGCCACTCTTGGATCCGTTCCCTAGAATCGCCTAACATGGTGCTGCGGAGGCTGTTCGCCCCTACCGATTTTTTTCAAGGCTATCTTCAAATACAAAATGGAGCCGAGTCATGAGAAAACGTATATTTCTACCAGACTCCGTTTCGATTCATACCCACATCGCAAGCAATCTGGTCACTCATGATACGCACCCCTTCGACTATCAAATGCCTCACCCTGGCGGCCCTCCTGGCCCTTTCGATTCAACCACTCGTTGCACAGCAAGTGTTGATACACGCCGGAACTCTCCTCGACCCTGGAGTCAGTATGGACGCTCAAACCAATGTCTCTATCCTGATTGAAGATGGCCGCATCGTCTCCGTACAACCGGGTTACGTCAGTGTGAAAACAGCCGACCGTGTGATCGATTTGAAAGATCACTTTGTCATGCCTGGCTGGATAGACATGCACACTCACTTGAGTGGCGAGAGTCGCAAGGCCGGATACATTGACAAGTTTACGATTACTCCGCCGAGGCGTGCTTTGATGGCAGCCAAATATGCTGAACGAACTCTACTCGCAGGATTCACTTCGGTACGAGACGTTGGCGGTACTGATCTTGTTGACATCGCATTGCGAGATGCGATCCGCTCCGGCGATGTGATTGGACCCCGAATGTTTGTAGCTGGTAATAGTCTCGCTATTTCTGGAGGCCACGCAGACGGAACCAATGGCTATCGCGAAGATTTCGTTGGAACTCCCGACGAGACGGATGGTGTCGTCGACGGCGTAGATAGCGCTATCCGAGCTACACGAATTGCAGCCAAACGAGGAGCCGATCACATTAAGATCACTGCTACAGCTGGCGTCTTATCGATCGCCGCAGATGGTACCTCGGCGCAGTTCTCTGATGCAGAAATAAAAGCGATTGTCGAAACAGCTTCGAGTTTGGGCCTCAAAGTTACGGCCCATGCGCACGGCGATGAGGGAATGCGGCGCGCGGTGCAGAATGGCGTCATGTCCATCGAGCACGGTACCTATATGAGCGAGGAGACCATGGATGTTATGATCGAACACGGCGCTTACTTGATCCCGACAATTACAGCAGGCAAAAGCGTAGCTGATTCTGCGAAGATTGCCAACTACTACGTACCCATGGTAACCGCCAAAGCACTTGAGATCGGACCCGTGATCCAGGGAACGTTCGGACGTGCATACAAGCGTGGTGTCCCGATCGCTTTTGGTACAGATGCCGGTGTGTTCCCCCACGGTAAGAATGGACTCGAGTTCGGATATATGGTTGAAGCCGGAATGCCGTTCATGGAAGCGCTTAAGTCGGCTACGGTAAATGCTGCTACTTTGATCGGTCATTACGAACAATTCGGTTCGCTCGAGCCCGGTAAGTACGCCGACATTGTGGCCGTCCAGGAAGACCCCCGGAAAGATGCCGGCGCCACGAAGCGAGTGTCCTTCGTGATGAAGGAAGGCGTAGTCTACAAAGAGTGACGATGTCAACCTCTATCGCACTTTGGGCTCCAGCCAGTACTTGAAATCGATATAGTCCAGGGCAGGAAGAGCCTTGTTGATCGGCGTTCCATCGGGAAACAGCTGATCAAAAAGGCCCATGTATTCTCTTCGGTACTGAAGAAGAGGGACTTTGCTGATACGTGAGAAAAAGGACAAAAGAATTCTATCAATTTCGTCTGGCTCTTTAACCTTGTTGATAAATCTCCGAGTCCCATCCACAAAATATCTTAGGACGAACAGATTCTGTTTCTCCAGATGTATCATCAGATTTAGATACCTGGCGTATAGCTGGATATCAAGCCTGGTAGCTTTCCATTTGTACTGGATAATATTGTTTACCAATTCTAAAGACGCATCCATATCTCCTTGCATAAACCGGATGTTGGACAACTGAAACCAGAATGAAATCAGATATTCTGTCGGCATTTTCCTCTGATGCCGATCTACAAATCGTTCAACAGCTTCGATAGAAGTTGGATCTTGCTCAAATGCTCGCGTGTCTCGAGATATTTCAAGTTCTATATTGTAGGTGCGAAGTACCTGTTTAATCAGAACGCGATTCTCAGACTTTAGGCGAATATTCTCGATGATGGCGCGGCTCCGTTCGATTGTAGCAAGTGCCCTTTCGTATTGCTTGTTAAAAACGTTATAGCTGATCAGGTTATTTATCGTCGACAGATATAAAGAAGGGGATGCTTCTATCAGGTTTTTCTTCGACTCCATTTCGGTGATCAATTGCAGGATAATTTCATCCCCGTCTTCTGTGTTGCCTAACTGAATTTTGCGGAAGTAATTAGCGTTAGCATGAAGGACACGAGCTTCAAGGCTCCTTGCGTTGGAAACGTCATCCAATATCTCTTCGTTGTCCACAACGTCGTCCAAGCCATTCAGTATTGCATCCGAAAGGTCCACGATAACCTTGCGATATACATTAGTGTTGTTGAGAGTTTGTATGGCAGAATGTTGCGCATCTATTTCGATCCGGAATGAATCGAACGCGTGCGGGCTAGCATTCTGCTTCAGACGCCGGCGCCAATCGTGAATCTCAACAAGTGCCGTAAATAATTCGAACTTTTCTGCAATCTTCTGTGCCTTGTTTAGCTCCCACATGCAGTGCTGATTCAACTCTTTGTTGAAGAGTATCTCGACATTGATGAGCATGTTCTTTACCTCCGCATCCCGACTTCCCTCCGAGTGAAACTGACGAAGGCTCTTCATGATGAGAGTTTGCAAGTAATTTTTTAGGACATGGAGCTGCCGTACAAATTTTTGGTCGTCAAATTTCTGTTTTATTAGTCGTTCGTCATAACTCTCCTGAGCATCGATTGCATCGAAGAGGGAGAGATAGTTAGCCCCACTATTTTCGCGGCCGCAGTAAAGCTTGAAATAACGCTTTTCACTGGGTGACATCGACTTGATCAAATCGAAAAGTTGCTCTCTTTTTCGCATTAGATTCCTACATTATCTCATCCATAATCGACTATTATGAATACATTACCAATAGATACCATCATATTTGACTCCTACGTTTTCGTGCATTCTGATTTGAGGAGGTTAGAACGTCACCCTACTTTTCGTCCACGCACACACTATCTGCTGTGCATCAGTTCACAAAAGCATGGGAAAAGAAAATGGCAAATGTTATCAATTGGTTCGAAATTCCTGCCACCGATTTTGATCGGGCTTGCACTTTCTACAGTAAAGTGCTTGGCGGCACAGTCCAGGAAATGAAAGAGATAGGAGGACCGATTCGAATGGGATTTCTCCCTGGAACAGAACCGGGTGTAGTAGGAGGAGCCGTAGTATCAGGCGAGGGTTGTGTGCCCAGCACGCATGGTTCAGTTGTCTATTTGAACGGGGGAGATGATCTCGCTGTCCCACTCGGTCGCGTAGAGAAAGCTGGTGGCAAAGTTACCATACCCAAAACCAGCATTGGAGAAAACGGGTTTTACGCCGAGTTCAATGATTCAGAAGGTAATCGGGTAGCTTTTCACTCGATGACCTAGAAGGACACCTAGCGCATTCAAACGGCGGCTCTTGCGAGCCGCCGTTGTATATTGATGACTCCCCAACCGACGGTGAGTCAAACTCCAGCACGTTCAACAACCTAATACCCGGCGACACATGCAGCACCTTAGCCCTGAATCTTTGAAATTTCTCAAGGACCTCAAAGCGAACAACGATCGAGATTGGTTCCAGGCTAACAAATCACGATACGAAAAGGCTCGAGCTGACTTCGTTGATCTCATAGCCGGTGCTATCAAAGAGATTGGAAAATTCGACGAGCGCATCTTGCAGCTGAATGCTTCCAAGTGTGTTTTTCGTATTTACCGAGACGTCAGATTCTCTAAAAACAAGGCACCTTACAAAACATCTATGGCAGCCCGGCTGATTCCCAGGACAACTGAGCCTGATCGTGGAGCAGGATATTACATACATATCGAACCGGGCAACTGCGTGCTCGCTGGAGGAGCGTACAATCCTTCGAAAGAATGGCTTCAGGATATCAGGGAGGAAATTGACTACGACGCAGCCCCACTCCGAAAGGTTATAGGAGCGAAATCCTTTCGGGAATATTTCGGCCAACTGGAAGGAGAACAACTCAAGACAGCGCCGAAAGGGTACGCCAAAGACCATCCAGAAATCGACCTGCTGCGGCACAAGAGCTTCGTCGCCTATCACAGATTTCCAGACAAACTGGTAACAACGCCGGATTTCCTGACCCATTGCAGAAAAGTGTTCAAGGCCGTGAAACCACTCGACGATTTCCTGAATACGGCGATGGCGGAGTAAGAGGGATCAGGGCGCTGCGTGGGGATCCGGGAATAGGAAAGAACCGCGTTCGAGACCGAATCCCAAATCACGAATCACGCTTCCCGAGGCCCCGCAGGGCCGAGTTTCCTATGTGCCCGGGACTGGAATCGAACCAGCACGCCCAGAAGGGCACCGCCCCCTCAAGACGGCGCGTCTACCAATTCCGCCACCCGGGCAATGAGTGTGGAAATAAACACTGTGTGATCCCGGCAGGGTTCGAACCTGCGACCCTCTGATTAAAAGTCAGATGCTCTGCCAACTGAGCTACGGGATCCGCCTGCAAAAGGCATAGACTGGCAAATTTACACTAACGTGGGCGTACGACGCAATGAAAAATTCAGCGAATCTGGCAGATTCTAGGTAAGTTCGCAGACACTCACGTCGGCAGGACAAGTCCCAGATCGTGTTCTTCCGCATATCGGGCCAGGTAGTCACCGCATGCGATGTCCTGACACGCATTACCTACCGATTTAAAGAAGGTCCAGATATGTTCTGGACGGCGCTCCGGCATACCCAGTGTCAGGATCTCTCCCAGGTCCGCCATGATATGTTCTTCTGTAATAGCCCCACGCCGGATGGGCTGAATGATATCACCTGCCTCAGTCAGGCACGCCGGTGTATGATCGGCGACAACGAACGACCGGACCACCACATCTTCGGGAATTTCAGCCATGTCTGGCCGGTATGAGCCAACACCATTGATGTGCGCACCAGCTTTCAAATGCTGCGAATGCAATACTGGTTTCGTCGACGCCGTCGCAGTACAAATAACGTCGGCTTCGTAGAGCAGTCCATCGCCGTGCGCAACGACTACTTCGATTCCGAGGCGGCCGCTCATTACTTCGGCAAATTGCTCGGCCCTCGAAATAGTCCGATTAAAAACTAATGCACGCTCAATCGGCCTCACGGCACATACAGCCTCCAGCTGAGTGGCTGCCTGCTTGCCGGCGCCGAAAATGGCCACAACCGCGGCGTCGGAACTGGCGAGAAGGTCTGTCGCCAAACCGGAACCGGCGCCGGTACGGATAGCGGTTAACGCCTCGGCCTCGATGATTGCATTCACTTCTCCTGTGTCCTGATCGACAACTACGACTACAGCATGCGAAGTCGGTAATCCGCGCTGCGAATTGTTTGGCGAGACGGTAATCAACTTTAAACCGGCGGTAAAACTCGGTAAGTACGCCGGCATTACCAGCGCTCGCTGGTTGGACTGGTCACCCATTCGAATGACCGAACGAACTGGTACATGTGCGGAAGGATTCGCAAGGTCGATAAATGCTCGCCGCATCAAGTCAATTGCAACTTTCATCGGAAGTGCTTTCTCAACGTCGGCCGATGTTAAAAACCTCATCTCAACTACCTCAATAGAAATCCGTCCGCGAGCGGATCTTCTTCGTCTATGAAAAACTCGTGCCGCCCCGTTATGAATGCTGTGCCGGTTACTTCGGGAATTACTGCTCGGTAACCCGAGTATCTGGTCAACGCAGCAACACTAACCCTGAACTTACTGCCCAAAATACTATCAATAGTTACAGACTGACCCGTCGACAACTCATCTCGCTCGACGAGAAGAGCGGCGCGTGCACTGACTCCAGTGCCTGTCGGACTTCTGTCGACCTCCCCATCCGCAAATACACACACATGACGGGAGTGACAACTCTCGTCTGGTGACTCATCAGTGAAAATCACACCATACAGAAAGCTGAGATCCCGATGTACGGGGTGGATAATATTGCTGCTCGAAGTAATTGCCGCCTTGATCTTTCCGGCGACAGAGATAAGCTCGTCTGTATTCGACGGAACACACGTCAATCCCACTGACGCTGCTTCGACGAAAGCATAGTATGCCCCTCCAAACGCGAGGTCGTACCTCACAGGGCCGAGACCGGGGACATCTACTTTTGCGTCGAGGAGAGAGACATATGAAGCGACATTCAGAAACGTCGCGCTGGCACCAGCACGCTTATTTCGCAACACTGTGATAGGGCCGGCCGGCGAATCAATCTTTATCGTGGGCTTGTCCGATTCCCCATACAGCAACTTGTCAGCAACTACTGAAACAGCGATTATCCCATGCCCACACATCGTACTGTACCCGGCGTTGTGTAAAAAAAGGATTCCAAAATCGGACGAGGCCAGTTCGGGCTCTACAATTATACAACCGTACATATCTGAATGACCACGCGGTTCCCACATCAACCGGGTTCGCACTTTGTCCAGATTGCTCGCCAAATACCGCCTTTTTTCGAGAATCGAGTCACCTTTTATAAAAGGATATCCGTCGATAATAATGCGAAGCGGCTCCCCTCCGGTATGAGCATCAATTGTAGTAAGGACTCGCGATCTGTCAGGCTTCCACGAACGCAAGGCTTGCAGGATGTCGTGCATAGAGAAGTAATTTTGTAAAAATGGTTTCACAATATCTAGGTCGGACGATATTAATCAAAACCGACTGGCTCGCAATTGATCTTTTTACTCCTCACGAAGTATCAGAAGGGCGTTATTCGCGAGCAATTAGATCTCCTGGATCATGGCACTATACGTAGTCGATAAATCTGAAGGCGAAAAAGTCCCCTTCCTGAGGGGAATTCTGACAAGGTCGCTTGTCAAGGCAGGCCTGTCTTTTGACGACGCTTACCAGGTCGCCGATCATACGCGAGAAAAGCTGTCTAACAAGGGCGAGGTCAGCACCGAGGACCTGAAGTCGATTGTAATCTCGCGACTGGAAAAGCTGGGGTACGATGAGGTTCTGGCGAGATATCGACTACGGGGCCAACAATTTGCGTTAACGGTCATCGGACGCGATGATGTGTCCAACCCTTTCTCTCGTTCAGAAATTGAGCAGAGCCTGGAAATATGTTCTTTGCCGCATGAGTCTGTCAATTCTATTGTCATCGCCGTCGAGGAAAAGGTCCGCAGCCTGGGTCGCCCGGTGATTCAATCCGCGATCATTGCACGACTGGTTTACAAGTACCTTGTCGAGTACGAGGACAAAGAAGCCGCTCAGAGATATCTCCTGTGGCGGGAATTTACCCGAAGCGGCAGACCACTTGTCATCCTCATCGGCGGAACTACGGGTTCGGGAAAAAGCACGATCAGTGCGGACCTCTCGCACCGTTTGAATATCGTCAGGACCCAGTCGACGGACATGCTTCGCGAAGTAATGCGCCTCATGATGCCCAAACGCTTGCTGCCAACACTCCACGAGTCGTCATTCTGTGCGTACAAAGTTCTTCCGAACAGCCAGTTGCAGGGTGACGGAGACAGACAGGCCCTGGAGGTCGGCTACCTTACCCAGGCAGAACGCGTTGGCGTTGCTATCTCGGCAGTGATGACGCGAGCTGTGACTGAAGGCGTGTCAGTCATCATCGAGGGCATACATATGCATCCACAGCTGATGCGAGACCTCGATAAAGAAACCGATGCTATCGTTGTTCCGATACTGATCGCAGTTCCGAAGCGCAAGAACCTTCGTAAACAGCTTAAGGGCCGAGGACAACAAATCTCCTCGCGTCGGTCTCAACGCTACATGGACAACTTCGATTCAATTTGGGCACTTCAGTCGTTCCTGATTGAAGAAGCCGAGCAGTACGATGTTACGATCGTCCCGAACTCAGAGCTCGAAGACACAACGGCCCTCGTCAAAGAAATGATCGCCGAGGTGTTAGCCGAACATTTCGACGGAAGCCCTTCAAAAATACTGGACGTCGAGCTCGAGGCCGCAAGCGCCTGATTATAACGGAATATTGAATCGCAGGCGAGTACTGAAGTTCGGTCCATCGATCGTCGAGAACAAATCCAGCTCGACGGGTCCGTAGGCGATGCCTCCTCCAAAGTCGACCGTGAACAGAGTTTCGGTACTGTCAAAATCTCGAGCTGACCAATAATAAACACCAGGCCTGATCATTGGATAGACCGATATCGGCCTGTTGTCTGACACGGCAACAGGGTAGGTCGCCCGAACAGCTCCCCTTACCACGTTGTACTTCGTTTCCGAAGTTATTCCACCACCGGTCTTGAAATCAAGCTTGCTGTAGTCGTGCGTCTCTTTGCCACGAAGAACTTCCAGTGTCGGTCCGACAGCTACTCCTTCGAGGATATTGACGAACATATAGTTGGCTTCCAATCCGCCGCCATCAGTGTCGTAGTCGCAGGCGAGCCCGAGACCCAGGCGGTTGAATTCCTGGATAGCTTCCATTGAGAGGCAACCGGTACATAGACTGGCGACGAGGAGCAAGGTGGCTACATAGATAGAGTTCCGCATGATAATCTCTGAAGTGGATGAATCGCTAAGAATTGCGACTGATTCCACATCGTCATTTCACGCTTGCCACTGATATTCGTCACACCCCTACACGTATCTGCCGCACTGCAATATTGGGATTCGGGAGGGAAGTTGTCAAATGTGAAACGCAAAAAAACCTGGTCCCGCAACAGAATCCACAAGAAACCTCTGCAAACCTATCTAGCGAGAAGCATTTTTCCGCCAGCCGTCTGTTTTCCGGCCGTGATTTTGAAGAGATAAATCCCGCTGGCCAGGCCACTCCCGTGAAATGTAGCCTTGTGCTCTCCTGCGCTCACAGGCTCGTCAAGGAGTGTCTGCACCAACTTGCCTGTTATATCGAATACCTGAAGGCGTACGGACGCCCGCGATGGGATACTAAACGAGATTGTAGTAGACTCACTGAACGGATTGGGATAGTTGCCGTGAACCTTCAAATTCGACACGGTCGGGAAATCGCCTACCACTGCTGTGCCGCTTGCAAACAGCGGGAGTGGTTCCGGATTCTCACCAAGGACCGCTGTTGTACCGGCCGCGTCCAGGCCGAACCATCCCGACAAAATACTTCCGTAGACCTGACGAAAACTTGTTGAGTATACCATATTCCCGCCAGCGTCGGGTGCGTCGAGGTCCGGTTCATCTCCGAAGAATCCACCATTCACACCGTTACCAATCACAAACATCGGTGCCGCGGTTCCGTGGTCCGTCCCGTCCGAACCATTTTGCTCTATCCTCCTGCCAAACTCTGAAAATGTCGCCAGCAGAATATTGTCTTTCGTCGGACCGTCGGGGATGTCTTCCAGAAATGATGCAACCGCACCCGATAGTTGGGCCAGCAATGCAGCGTGATCGTCTACCTGATTCGCATGCGTATCGAACCCTCCGAGAGTGACCATATAGATGTTTGATTGCAGTCCTCCTTTTATCAGCTTGGCAACGACACTCAAACTTTCAGACAAATAGTTGTCCGGGTACTCGACATCATTCGTTCCGCTCTCTGCTGTCTCCTGGATTACCGAGCCATACCTGAACGCAGAATTGACTGTGTTTCGAACGAACCACATCTCATCCCCTGCGGGCGTGGCGGGTAATCCTTCCAGGTTATAGAAGCGACCGTCTTGCATAAACTGAATGAACCGGTCCAGATCACGGACCGACATCCCCATATTTGTATCAGGACCTCTGAACATCAATCCAGGGCCTCCAATTTGAACCGCGAGTGGATGCTCAGGTGGTGATGTCAGGAAATCCGGATTCATATCGTTAAGATATCTGCCCATCCATCCTGTAGAGATTGTTTCATTGGAATCGGATGCTGTCGCCCAGATATCTGTACTTCGGAAATGAGAAAGATCTGGAGACGGATATCCTACATTCTGAATGATTCCCAGCTTACCCTCGTTGTAGAGACTGTGAAAGGAACTCAGCGACGAATGCAGGCCATGGTCGCTGGTTATTTGTAATGTCTGCGCACGATCGATAGCGAGACTGGGGCGAGCATTGTAGTAAACGTCGTTGTTGAACGGAATGACCGTGTTCAGACCATCGTTGCCCCCGTCCAGTTGTATGAGTATCAGGATGCGGTCCGATGGTTGCGCGGCAAGTGAATGCGATACAAGAGACTGGGCAATCGCCCTGACTGGAATACCTCCGTGAACAAATGCTGACCCGAAGCCCGCGATTCCGAGCGACGAAAGAAAGTTGCGACGGGACCACGTGCTATGGTCCTGGTCGTGAGCCGCTCCGTCTGCAATACGGCTTCCAAGTCGACCAGTATGGCGACGACTTCCTGTCAGTATATTTTTATGATCACACATACTGTATTACGTCATCTGGTATTCTGGGAGCCGGGTAATCTGCGCGATGAATAGTCGTCGGATCCAATCGAGCTCCGTATTGAACGGATTCCATTCATACCACGGCACACCCGACAAGAACATTTTTGCCAGGTTGATAGCATACTCGGGGCCGTTGAGTACTTCATCCGGAATAGGATTCGATTGAAGGTCTCCCGCAAACTCCGAGGTGATATTTTCGATGTCCAGCATGTCTATGTGCGGGGCAAACAGCGCTTCGACTATGGCCACCGGAAACTTGAATGCAACCAATGGATCACTCGTGTCAACCAGCTGATTCATGAATGGGTCAAGGGAGTATCTTTCGGACTCTTCGCCAACCCATACCATCCAATCAATTATTCCCCATCGTGCCGGAATCGTGCGAGTATCAATCCAGTTTCGATGGCGTGGCCAGCCGGCGACACTCGGAATATTTAGCAATACCTGCTCCGCTTCCCATGATGCCCATGCGATGATCTGAACATGGTTGCTCTCGTACTCTGCCATAACTTCTTTGTAAAAGCCTATCATCATCTCCATCGGCGTCTTCAGCTTCGCACCGATGACCTGATCGTCAAAGAAGTGTCCACTTTTTAGTAGTAACCGAAGGACCGGCTCGATCTCAAAGTTATTGGCAACGAATGTAGAAGCAAGTTCCTGAACTATACTTTCGTCCGGGACTTCATAAACAAATTCGCGATAGAATTTCCGGCAGATAAAGCGAGCAATTTCGAGTTCACGTTCCTGAAAGATCAGGTCAATCAATTGATCGTAGTCATACGAATTCGTGTTACCGAAAACGGTCTTGGTACCACTGTCGAAGAGTGCCGGCTCGAAGTATGGCATCAACGTTTCGTAGTGTAGTTGCCAACCAGTCAGGCAACGGGCCATTTCCTGAATATCAAATTCAGTGTAGTTCTTTTCGCCGCTATCGTTAAGAATTCCCATCGTGAACAATTCCAGCAGTTCCCTGGCGTAGTTCTCATTCGGGCTGCCGGCATAGTTTTCGATACCGTTTAGATACACGAGCATCGCCCCGTCTTGACCGATGTCGGTGACAAAATTTTTAAAATTCCCGAACGCGTGGGTTCGAAGCAGCTTTACGTATCTGTTCGCAATTTGAGCGTGGAAATAATTTTCCTGATTCGTCACAAAATGATTATGCCAGAACAGGGTGAGTTTCTCGCGAAAGCCTGCCTCGAGCATTAACTGGATCCAATCCTTTTTGTACTCATCTACTCGAATGTTGGTGTCGTCTACATATTGCTGCCAGACGGCATCTCCGTTGTTCCAGGGTGGCACGACAAGATCTGCCCATTCAGGGTCGGCTGGAGGAGCCATGGTAATCGCATCGTCGATAATTTCGTCGACGACTTCATCGGCCGGTCGACCTACGAGTGTTTCAACAACGGAAGGGTCCGCTCCGAAACACAGGCGGCGCAAGAGGTGCGTTGCAGTGCGAGTGGTCAGGTTTTCTGCAAACGGCTCCAACCCTGCCTGAATCGAAAGTGCTTTCAGCGAGGCATTCTTGTCCCCGTCCGGTGGAATCATGCGAATTTACTGGGTCAGCTGTGGTGGATACTATAACTATCGGCAGCATGTATCCGCGATGTAAATCGTACAAAAAAAGGCCCCGACGCTGAAAGCGCCGGGGCCCTGGTCGCACGTAACATATCGTTACGACATAACCTCGGAAAGATATTATCGCTACTTCATCAGGACTATCGATCGCATGTCACTGAAATATTCGCCTTCTACACGATAAAAATACATCCCGCTTGAAAGTTGATCTCCTCGTATTGTGAACTGACGCACTTCGTCGGCTTCAACGACGCCACTAAAGATGGCATCCATTTGACGTCCGAGCATGTCGTACAGGCCTATCTCAACGTGTTGGTCTCGATTCACCGTTAGCGTGAATACAGCCGACGGATTGAATGGATTCGGATAGGCGTTTGAAAGTACGTGGCTATCAATCAGATCAATCGCCGTTTCCACTTCCTGGGAATACGTACTCGAACCATCTCGATTCAGAACTCGCAGGCGATAGACCGCTGCACTTGGTGCTTCTCCTTCGATGCGGAATGAGTAGGCCGAAGGCTCGTTGGCTGCGGCGACGAATCCGATGGTTGAAAACTCGGAAGTAGTCTTCCTCTGTATTTCAAACCCATTAAGTTCGGATTCACTGAGCGTGTTCCAGGCGAGAACCACATCGCCCCCATCCATCAGGATCCCGACATCACCGAGTTCAACGGGAAGCGTATCACATGCGGTATCGACCAGAGTATTGATCTCACCCGGAGTTATGCATCGCAAGGTAAAGTCTGCGTCATTATTGTTAGTATCGATGCTGCCTGGTGAACGAGACAGGCCGACGAGGTCAAGCGAGTTGCTGTCCGAAGCAGTGGTGCCCGTACCTTCCGTATACGGCGCTCCCGTGTCGCCCTCATAACTAACGGCATCAATTAAGGTCATGTCTACATTTCGCAGACCGACGGCATCCGGTGCTCCGTTCTGGAATGATGAAATCGATTCCTGATCACAATTTGGAACGGTCAAGACATCCTGACAAATGACATAGTAACCTCCTGCCGCGACGGAGCCTGTGAGAGCAATGGATTCGTCAATGACAGCACCGCCACCAGAGCCATTGACAAGCTCGAGCGTGAAGGTAGAGAGGTCAACCGAAACTATCCCGGGATTATACAGCTCGACAAATTCAGCCGCGTCCGCCCCAACTTGATCGTAATCAATTTCGTTTATAAGAACTTGACCGGTCGAGACGGTGGGACTTGCCAGAAAACCAACAATCAATAGCAGTATCAGATTGCGCATACAATATCCTCGTAGTGATAATTTCAGTAATACAACCCTGTTTTTCGCAAAGGGCGAACCTATATCATCCGAATTCGACGTGACAAGTTCAAGGACGAAGACACGAATCGTCCAAAAAGGTAACCTAATGGGCGAAAAAACTTTGTTCAGGTTTTCATTCTGACTACGAGGAGCTTACGATGTTCACCGGTGACTCGTATGCGAGCGATTTGCAGAAATGACTCTAATTTCCCGTTCGAAGCCATTCACCTGACAAGCGCGCTGACCGTCCGCACTCATCGTCAAACCCATCGGTTGAAGTGAGATTGAGTTTACCCTCGATAAACTCGGGCCTGAAGGTGCCGTCGAAGGAGCAGATATTATCCGAGATGACAATATTTTTGCTCGCATCTGTTCGCCAGGTACCGTCAATTTCGCGTAAGTCGAATGTTATGAACTTGTAGAGTCCATCCGAACGGAAATTAATTTCCGACTTGAAGCCTGTTGGCGTGAGCAAATCCTGGTTATCGTACCGGTTCCAATTGCCGAGTATTGCGGTAATTGGCACTTCGTCGGATGCTGCATCTACGCCGTTAGTACAGGAAGTCGCTGACATCGACAAGATGACCAGCGTGAGAATGCTAAAGATGGATGATCGCATAACGATTCTCGATGGGGCTAGGTGATCGGGTACTCGTCAGGTGTTGTCCTCACGGTACGCCCGAAATACTATAAGAAGGAATCGGCTAGAAATTGTCAAGTCAATAATGGCAACTCCCAATCATCTTTTTTCACGATGAAGCGGGTTCCCATAGCTCGACCTTATTGCCGTCCGGATCCATAAACCAGCCGAAGGAGCCATATTCCATCTTATCAACTTCGCCTACGAGTGTTGCTCCACCAGCTACCACCTGTTCCAGCGCTCCAGCCAGGTCATCGACAATCAAGTTGAACATGAAATCCTTTCCAGATGGCTCGATGTATTTAGTATCCGCCTTAAACGGCGACCACACGTTGAACCCCCCATCGGGCACATCGGCAGGAGGAAACGAAACCCCCCAGGAAGGATTTTCGACATCTATCGCCAGGCCGAGGTGCTCTTTATACCACCGAGCTAAAGCGTGAGGGTCTGGTGACTTAAAAAATATTCCTCCGAGTCCAATTACTTTAGCCATCTTTCCATGTGATCTGAGTTATGAGCAAGTAGTGACACACCGGACATCGGTGGTGTATCTAGAGGATTCTGAAAGACACGTCTACATTTCACCTTTCCGCGCAAAAGCTTCAATATGATCTGCCGCGCGGAACGCCAACGCTTGAATTGTCATCGTAGGTTGGCCGCGGCCGGAAGTGACGAGGCTGCTGCCGTCGCAGATGAAAAGGTTTGGCACTTCGTGCGACCTGTGAAACCTGTCGACAACAGAATTTTCCGGGTCGTCTCCCATCCTGCAGGTACCAAGCAAGTGAGCACCCAGAGTCTGCTCAACAACGGGAGCGGACCAGGTTTTCAACGACCCCGCAGCATCAAGTACTTCCCTTGATCGATCCGTCATGAAACGCATTGTTGCCAGGTCATCCGGATGGTCTTTGTATGTGACCCTGATCGCAGGTCTGCCCCACTTATCCTTTACCGATGGATCTAGTGAAATATTATTCGACTCGAGAGGAAGTGAGGTCGTGTGACCCATTACCGTCATGGTTCGATTGAAGTTGTTGGCCAGAACGTCCTTGAAGCCCTCTCCCCACTGCGGGGTATCCGGAGGTAGTGCATTCAGGCCGTAGAATATCGGAGCCAGACCAAAATAGCGTGCGTCCAACCCGCCACCGCCATAGAATCCACGGGCCGGGTCAGTATTATAGTAGTCGAGAAGTATGCGCGTCACCTGGACACTCTTGTGTTCATTGAGTGGATGTTCAAAGACACCGTACGATGGCGGACTGCCATTGAACATCAAGTACTTGCCAACCTTTCCACTTCCGTTCGAAAGGCCGTTGGGATGACGTGCAGACTCTGACATGAACAACAACCGCGGTGTCTCCGCACCATTGGCGGCGACGATAACTGCCCTGGCTTTTTGGGCATGCTCTACGCCGCCAGCGTCGAAGTAAACAACCTGCGTTACTCGCCCGGCTTCATTGGTATCTATTCTTGTCGCCGTACTCTCGGCTCGCACCTCGCATTTACCTGTTTCAATCGCTACAGGGATGGCGGCAGCGAGGGTCGAAGACTTCGCATTTACTTCGCAACCGAACAGCATGCAAAATCCGCAATGGATACAACCCGGCCGCCCGTTATGGGGTTGCGATAGTATGGCCATTGACGCCGGTTGTGGTGAAAGACCGAGCTTTCTCGCACCTCGCTCGAATAATACACCGGAAGACTTGACTGGCATCGGAGGCATCGGAAACGGTTTGGATCGGCGAGGGTCCGTAGGGCCCGGCGCGCCCGACACTCCGATCTTCCATTCCACTTCCGTGTAGTATGGCTCGAGGTCATCATACGAAATCGGCCAGTCGGCAAAACCGGTACCGCTAATCGGACCTAACACACTGCGCTCATTGAAGTCGATGTCCCGGAAGCGCCAGTAGTTGGCCGTGAAATGGACACTGCTTCCTCCTACCATGCGAGCATAAAGTAGAGGAGGTGGATAATCCTGAATAACGGCTTCGTCCGATTCCGATTGTCGGAAAGTCTGCGGATTTTCTCCTTTCTGACCACCCAGGTATTTCTGGTAAAAGATGTGGTGCAGTTCGTCATGGGTAAAATCTGAACTTTTTTCGAACGGACCCTGCTCCAGGACTACAACTGAAAAACCGGCGACAGACAACTCCATCGCCAGCGTCCCCCCGGCGGCTCCTGAACCCACGATGACGAAGTCAACTTCTTCCGATGGACGATATGTTTTCATGCTATCCATCATTATCTCTTTTCGTTCGATTCAAGGTTAGCATCGTAGTATCCAAATGGTGGTTGCCATGCATGGCGATCGTCGAACCCAATCACGTTCCATCCTACTTTATCACGGTTGCCCCCATACGACGGATCCGACAGGAAGCCAGCAACGACAAGCGTCTTGAGCAAACCGAACAACAGTGTTGGCTCAATTTCCGCCATCAAGGTTCGTTGTTTCTCGTCATCCAGATCGGCAAACGATTCGGTACTTCCTAGTTCGGTCGCACGCTTACTCAGATCACCAAGTCCCGACCGGATCGGAAACAACATCTGATGGAAAGGAAGACCTTCGGCAAGAGCAGCATCGACAAAGTAGACGACGCCGGCCTCCGTCGCGCCGGGTGTATCCGTAGTTGGTATAATCTGCGCTGCGATTGCCTCCACCGTCCTGGCTTCGGCGGGAGACAACACATCAAATGCCGCTCTCTCATCCCTCCGTGCGCAAGCAATTTGAGAGAGCGAAGCCAATGCAGGTGCCTGCAGTGCCCAGAGTGAAGCCAGGGCAGCCTGACTACTCCTTAAAAACTCTCTTCTCGATTGTTCAGACATGTTACTCTCTGCGAATTATCTGATGACGGCAATGCACTCAATTTCTACGCGCGCATTTAACGCCAGCCCTGAACCTGCGAATGCACTGCGAGCCGGTTTATTGCCCGGGAAAAATTCTTTGTAAACCTCATTCATGGCAGGCCATTCAGTGATGTCGGCAAGCATGACTAGGCATTTCGCGACGTTATCCATCGACGAGCCATACTTTTCGACAGTTGCCTGAATATTCTCCATGACCTGCTGCGTTTCGGGACCGATGCCACCTTCAATCAGTCCGGACCCATCGGGCTTGGTGCCAACCTGACCGGACATAAATAACAAATCTCCGACACGAACCGCTTCTGAAAACGGAAAATTGCTCATCGTGTCACTCGAATAAAATTCGAGCGCAACCGGTTCTTGAGATTCAATATCTGGTGCTTCCTGGCAACCCACCATGAGTAGCACCAGGAAAGGGACCAGCACACTTGCTACACTAAAACGATTCATATCATTTACGTTTATTTCTTTCGGGTAGTTGTTCCACAGCCTGCCGGGCGATCTCAACGAACTCCTGCAAACTGGCATCTGTTTTCAAGCCAGATTTCTCGACATAAACAAAGCCTTTCAACGTGCGGCCCGTGAAGTCCATCTCTACGACATGCTTTCTCTTCAGGATATCTTGGTAGCTCTCTTTTGGCACTCGCAACATCAGCCGGTCGGTGCCGCTAACTCCACAGCACATGTGTCCCTTATACATGAATGTGAGACCGCCAAACATCTTCTTTTCGACAACGTCGTCCGCAGGAGGAAAACATTTGCGCACACGCTCAGCAAGGACCACGTCGAATGCCATGGGAAAGTAGGCTGGATCTGATGATAGTCTTTTTCTCGTACGCCCGAATACCGGGTCGAGGTATAGAGGGGGATTCTTCAACCGTCGTATTTGAGGCCAACTCAATCTATATCTTGAGACTATGAACCGCAATTTTTCGTCGATAAATACGTGCGAACCGGTAACGGGGCTGTAGAGACGAGTTAGCATGCCATTTTGTGCGGCAGGTGACCCTCGCTCACCACCCGTGAAACCTTTCGGCCGATTTGCGTACCTGATTCCGATCCAGATTTGTAAATTGGACTTCCTCGAACTTGTTTGTGGCATGACAGACCCAAACGTCACCCAGTTGCTCGAACGCGTCGAAGATGGCGAAGAAGGGGCTTTTGAGAAGCTCCTTGCCGAGGTGTATCCGGCTATGCGGCAGATGGCCCGTGCTCAATTGCGAGGGCAGCCCGACGGAATCACGCTTAATGCAACGGGCCTGGTTCACGAGGCATATCTGAAGCTCGTGAAATATCCTGACGTCGAATGGAAAGGCAGGGCGCATTTTTTTGGTGCTGCCTCACAGACCATGCGAAGGATTATAGTCGACCAGGCGCGTTCGAAATCAGCTCAGAAGCGCAGCGGAGAACGCGTCAGCCTGACACGTCATGAGATTCAGGATAACGTGTCGGTTGAGACTTTGTTAGAGATCGATGATGCGCTGGAACGTCTGTCAGAGATACGACCACGGTGGGTACGCGTCGTTGAGTGTAGATATTTTGCCGGACTCAGCATCAAGGAGACAGCAGAAGTCCTTGGCGTTTCTCACGCAACTGTCTCGAATGACTGGCAGCTTGCGCGTGCATGGCTGCAACGCGAACTTACACAGTGACATTATTTTTGGGTGGCGCGGTAAATGCCTAGCGGCATTCGAGTCAATTCATGTACCTTCGCACGTATCGGCACACATCCATCTACTTGAGCCATGCCCACGTATACGCGACTCCTCCTGACGATAATACTTTTTATCCCTCTGGCCGTAATCGTTCCTGACACCTATGGCCAGCAGGCGAGGCTGCGGGGATTAGTCACGGACACTGAAAATTCTCCACTCCAGGGTGTCAACATTGCGCTGCTTCAGGGTGAATCGCTCGTCACTGGTACAGTCTCCGATGGCGATGGCACCTTTCTGATTGCCAACGTGAGAGCGGGGCGGTATACGTTCCGTGCGACGTTTATCGGTTTCGAATCGTATGAATCCGAAATCAATTTGAGTCGCGGCAGTTTTGAGACTTTGCGTATTACGCTCCGGACATCTGCGACAGAAATTGAAGAGTTGGTGGTTGAAGCCGAGCGTGCCGGAGGCGCGACCGTCGCTGCAGGGCTGCAAACAATCGTCCCTGCAGACATCGAAAGGCTACCCATGCCCGGCGTCACCGGAGACCTCGTCAGCGTGCTGCAAGCAACTCCGAGCGTTGTCTCAGCCGGAGACCGAGGAGGCCAGCTGTTTATTCGAGGTGGTGAACCAACACAAAATTTGATTTTGATCGACGGCATCCAGCTGTATCAACCATTTCACATTCTCGGTTTCTATTCCTCCTTCCCGTCTGAGATCGTTAATACCGCCAACATATACGCGGGCGGTTTCGGATCTGAGTTTGGAGGTCGGATTTCTTCAGTGATCGACATCGGATCAAGAAATGGGAACAAGCAGCGTTTCAACGGCAGCGTTTCTGTATCCCCTTTCCTGAGTACTGCACATATTGAGGGCCCTTTAGTGAGAGACAAGGTGTCGGTGCTGGCATCCATTCGTGAGTCACTCGTGAAGGACCTGGTGCCAGACCTTTACGGTCAAAAAATGCCTTACGAATTCGGAGATCAGTTCGTCAAGATTCACGCCCAGCCATATGCCGGAATTTCACTCTCCGGTTCGTTGCTTCACTCGCACGACCGCGGCGATGTGGCTGGCACGCGCCTTACCATCCTCGGCGACATAGACAATACAGCCGTCACCGACACGACCTTTATCGCGTGGAACAACTTTGGTGTCGGTGGCACCCTTTCCCTGCTGCCAGGTGACCTGCCCATTGAATCCCGACTCACCGTATCCTACTCGGAGTATGACACTGAGCTCGGCGAATCTGCTGAGCCGAGCCGCGAAGCCTCTATCGAAGGTGTTAACCTCGATCAGGAATTTCGTATCAACGCGGGTCCCGGAGATATTTCGGCCGGCTTTTTTTACACGCAGACCGATCTTGCCTATCGCCTGTCCGGAGCGTTCCAGGATGTTCCTGATGCGGACACCAGCAGAGTGACTGAAACCGGCGGGTACGGAAATATCGACCTGCGGTTGATGGGTTCTGCCGACCTCACCCTCGGAGCGCGGCTCCATGCTTTTCCCAATCAAAAGAAAACATCATTCGAACCACGCGCTCGACTCTCGATTCCGTTCGACATTCAACAAACAGAAAACAGGATATCGTTTGCCGCAGGCGTTTACCACCAGGGCATCGTCGGTTTGAGTGATGAACGAGATGCCGGAAACGTTTTTACAGTCTGGACAGCCGTCCCGGACGACGCGAAACTACCCCGAGCTATCCACACTATTGGCGGGTGGCAGATAACAGCGAGACCTGATGCGCAAACTATTATCAAAGGATCGCTCGAAGCCTACTACAAATTTCTTGACAATCTCTCCGTTCCAGTGTGGGATGCTTTCCCGCAGTTTACGACGCAACTGCAATCGGCCAGCGGGTCAGTGCGCGGTGTAGATGCTCGCATCGAAGTGACGCACGGGACGTTCTACGGATACATTGGGCTCGGACGAGCTGTCACACAGTACGATGCTCTCGACGGAGAAAACTTCGGGCAGTTTTACGGGGAAACTCAGGATTCCTACTCGCCTCCGCACGATCGCAAAAATCAGGTCAATGCAGTGGGTCGCCTCGACATTGGTGATGTCACGCTAACCGCGCAGTGGCAGTATGGTAGCGGATTACCCTACACGCAGGCGGTCGGTTTTGACGATTGGATTCTGCTCCAGGGCGACGTTGATCTCACCACGGACCCGGGACAGGCTCGCGTACTATATGAAACTCCATATTCGTCACGGTTACCAGGCTACCATCGACTTGACCTGTGGCTCGAGCGAGCGTTCGAAACCAATCGGGTCTCCGGGATGATCCGTGCCGGCGTCGTCAATGCCTACAATAGAGCCAATTTGTTCTACTTCGACCTGTTCACGCTTAACCGAATTGAACAACTACCCGCAATTCCCTCCATCGGTGCCAAGCTTACGTTCTAATGACTGCTGAGCGTTACAATATCATCTATGCTGCAATCATCCTTGCAGTTACCATGTCGGGATGTGACGATACCATCATCAGTCCGTTTTCCGACCGCGAAGCCAACTACTCGATTTTTGGCTACATCGCCACTGACGACACTCACTACGTAAGGATCGTTCCGATTCGAAACACATTGGACCGGGATGTCATTCCCGTCCAGCTCGACGCCAGCGTGACTACAACTAACGAAGCCACTGGCAGGGTCGACGAATGGTCACAACTCTTGCCAGTCCAGGACGATGGTTCGCGCGGCTTGCTCTTTTCAGACTCGACGTACGGTCACGTCTTCCGTGCGATTTTCCCGGTAAACCCGGGCGAATCGTATACCTTCCGAGTAAACGGGTTTGATGGAGATTCTGTGTCCGCCAGAGTATCTGTCCCGTTTATTTCAGAGCCACGCGTGGAAGATATCGTTGTCGATAATGGCCGAATTGTTCAAACCCTTGTGATTCCTGACTTAGGGTATCAGCCATTTGCTGTCGGAGTGCTATACGTCTTAGCGTCAGACATTTTCAATGCTCCGCGAATTGGGATCTGGCTATATAACCACGGGGTCGGAACTGTCGACGACGATGGCGTCAGGATAGAAATGGATCTGGCCGAAGATGTGCAATTGCTTCGCAAGGAAATTGTAGACAATCTTAACCAATACGCTACGATTCCTGTGGTCGAAGATCCCCAGACCTTTACTCTTTATTTGCTCGAGCGCAGGGCTCGCGTTTTCGCTGGAGACTCCACGTGGAACTTCATCTCCGCTAATCCAGATCTTGGACGGCTTGCTCAGCCTGGAGCTCATTCCAATGTCGAAGGTGGATTCGGCTTCTTTGGAGCACTGGGAACCAATTTCGCAGAAATGCCAATTACAGATTCGCAGATCCGCCAACAGATTGGATTTACCCAATAGCATGAATTCAAATACGCAATTGTTGGTTGGACTGCTATCGCTGGTCGTCATTTTTAGTCTTTCCGGTCTGCTTTCCGGATGCGACGACGACACAATCATTTCACCTTTCTCGGGACGCGAAGCGTATTTCTCGATCTACGGATTTATTTCCACAGCAGATACACAGTACGTTCGTGTGATCCCGATACGCAACAGCGTCGGCCGTGATACCGAACCTGTAGACCTCGGACTAACCGTTCGGACAACTGGAATGAATACCGGTAACACGGCGGTTTGGGCACCCGTCCTGCCACTGCTTGAAAATGGTGAGCGGGGTGTGCTCTTCAGTGACAGCACATTCGGATATGTCTATCGCGCAATCTTTACACCCGTCGTCAACGAAACATATACAATGGAAGTCATTCGACCTGATGGGAAGTTCTCGAGCGCTTCTGCAACCGTGCCCAGAGTTCAAGTGCCTGAAGTCTCTGATGTCTGGACCAGGAATGACTCACTTTTCCAAACTGTTGTTTTCCCGGGTGTAGAGGAACCACCTTTCAACATCCAAATAGTCTATCGGGTTAGTTCGAATCTGTTCTATCCGGAGATACAATTCCCCACAGCACCGCTGGACTACACGGGTGAAGGCTACCAGGTAGAAAACGGTTGGCGCGTCGACATCGATCTTGCGAGCGACGTTGTCAAGGTGCGGCAGTATATAGCAGATAATATCACGCAGTTTTCGCCCCTGCCCGTGGTCGAAGATGTAGAAACTTATGACCTCCTGTCGATTGACATTCGGATGCGCGCTGAGATAGGAGATTCTCTCTGGCGTCAGTTGGACTTTCGGAATACGGACACCAGCCGACTGTCGCAGCCAGGAGCATTCTCGAATGTGACAAACGGATTCGGATACTTCGGCGCGACTGGCTCAAATGTCCGGACGTGGGAGCTCCCCAGAGACTCAACGACGAGCAAAATTGGCTTCTCAATGTAGTCGCTACAATCCAGGGATCCAGAGACTGGCATTACCACGGCAGGGTAGGCTGTACTATATTATGCTGATTGAACCTCGTCGCCCCTGCGACAACCACTCGCTGAAACAGAATCTAACTATGTCTGGAAAGCTGACCGTTCTCCTCATAGCTAGCATCGTCCTCGCTGCTGGCATATGGATTATCTGGGCGACATGGAATATTGCCGTCCCGATTCCTTGAGAAAGCAGTCATGCCCCCTCTGATACCATGTCTTTGTGACTATGGAGAATCTCTTCGAACAGGTTGACATAGGAAATGGCCATCTTGTCGAATGTGCATCCAAGTGCAATCTCTCGTCCTCTACGTCCCATGGCTTCTCGCAGTTCAGGTTCGTCGATCAGTTTATTTACGACATTTACTATTCCCTGAACATCGTCGGGGTTTTCCAGCACGATGCCGCTATCCTCGACAAGGCTTGCAGCTCCGACAGTGGATGCGGTGATTACTGGTATGCCTGTTGCCATTGCCTCAAGTAACACCAGTGCGAAGGGCTCATACCGTGAGGGAAACACAAACATGTCTGACGCCCTCATTAATTTCGGAAGGTCGTCACGGAAGTCGAGAAAATGAACCCGGTCGGTAATGCCGAGGTCCTCCGCCATTGCCGGATATGGGCTTCCAGAAACGGTGCCTGCAACTGCCAGATGTAGTCGCGGCACCAACTTGACGGTTTCCAGGACGCTCTCCAGATTCTTCCTTGAAGTACGAATGTCGCCTGCGAACAATGCGAGCGGGACGTCTACCGGCAACCTTAGCGCTGCACGATCTTCAGTACCCGGTGAAAACTCGCTGACATCCACACCGTTAGGTATCACCACAATCTTGTGGGGATCGATGCCCATTTCCTCCAACTGTCGACCAAGCAAGTCAGAGACGGCAACCAGTTTTCCGGTATTCTGGAAGGACTTCTGCTCCCACCGTGCACTCACGTACGAATACAGCTTTTGATAAAGAGCCCGGGGGGCATATTTGCCACGGTATCCGTAGTAGGGAGAATTACGCCAGGCAGTGTGCACCAGGTGTACGGCATTGACATCGCTCGGCCCAAACGTTATTGCTCCGTTTACGAGTGAAACGTCAACCCTGCCAGCAGATTTCAAGAGCCGGCTGCTCTTGATGGCAAAAATTTGATTTCTGATCAGCTCCGACGGCAGGGCCTCCACATTAACCGGGTACCAGGCAACGTTATCATTGTCGACAAGCGCATCTTCCACCTCTGATGCGATCAGGTGGAGTCGATGACCTCTCCTGACGGCCTCTCTCGCCACCTCGAGGTTGATGCGCCCCTGGCCATCGCCTGTCACAAGACGATGCGTCACAATGGCTATTTGAAGTTGGGTCCGAACCATGCTGGGAAATAATCGGCGAGACTGAAGTATACTTTCCATAATCGGCTAGTGCGCCTCAATTGAAAGGTACTAGCCAGACAGGTTCGGTTCCGCGAATACTTCTGCGACGTTGGAATTTCTTAATTTTCACCCCTGTCGTGGTCCCAACCTGAAAATATCACCCGTTTCTTTGGCAAAGATCGTGAGCGTTGACCTGGACAAACTTGAAAAACTGTTCCGCGCGGCTCAAATGCACCCGAAGGCTGAGCGCGAAGAGTTTGTTATTGCTGCCTGCGAAGGCGATGAAACACTCCGACGCGAACTTCTCAGTCTGCTGAATTCGCATGATGAAGCGGACAATGATTTTTTTCTCAAGGACCCTTATCCGTTTTCCACAAATCGACAAGAGAAAACTGATTCCGATCGAACCGGTGAGCGGGTCGGGCCCTACGTCGTCATGAAACTGCTTGGCCGGGGTGGCATGGGCGATGTCTTTCTGGCCAGCCAGGAGGAGCCGTTCAGGCGACTCGTGGCGCTAAAGATTATTCGCCGGGGCATGGATAGTGATGAGGTAGTGCAGCGTTTCGAAATGGAACGACAAATTCTCGCGGCACTCGACCATCCCAATATCGGGCGCCTTCTGGATGGCGGTGTCACGTCGGATGGTCTCCCCTATTTTGCTCTCGAATATATCGATGGCATCCCGATCACTCAGTACTGCGACAAACACAGATTGTCAATTAATGAGCGCGTCGAGCTATTCAGGACAGTCTGCCTCGCAGTTCATTATGCGCACCAGAATCTCGTTATACACAGGGACCTCAAGCCATCGAATATACTTGTCTCTCCGGAAAGGCAGGTTAAGCTTCTGGACTTCGGAATAGCAAAGCTCGTCAACCCGAGCCTGTCAAGTGTATCTGCCCCCGTAACGCGTCATATGCAACGTCCGATGACGCCGGAATACGCCAGCCCGGAACAGGTGTCTGGAGATAGTTTGACCACGTCTAGCGATGTCTATTCCTTGGGCGTCATCTTGTATGAACTGCTCGCTGGACGCAGCCCCTATCAGATAGCTGGCAAATCGACCCTGGAGATTGCCAGAGTCGTGTGTGAAGAGGTACCCGTCAAGCCAAGCACTTCCGTCGCCCACAAAACCGGCATAGAAAATAATCCAGGAATCGACGAAATAAGTCTGTTTCGAAATAGTTCTTCTGACAAGCTGGCCAGAACGCTTCGGGGCGATCTGGACAATATCGTCATGATGGCGCTACGAAAGGAACCCGCTCGCAGGTATGCGTCTGCCGGCCAACTCGCGGCAGACCTTAGCAACTACCTCGCAGACTTACCCGTCATCGCTCATCACGACACCCGACTGTACCGCGTCAAGAAATTTATCAAACGTCGTCGCATCGAAACCGCTGCCGTCTCTTTCGCAATGGTGGTCTTGCTTGGCTTTTCCTTTGTGACAACACTCCAGTCAAAGAGGATATCACAGGAACGGGACAAAGCGCAAACAGAAGCGGCAAAAGCCCGGCAGGTAACCAATTTCGTTCTGGGCCTGTTTGAGAATGCGGACCCATCATCTTCGTCGGGTGATTCGGTATTGGTGAAAAGCGTTCTCGAAACCGGTGCCACGAAAGTCCAAACTGACTTGCAAGGTCAACCCGTCGTTCAAGCTGAAATGCTGGGTGTTATCGCTCAAGTTTTTGGAAGCCTGGGTGATGCTGCTCGGTCGTCGGAATTACTCCGGCGGGCGATCTCATTGCACGCAGCTGCTGGCGATACGACGAGCGTAGACTACGCAAACCTGTTATTCCACCTCGCACTGAACCTGGAGCAAAGTCACCAGCTGGTTGAGGCCCGAACACTCTACACGAAATATCTGGCACTGGCAGAAACGACTTTCGGTCCGGAGAGTCCCGAAGTCGTCGGCGGGATGTATCATCTTGGTTACATCGAACACATTTCCGGTAATGCCCAAACGGCTGACAGTATCTTCAACCGACTGGGATTCCTCCAGTCAACTATTGGACCGACCATCGCGTCTTCAATGGCGAGCATGGCAGAAATATTCCTGATTCAAAACGACAGGGTTCGTGCCGAACAATTTGCTCGTGATGCTTTGAACATCGAACGGCGCATTAGCAACGGTGAAGTTTCCGCCTCGCTGGCTTCGAAGCTGACTACGCTTGCGTGGATACTGAACGTGTCGGGGGAGTATTCCGAAGCCGAATTGCTTGGTCGAGAGGCCCTTGCGGCTAATCGCAGACTGTACCCCGGAGGGCATCGCAACCTCTCACATAACCTGAGTATTCTGGCTGAATCACTCATGGAGCTGAAGCGCTATTCGGAATCTGAATCGCTGTATCAAGAATCTCTGGAGATGTCTTCAAGGATCTACGGGGATCGACATCCTTCTGTAGCCAGAGACTATTCCCAACTCGGAAGATTGATGAGACGACGGGGTGAGTACGCTGCGTCAGCAGAATACTATGCGAGATCGGTCGAAATATACAGCGCGATGTTTGGTGATGATTATCTGGTAGTGCTTCAACTGAAGCAGGACCAGGCACTGGCATACAAACTCGCCGGCATGTTCCAGGATGCCGAAAGACTTTATCTAACCTGCTTCGAGCGACTCTCCGAAACACGAGGCGTGGATGATCCTAACACTATCGCAGCAATTCGAAACGTGGTATCGCTGTATTCAGACTGGGGACGTGACGAGGAGGCTGCGCGATACCGTGACATGCTCGAACCGATAGAATAGGACGAGCGCTGACAGATTCAATCGTGATCATACGGAGCGGATGCCGACACAAGAAGCGTATTAAAAAAGTTATTGATCGACCGGAAGATTTGCTTGAAAGATTCTTCGCCAGTGTCCATCTCTTCGACGACGGTTTCCAGTGTGCTATCCCGGAAAAATGACGTCGCTTCCAGGAGATCAGATAAGCTAAGACCACTTCGATGAGTGTATTCGCCGTAAGATCTGCCAACCTCTTCCACCCTATGTTGAAGAGAAGCGGTGGTCGTTGGTGAGTCGAGGTACAATTTTAGAAGGGCCAGAACATCGCGACCCATCGTTCTGAGATGGGACTTCTCTTCATCTTTAATCTTAATGAGCCAGTTCTCCGTTGTGTGCGTGGCCAGACGCTGCCTCGCATGATCAAGTGCGCTGGATACGAGATTATCAGTACTATCGCTGTCGGAACTCCCGGCTGATCCCTTCAGCCTTTCTATTTCTGAAAACGGGAAACGCCGGTGCCCTCCAGGCGTGGTCATCACAAGGATATCACCTTGATCTGCCCAGCGTCGTAGAGTTGTCGGGTGCACGCCGAGAAGGCCAGCCGCCTTCGCGAGTGATAAAAGCTTATTGTCCGCCAATGTATCTATAGAGTATTAACTGCAATGCGATCAAGGTCCAATTGTGTAATAAATTGGACCGCGAAATCAGTTTGGTTACCAGAATATAAGATTATCGGGCATACGAGGTGTACCCGACGACATCCATTGCAACGATCTCGCCAGGGAATCAGGACCTTCTAAAGCTTTTCAAGGGACTCTTTCGTCCTTTCATCGCGGATTCCACCTGTATTTATCGTCGACGCGGGTTCAAACAGGAGGACGTGTGCCTCCGAAAGAGCCACGGGTTTGTGTTCAACTCCGCGAGGTACCACGATCATCTCTCCAGGTCCAAGGGTACACGAATCGGCAGGATTACGAAATTCGATTTTCAGTTTGCCGTTGATGACGAAGAAAAGCTCGTCTTCATGTTCATGACTGTGCCAGATAAACTCACCCTGCAACTTTACCAGTTTGACATGCTGGCCATTCAACTCGGCGACAATCTTGGGATCCCAAAACGTGTCGAACATCGAAAACTTCTCGCTGATGTTGATGTGATTCATAGTTAGCCTCTTTAAAAACAATTAAATAATCAGACTACCAGGTTGTTGTTAATACTGGATTTACGAACCAGCGAAAAGAATTAGGTAATTGTAATTATTTCTATGATTATCTACCATTTCACTGATTATAACCACAATCCTTTGAAGAGGAGAACTATGATTACTCGACTAATGGTAGTACTACTCGCGAGCATGTTTGCCGTGACCACGTCAACGGGTCAGTCTGTTACGGTTACCGGAACGGTCTCCGACACTCGGACCGGCGACCCGTTACCTGGTGTCAATATTCTAGTTCGGGGTACGACGACTGGCGCTACTACAAATAATTCTGGCGCATATTCAATCAACGTCTCATCTACACCAGCCATTTTGGTGTTCTCATACGTCGGTTACATCGCCAAGGAAATTCGTGTTACATCAACCAGTACCCGCGTCGACGTTACTCTGGATGAAGATATTGCCTTCTTGAATAACGTTGTAGTCGTAGGTTCTCGTTTTAATCCCCGATCAGAATTTGACTCGCCGGTACCGATTGACAACCTGCCGGTAGAAATGCTAGAGTCGTCGGGACAATTATCGCTCGACCAGATGATGTCGTTTCGGGTTCAGTCGTATAACGCATCACAACAAACGATTTCTGATGCAACGGCTCACTTCAATCCGGCAGATTTGCGGGGTCTTGGCCCCAGCCGAACACTTGTTCTGATAAATGGAAAGCGCAAAAATCCGAGTTCACTCGTGTATATCAATGATACGCCGGGAAAAGGCGAGGTCGGCGTTGACATGCAAAGTATCCCGGCTGCCGCGGTCGAACGAATTGAAGTATTGCGCGACGGAGCATCTGCTCAGTATGGATCCGATGCCATCGCGGGTGTCATCAACATTGTTACTAAGGATAATGTTGGACTGAGCAATGTCACAGCGTTTTCCGGTGTCACTACCGAAGGAGACGGTGCGTATTCGGGCTTCAGTGCTAATACCGGGTTCGGATTTTCGCAGGGTGGATACTTCAATGTTACAACCGGATATCAATATCAGGACCGAACCAATCGTGCTGGAGAACCCGGTCGCGATGACCTGTTTGGTGTCGGCCCGGAAAATGCTTTCATCCAGGCTAATCCGGATCTGGGGATGACGGTCGGACAACCAAAGATGACGACGTTTGACGTCTTTTATAATTCCGCAATTCCTCTAATGAGTGGGGCTGAGATCTATTCGTTCGGTGGTGTTACATACCGTAACGGTGAAAGCTATGCGCTCTACCGGGTACCCTACTGGATACCGGATGACAACTTCATTTTCCACGATCCTGGCGAAACGTACGTTGGATTCCAACCAACATTCGAGACTGATATCTATGATAACACATTTGCTGTCGGAGTCAGGGGAGATGTGAGCGACTGGAGTGTGGATGTCGGTTCGATCTATGGCCGAAATACCGTCGACTACACAATCGGAAACAGCATGAATCTGGATCTCGGAGCCCAGAGCCCGACTACATTTTTTGCTGGTGGGTACGAATTCAGCAACATAGTCAGCAACGTAGACATCTTTCGCTCCTTCGATGGAGTATCTGATGGAGAGCTTTCCGTGGGTGCGGGAACGGAATTCCGAACGGAGAACTTCGTGTCTATTGCGGGCGAAGAAGCCTCATATATTGGAAATGGAGTGCAAAGCTTTCCCGGTATTCAACCCTCTAACGAAGTAGATAAAACCCGCTATAACATCGGGTTCTACGGTACTGTTGACTATGCTTACGAGGATTATCTCGTGTCCGGAGCTGTTCGGTTTGAGGACTATAGTGATTTTGGCAACACCTTCAATTGGAAGGTCAGTGGTCGTGCACGACTCGCCGATGACAGGCTCGTGGTGCGCGCCTCGACTAGCACAGGGTTTCGCGCCCCGTCATTGCATCAGATCTACCTCAGCAACATTCAGACGCTGGTCTCCGGGGGTGCGGTCTCAAATCAGGGCACGTTTAATAATTTCAGCCCCGTCATTCGAGACCTGAAAGTGCCCTCATTGAAAGAAGAACAGTCGTTCAACGTCTCTGCGGGAATAGCGGCCAATATCAACGAAAATGCAACGTTAACGGCCGATTATTACCATGTTGAGGTCGATGATAGAGTGGTGTTTACAGGTGAAATATCTAATCCCGATTCAACCACAATCGTAGGCGGCATCCTGAACACATTCGAAGTAACCAGTATCAAGTTTTTCACGAATGCGGTTGATACAAAAACGGACGGAGTTGACGTCGTTTTGAGTTATGGAGGGCTGAATGTTGGCCCCGGTGTATTGAATATTAATCTCGCCGGGAACTACAATCAGACAGAAATAACCGGATCGATAAAGACTCCAGCTCCGCTCGCTGCCGAAAACAACGAAATCTTCAACCGGAAAGAACAGTCTCGCATTGAATCGGCGAGACCCCGGGACAAGGTAATTCTTGGTGTCGGATACGAGGTAGACAACCTGTCGATCCTCCTGAATAATACCCGCTTCGGCGACGTGACATGGAGGCATGCAAGCGACCCGGCCAACGACCAAACATTTGGTGCCCGGATCGTTACCGACTTGAGTATTTCTTACCTGTTTGAACAGGGAATACGAGTCACGGCACGCGCAAACAATTTGCTGAATGTATACCCGGAAGAAATCGATCCGAAGGGAGATGTTGTGACTGATTTAGGTGGACGTTTTCGATATCCATGGGAAGTAAACCAGTTTGGTTTTAACGGTACAACAATTTCTGGTACCGTGAGCTATACCTTCTAATATCGATGTTTTTTATAGTTTTTTGGAAGGTTCCATCACTTTCGTGGTGGAACCTTTCGTGTTTGATTGACTCTCATGCTACACTCATAATGTGACCAATCTCCGAATGACACCAGGATCTTCGCGGCGTATTTTTTCGCCGCTCGTTTCATGGTTCAATTAACTGGTTGATCCATGATTTACACGACGACTTTTTGCGTTGGCTGCCGTGTGTCGAGCAACGTCAAACGCCGTATGCCGCGGTACCGAAAGATGTCTGATTTTGTGTCTTTGACATCTCTGTTTTGTCGGATTGTAACCAGCAATACGGACGACATGGTAGCGTAAAAAACTGCGTCCAATGATTATGCAATTCGCAATAATGTCGATATAGGTTAAGACTTAAATAGTACTGGTCGAGTTTACGAAGTTCGCATGCTGCAAAATTCTTTTGTAAAAGTTTGAAATAATTTGCAGAAGATTGCTCGGAATGACTTAACTTTGTATAAGCCATTCGACCACCACGTAATCTCACGTAACAAACGCGTTAAAAAAAACCATGGCTAAACGAACGACAGCCAGGAAGACCTCGGCAAAGAAATCTGCCAAGAAGTCTCCGGCAAAGAAGACAACCGCAAGGAAGTCTACGGCACGTAAGACAACTGCGAGGAAGTCTACAGCCAAGAAGAAGACTACCGCAAGGAAGTCACCTGCAAAGAAGACTACAGCACGTAAGTCGACTGCGAAAAAGAAAACCACCGCTCGCAAGCCGGCAGCTCGTAAGTCTACTGCGAAGAAGAAGACAACCGCACGGAAGTCAACTGCGCGTAAGTCTACGGCGAAGAAGAAGACTACTGCTCGCAAGCCTGCAGCACGGAAGTCTACTGCGAAGAAGAAGACTACAGCACGGAAGCCTGCAGCACGGAAGTCTACTGCTAAGAAGAAGACTACTGCTCGCCGCAAACCTG
>CBDUKH010000027.1:0-32949 GCA_965367755.1 uncultured Rhodothermales bacterium
AGTCCGAAAGATAGATAGAATGCAAACTCGTCAGTTTGGTAGTCCTTTGTGTGGAAGCCCGAATTGTCTCGGCCATCGATTCCGCTGACGGCGGCATGAATGAGCCCGACAGAAATTCCAGCTCTCGGTCGCAGTGGCGACGAGAACTCGAGGAATTGCAGCTGGCGGTCAAAGGTCAGGAGCCCGGCAGAAGCTGCGAGCGTTTGTTTATTAACGAACGGGGCGAGGGCGGGGTTATAAAATGGACTGGCGTTGCCGGACAGGTCCGCTGCAAGCGCGTTACCCATTCCCATACCACGTGAACCGAAGCCGAGACGTGTAAATGAACCAGCTTCCTGACCGAAGGCTGACCACACGGGCGCAAGGACAAGCAACAGCGGCAGTAACATCCCGGCGAGTTTCTTTCGTACAGAATCATCCATCATTCGAGCACCAGGATTTTACCTCTGAATGATGCATCTCCTGCATCGACAATGTAGAAATACGTACCATTGGCGACGCGCAATCCATCGCGATCCTTTCCATCCCAAACGGTTTCTCGTATCCCGGCAGGTTGAGACGGTGCGCTTATCTCCCTCACGAGTGTCATACCAAAGTCATAAATCCGAATATTGACATTAGACGGTCCGGATAACTCATACCGAATTCTGATGAACTGATCCGCGACAGGTGAGAACGGATTCGGGTATGCAAAGACATCGACGTCCGGTACAGCATCGGTTGGTTGATCCGGGTGCAACGGCACTTCAACCCGAAACAATTTCCACGAGTCGCCGCCGTCTGAACTCTTCAGGAGTCCGTCTGTCGTTCCGACCCAGAGGTCGTCCCCGATGGTCGCCACCGACAGAACCCGAGCATCATCTTTGACAAGGCGGTCGGGTTGGCTCGTATCATTGAAGTTGCGGATGGTGCGCCAGGTAATCCCGTCGTCGTCAGAAATAAAGAGTCCGTTGTCGCCCGCCGCGTACACGGTACCATCGGTAAAAGCAAAATCCAGAATACGCTCTCCGCGCAATACCTGCTTGTACGTAGCACCCAGATCTCTCGTCACTGTGATGCCAAATACCCCGCGCTCTCCTACCTCCCCGGCATTCCAGGAGGCCATCCAAATAGCGTTGGTGTCCGGCAGGATTTGCTCTTCGATCGAAATAACCCATGAGCCAGTCAATGTACTGTCGCTTCCGTCGGCACTCGTTTTCTGCCAGCTGATACCGCCGTCCGTGGAACGATTGACACCTGCTGGAGTGCCTGCCCAGATTGTGCCTGACTGGTCTACCAGCACAGCGAAACCCATGTGGTTCAGCCAACCCAGTGTTCCTCTCCGGGGCTCCAGCTTGAAATCATACATGCTGTCCGGACTGATCGAGTCGAGCGTGTCGGGAGGTAAAACGACTCGTTGCCAGGTCTCACCCATGTCGGCCGATCGCCTGATACCACTTGCCCAACCGGCAACCCATACTTCGTCGTTGACCGGATCGTAGTCTATGTCAAATGGAGGACTCTGTTGCGGGACGATGACGTCCAACGCCTCAATGGTAGATACTCCGTATTGAATCTCGGTGTCTCCGGGTGCGTCCAGTTGAGGGCTGCGATACTCGAACGACTCGCCGCCATCTGTCGAGACCAGGAAGCCTCCCGCAGATTGCGGACTGCCATCCGAGGCCTCGTCAATGTAGCCGAGTCCCAGCCAGATAGTAGAGCCTTCGACATCAATCGAAAAAATCCTGTTACGGGTACCTTGCAGCGAATCGGCTCTGCCCACCAGCCACGTCGCACCGCCATCTCCCGTGATGTTTAGTTGAGGTCCTACGTAGAGGGTGTCGCCTTCAGCATGGAGATTGGATACACTATTGTCGAGAATACTATCTGTTGACTCAAGCTCCTGGACGCCGGATTGGTTCAGGCTAAAGGATTGACCTTTCGCAAACTGTGAACTCGTCACTGACAATAAAAGGCTGACAAAAAACAAGCTTCGCATACTTATCATTCTACGCGCACCTCCTTACTCACGATCTCGCTGCTCAACCCATTACGATCAAACGCCTGCACATAGAATATCGTGGTGTCGGCTGGTTGCCCCGCAGGCACATTGAACGATGCTGTAAATTTGCCATCACCTGCGACATCATCACCAAGAGAAGACCCATCGTCAAACATTTGCAGATTGGAGAGTCCTTCTGTGCTGATGAGCACTTCTCGAATGTTGCTCAACCCTTCAGCATCAGAGACAGTAGCCACCATCTTCAGGGTAGCCGGCGGACTGACAACTTCTGGAAATGCTTCGAATGCCTCAATGACAGGTGGAGTGCCAAACGGTTCACTGGAACCAAAACTGAATAGGCCGCGCACCTGGTTACTAATGTTACCTGCACCATCTACAGCAAACACTAACAGTGTGTACAGACCGACGGCGCCCGTTGGAATTTCAACAGTCGAGGTCACGCTAAAGGATGACCCTCCTGACGATGTCAACTCCTGTTGGTCAATAATGGGTGCTCCAAGAAGCGGTGACTGGAGAAGGTATTCGACAGAAACAATGTTGTCGTCGAAGTCGGTGGCTGTCACAATGATATTGAAGTCAACCGCCACTACGCCACCCACTGTATCCTGCGGAGCTACTTGCGACAAATCTATAAACGATGGCGTATAGCTTAGATCGCTGACCTTCGGAGCAGGGGTATTCTCCGGCTGGAGACCGGGAGCGGTGTCGCAAGAACCGATCACGGTTGCGAAAACGATCAGCCCTACTAATCGAGTGGGAAAGCGCATAATTACAGTACCTGGCGTATGGTACGCCGTCTCTCAATGGGAAAAACAGTATCGGTATCTGCTATACGCGCCTCAATGGAATTAGAACGATTTAATTTACCAGCAACAAACGGCTGAAACAACCCACGGTTAGTGCCCAACTTATACCACCGCGATGGGCTGGATGCTGAAACAAAGAATGAAAATCACAAAGCTCAAAATGGCGAGTACTTTCCGTCGGGTATCGAGACTGTTCTCGATGTAGACTGGTGGATGCTCAACTTTTATTAAGAACACAATAAGCAGGCACCAGATCAGCCAACCTGAATAGCCGATTTTGCTGGCAAGCTCAGGTACGGCTTTTGCCGAGGCCGATATTGCCATTATGATTAAGAGAACGGGAGCGATCCACTTGTGTTCTCCATTGAATACCTTGTACAGATAGAAAAACAGGATCGCGGCCAATGCGAACCAGACGAATGGACCTAGAAAATCCTTCATCTCGAGCATGCCGGGAGTTTCATCGAAAACCAGGCCAATACTGCCCGAGATCAGAAGCATGACGACGAACGACCTTGCGATGCGACGGTGCCACTGAGGACCTACCAGCGAGTAGAGAATATGCCCCCCATCCAGCTGCCCGACGGGCAGCATATTCAAGGCGGTAAAGAATAGCGCCAGCCATGCGGCGAACAGCATTGGGTAGTGGTACATCTCGTACATCGGCGGGACGTCGTCAAAGATCTGACTGATGCCCCAGAAAAGCAGCGTCTGCCCGACCACAATAGTACTGGCCTGGTCGTTTTCGGGTGTTGGCATGGCGTCGGGAAAGGCGCCATTCTCTGCTATATACGATTTCAATTCTTCGTGGCCGTCAAACTGGTTGACGAAGTCCAGGGATGGCAGCGTGACCATTGCTATCAACAATAGGACGAGAGCAACAGCGAAACCAGCGAGAGGTCCCGAAGCACCGACATCGAACAACTTCTTGCGTGACGGGATGGCAGATTTGATACGAATAACCGCTCCGAGGGTCCCAATGCCTATCATTGGCAGCGGAATGTAGAAAGGCAACGTTGCATCGATTCGGTGATACCGGGCGGCAAAGTAATGCCCGAATTCGTGAACCGTCAGGAATGTCAATAGTGAGATGCTAAAGATGAGGCCGGGGGACAGAAGTCGCCACGAGAACAGATCACTCATACTTGTAACTGGCTGAGCGGACCAGAATCCCCAGATAGTAGTTGTCGTGACAAGCGTGGCAAGGAATAGAATAAGATGCAACCAATAGCGCGGACGTGTTCGAGGCAGCGAATAATCGGCATGCGGTTCAGGCACACCGTTCAGTAGTATCTGTTCTTTCAACTCCACAAGCTTTGCATCGGGTTAAGACAATGGCGTCCAACTACGCCCCGAGGACACATTTGGTTCACCGGCTGGTGTTACTCACGCTATATCGCGTGGAAACGGTTTTAACAGGGTAGAACCGCGGCCTTACTACTGGAGAAGGAATTCCTATGATTGCTCGACGATACGCTGATCGATTTGCCACGAGAGATAATTGCCATTGATAGATCGACCGCCAGAAGTACGAGCTCTGCCGAATTTCAGTTAGATAAAAGGCTATCGAGGCCGGTCTGTATTCGGCGTGTGGCTTCCTGGATATCATTCATCGACGCAGCGTATGATATTCGGATGCTTGACGGTGTGCCGAAGGCGTCTCCAGGCACGAGGGCGACGTTGTGTTGCTCGAGGAGATACATACAGAGGTCCGTGCTTGAGTTAATTGCACTTCCATCGGGAGCTGTGCTACCCAGGTAGGGAGAAATGTCGGGAAAAAGATAGAACGCCCCATCCGGTTTCGGGCAGGAGATCTTGTTGTTACATACTGCCCAGTTGTAAAGAAAATCGCGTCGTGTCTTGAATTCATCGACCATGGATGCAACAGTAGCGAGATCCATTTGAAGCGCGGCCACTCCGGCCTTCTGTGAAATGCTTGACGGAGCAGATGTTAGCTGACTCTGAAGCTTCGATGCAGCTTTTATGATGGCCTTGTCGGCAGCCATATAGCCGAGCCTCCAACCCGTCATCGCGAATCCTTTTGAAAATCCGTTGATAGTTATAACGCGGTCGCGGATTTCGCTAATCGTGCCAATCGACATGAAGGGCACATCGTAGACGATGTGCTCGTAAATCTCGTCGGAAATCACGTAAACGTGTTCGTGTCTCTTCAAGACATCTGCAAGCCCCATCAAATCTTCTCTCGAATAAACAACGCCCGTAGGATTCGACGGCGAGCAAAGAATCAGTAGCCGTGTGTTCGGAGTGATGGCCGCTTCAAGCTTTTCCGGTGACATCTTATATGAATCATCGACTGTAGTATTGACAATCACCGGTGTCGCGCTTGCAAGTCGTACCATTTCGGGATAGCTGACCCAGTAAGGCGCCGGAATAATCACCTCATCCCCTTTTCCGGCAAGAGCGAAAATTGCCTGAGCGACTGACTGTTTGGCCCCGTTCGAACAAAGGATCTCATCCGGCTGATAACTCAGTCCGCGGTTTTCCTTCAGGACGCGGCAGATCTCTTCCCGGAGTGGAAGGATTCCGGGATTGGCTGTGTAGTGCGTGAAGCCTTCATTGATGGCGGCGATCGCTGCATCCCGAATTGGTTGGGGCGTGTCAAAGTCTGGCTCTCCCGCACTGAGCCCGATGACAGGACGCCCCTCATTCTTTAGTTCTTTGGCACGAGCCGTCATGGCGAGCGTCGCCGACGGCTTCATGGACAAGACGACAGGATTGATACGTACAGAAAGAGGTTCGCTATTCATTCGGATGGAAATTAATCACTTTGGGATGCACGCATCGATACGAGTTTTGCGTTTACCGCATCGGGCACGAATGCCGCGACGTCGCCGCCGTAAGAAACAACGTCTCTGACAATTGTCGAACTCACGAACATGTTTTCAGGATGTGGGGACAAGAATACTGTCGGAAGATCGGGGTGCATTCGTCTGTTTGCCACTGCCATTCGCAGTTCGTATTCGAAATCTACAGACTGTCGCAGTCCCCTGACAATAACTGTTGCGTTAATTTTCCTTGCGTAGTTAACTACTAGCCCGTCAAATTCACTCACGCCGACATTCTCCAAGTGCCCGACGGCTTGAGCGATCAGCCTGATTCGTTCTTCGACGGTAAGCAATGGTTTCTTGGAAGCGTTAATCCCAATGGCTACTTCAACCCGATCGAACAACACAGACGCAGTCTGCACAATGTCCATGTGCCCGTTCGTGAATGGGTCAAACGACCCGGGGAAAAGTGCAACTTTATCTGGCATCTTGATCGGTGTGATTCTGGAAGAATGACAACTTGGACTTGCCGTAGACTCCTGAAACTACGAAATAGTTGTGGTCATCGAATGAATAGGTGCTAGCGTGCTCCAGCACCAGAAAACCGTGCTCGGAAAGATGTTGAAGTGATGCATCGATTACTGCCCCTAAGTCCGGGTAGTTATACGGAGGATCGCAAAGAATGATATCAGCAACAATCGACGAGTCCTGCAGAAATTTGTTGACGTCTGACTGGACAATGGATGTTGTCTTTCGCGCGTCAAGATGTTCAATATTTGATTTAATAGACGCGACAGACCTGCGTGATGATTCTACAAAAATAACGGAATCAGCGCCCCGACTCAACGCCTCAAGCCCCAGTGCCCCCGACCCTGCGAAAAGATCGATAACGCTCGCCCCGTCGAGATTAGTCCTATGAGACAAACGATTAAACAAAGCTTCTCGTGTTCGATCGGTGCTGGGCCGCACGGCGTCGCCAACCGGCGCGGTAATCCTCCTGTTTCGGTGAATGCCGCCAGTTATTCGCATCGGTAGTGCTAGAGAGCTGCCCCGATACACGCTGCATATCGGGCGGGATCAAAGTCGGGTCGGACACTGGTGACCTTCAAATCTGCGTGCTTGATAGGGTCAACCCTGATCACTTTTGCGTGCAAGGTGCGCACTGCCCGCTCTAATTGGCTAACATCGACGTCATCTCCAAAAACGTACAGACTCGAGATCAACGAAGGTGATAGATCCAGTCGCGTTGCCAGTACTATCAACCAGTAGAAAAAGTCTTCTGGAGATTTGCTGGCAATTGTGTGGCCATGCACGATGGCACCTTCATACAACAGGGCCATTTCGAGAACGCTATTGAATTGGCCTATGAGCAGGCTAAACGTATTGCCCTGTGTACTGGCTATATCGTATCGATTGACTATTCGGCGAGCGCATTCCAGGGTGGACTGGTATGAGGTATTCGCAGTAGAGGAGCATTGTCCGAAGACATCTTCGATGCCTTCTCGAACGGTGGCGGGAAGCAGCGTAACCATATTCCAATCTCGCCGCATCCCTGATCCATCTTCATCGATAACATGATGCAGGGTTTGAGGGAGCGCATGGTACGAATCTGACTCCGAGAAGAGCAGTTTGCCTTCTCTTGAGAACTGTTCGGATCTGGCGGAGGGAGACGAATTCCCGTCGACGAGTGTGTAGTACGTTCGAGCGAGAGAGGGATGAACACCGACTACGACTTCAGAGGCTCCGGTATCAGTAAGGATATCGTTCAGAGCCGCGACAAGTGTTGAGCGGGCCGATGCTTGCAGGCCGGCCTTTAATTCGATCAGGAGATCAAACTCAAACTCACAGCTCCCCAGCTTCTGCAGTGTTCGACCATTTTCATGGTTAACGACAGCGTATCGCAGTACGGATTCCGAAAAGAAAACGCCTGCTACTATGCCAGATCGAGTCAGATTCACTGCTGTTAGTACCGGTAGATGAAATTAGAGGCAGCCGCGACTACGGTATTCCCCGGCATCTACTCCCAGCTGGACGCATTGAGTAGAGTTACATCCCCCGTCAGGGAGCCGATCCGGTCATCCGAATCAGGGTCCTGTAGCAGGTACGACATAACTCTGGACGTATCGTTAACAGCCAGTTCGAATCTCTTTCCAGTCCGAGGAGAGAACGGAAGTGAGTCAGGCTGAAATCCTGGTCGGAAAACGCTATCCAGGTTACCGCCGTAGATGGAATCAGTTTTGATGAACATCACAAGCGAATCGAGTGAGGCAGTATATCTGTCGTTGACATCCTCGTACTTGATAAGCGATGTTCGAATATCACCCATTCGCTGGCGGGTTAGAACGGTAAGTTCTTTCTCGCGCTCGATCGCTTCGTAAGGCTCGGTAATGGAAAGATATAGCCAATAAGCCAATACGACAATGATGATACTTAATACAATACGTAATGCGACTTGCATACCCTCGGCCCGGTCAAGCCCTAAAGCTGGCTGAATGAATGTGATTTCGACATCGTGTCAATTTGCCTGTAAAGGCTGGCAAACCGTTCCATGTGTCGTGGAAAACTGAATCGCGAAAATACAAGGCACCCCCGCGAAAAGCAATATACGACGGGCGAAGGCAACGCGCGATGCCTTTTTGCGTCAAATACACGCTTTTGTTGACTATTATCTACACAGGATTTTTACTAAGGACACTTCAATCTTTTAGAAGTCTCTATCGTTCAGAGATAGTTATCCACAAATGGAACGAATGTTAATTGTGCCGACCGATGACGAACCTGCTTATAAACATTGATCATGTCGCGACGCTACGCAATGCGCGACGCGAATTAATGCCGGACCCCGTGCATGCAGCGATGGCATGTGAAAGTGCGGGTGCTGATGGTATTGTTTTTCATCTCCGGCAGGATCGCCGCCATATCAGCGACCGGGATGTCCGTATGCTTAAGGAGGTTGTTCGAGGCAAACTCGATTTTGAGTTGTCGACGAGTCCGGAAATCGTCGACATATGTTGCCAGACTGTACCGGATGTTGCCACGCTCGTTCCAGAGAACAGGCAAGAGGTAACGACGGAGGGTGGCCTCGATGTCATCGAACATCACACGCGAGTGACGGAAGTGGTTGCCCAGCTGAAAGACGCCGGTGTCGATCAGGTATCTTTATTTGTGGACGCCGATTTCAATCAGATCGAAGCAACTGTTGAAACGGGTGCGAATACTATTGAACTACACACTGGAGATTTCGCAAATGCCGTGGGTAAGACTGCCCAGATGGCCGAGCTAAAGAAACTTGTTCGCGCTGCTGAGCTAGCACACGAACTGGGTTTGAGCGTGAACGCGGGGCACGGATTCAATCTCCAGAATTACCCGCTGTTTCGGGACAATGTCCCGCACGTGGAAGAAGTATCCATTGGATTTTCGATTGTTGCCAGGTCGGTCTTTGTAGGTTTGCACGGTGCCGTTCAGGAAATGATTGCCCTTGTAAAACAAAACGATTGATGAACAAAGATCAAGAAGAGTTTCGTTCGGGGTATGTTACCCTCGTAGGTAAACCAAACGTTGGCAAGAGTACGTTGATGAATGCCCTCGTTGGGCGCAAATTGTCTATCGTAACACGACGTCCACAAACGACGCGACATCGTGTGCTCGCCATTTTGACGGAGCCTACACATCAGATTGTCTTCCTGGATACGCCCGGGATTGTCAAACCCCGGTATCGCTTGCACGAATCGATGATGCAAAATGTGGATTCGGCAGTAGCTGACGCGGACCTTATTTTGTTCATGGCAGAAGCTTCGGCTACGGAACCTGATCTTCTTTCCATGGAGCGACTGCATGATAAGCCCTCGATTCTGGTGATCAACAAAATCGACTTGATCAAGAGAGAGGATGCTTTGCCATTGACTCAAAAGTATTCGGAGTCTGGAGCATTTGATACGATCATTCCGATCTCCGCGAAGACCGGGTATCAGGTCGATGTTTTGTTGGAAGAAATTGTCAGCCGCCTTCGTCCGGGACCGCAGTTTTACCCCGACGACATGTTAAGTGAGCACCCGGAACGCTTTTTCGTCGCCGAGTTAATACGAGAGCAGGTATTTATTCAGTTGCGCGAAGAGCTCCCGTATTCGACGCAGGTCAACATTGTGAATGTCGAGACGCGGGAGAAAGCGAAGGATTTGATTGATGCAGAGATTGTTGTTGAAAGGGATTCGCAGAAGGGAATTGTCATAGGCAAGGGTGGCCAGCAGTTGAAGAAGATTGGTGAACGGGCGCGAACACAGATCGAGGAGTTTCTTGGTCGGCCTGTTTTTCTGCGTGTCCATGTTAAAGTCAGACAGGGCTGGCGCGATTCGCCGACGCATCTGAAATCATTTGGCTACTAGGTTGTGAGCGGCCTTCAATTGTCGGTCACGATTTCTAATACAACGCTAATCCGCCGCTCATGAAACAGTAGCGTGTATCGGTTAACTTGCTACTGGGGAGGAGGATTGGAGGACCCCCGGCGACGGTACCAAAATCTCTCAGGACAACGCCTTTAGCTGCAACCGGCGTTAATCAACACTACTCTCTTTAGTGTAATGCACCCGTTACACAATCATCGCTTCAAGAACAGACTCGACAATTGGGACCGCAGCTGGATCAACCTGATCCTTCTTCACGGTGTACGATCCAAACGATCTACGCTGTGGATAATCCCTCCGCTGACGAACAAATTCCTTGGCTGGAGCATCCGATCCGAGATACCCCGACTTGAAGCGTTCGCTGTCTTCCCTCACATTATACATCGACGATACGACGCTCGGCCAGCTTGCCACTGTTATTCGATCAACGTCCAGCGGGATAACGGGCGGATCCGGTACTCGATACGTTTCATCACTCTCGAGAATGCCAAGAGCTTGTATCATCCCGTCTCTGATCATTCGCGTCCCCAATACCTTTCCATCGTATGAGTAACCAGCTATGTGGGGTGTGGATATGAAAGCGCGCTGGACGAGATGCGAATCCGGCGCTGGCTCGTTCGGCCACACATCCAGGATCAGCTCTACCCCTGAGTCTATCATTTCGTGAAGTGCTTCCCGGGTTATGACCTGTCCCCTGGATGTGTTTACGATCACAGTACCTTTATTCAGGATTCGAACCTTGTGTTCATCAATCAACCCGGCCGTCGGACTTTGACCCGCTTCTACCAATGGTACGTGTATCGTGATCAAGTCACACGTCGCTAAGACTTCTTCGAGTGATGCAAAACGCGGCCCATCGCCGCTCGCCTCATTCGTTCTCTGTTCTAGCGGAGGATCGTTCGCAATAACGGAACACCCCAGGGCTTCGAATCGCGAAGCGACCCGGCTACCTATCGTCCCGTGGCCGATAACACCGACTCGAAGAGCACTCCAGTCTTCTATTCCGGCAAAAGCCCGTACGGCAGCGGACAGGACATACTCAACGACTGAATCTGCATTCGATCCAGGAGCATGAGCAAACGGGATCTGCCTCGCTTTCAATAGCTCAATGTCCACATGGTCAGTTCCCGTCGTCGCTGAGGCAACAAAGCGCAAATGTCTCATTTTGGACAATAAATCGGCATCAACGCGCGTTACTGAGCGAATAAGCAGGATTTCTGCGTCCTGAATCTCCTCTGTGGATAGAGAATAACCGTCCACAAGATTAATCACTCCAAAGGGTGAAAAATATTCGCGGACAAGTACTATATTTTCGTCAGCAACAATGTGAAATCCCGCTTTCATCCACTTGAATCTTGTTTAACTGCCCGTACGGCGCGATTAATCTGGATTCCTGAACCATTCACGAAGTTGATTTCGGTCCGCATCAGGACAATAACAGCTAATATGGCCCGCTCTTTGAAGGGAGGGTTAATTAATTACCCCACAAATCCCTTTAAGCGACGTAACACATGATACGTCCGGGGAGTATGGTGAAATTCGAAACATTAGTATATAACTGTCGTTTCGCTCCGCCGAATACTTACAACAGGCATTTTGCACCGACAAAATCACCCAAACGGACAAAAAGCTACTAATTTGACCTTTTTTGGTAAAAAATCAATCGATCGCCTTCAGGTAAGCGCCGGTATTCCCCTGGTGTTTGTCCTGATCATGCTCGCGTTTGGACCTCGCGACTATGAGTCCGACAGATACGTTCGCACCACATTTGGAACCGTCAGGCTGGATCAGCCCCTCGGCCAACAGTTCGTCCTCCCGTTCCGGACCAACGAAATGCGACCGGTAGGCGACTGGTCGTCAATTCCACGTATCAACCCTTCTGCGATTGACTCGGAGACTCTCTGGCTTGCCAGATGCATTTTTTCCGAGACTAAAGATCCTAATGAAATGGAGCTGGTCGCCTGGGTGGTCAGAAATCGTGTCGAAACGGGATACCGTGGAAAACGAAGCTTTCAGTCGACCATTCTTGATCCGTTTCAATTTAGTGCGTTTAACCCGACCACAACGACTCGATTCTATTACTCGAGCCTGAAACCAGGGATGCACGTCAACGGATGGCAGGAGGCGTTGTCGATAGCATACCTCGTTCGCACGGCGGACATGTCACGGAGACCGTTTTCAATAGACACCCGCCATTTCTATTCGGAAGTGTCAATGATCGGTACGCGGCACCCTTACTGGTCTCGCGGATACGAACCTGTTCCTGTCGACCGCCCGTTTGACATCGACGAAAAGCGATTCCGCTTCTACGAGGACGTCCGATAATTTTCGGGTATCTTCGACGGCACAGTCAGAGACAATCGTTCCATGAGAGTCAGCCGTCTACTCGTCTTAATCCTTCTGCCCACCTTATTCTTTCTGACTGGATGTGGCCGTACTGTTCCTATCGGCTGGTCGGGAGTCTACAAATTCGAGCCGGAGCCGCCGCCGGTTTTCCGTTACAACGATGGATTACGAATCGCCGCACTGAACACAGAGTTCATGTTCGACGGTATCGGAGACGAGGGTCAGGCGACGTTTCCCCATAAGGGAGATACCCTGTTGGCAAGGAATCATCGCAAGAATATCGCGGACGTTGTCAGGACACTGGATGCCGATCTCGTCCTTCTTTCCGAGGTCGAGAACGCCGAAGCAATTCGCTTGATGCTGGATGAGAACCATCTAGACGGCTACAGCATCTACTTTGTTGAAGGCCTTGACTCGTTCACGGGGCAGGACGTTGCACTTATCTCGCGCATTCCCGTTGATACCGTCGGACGCACAGATGCCTCACTTCCGATTCGACCATCAGATCAACGCCAGCAGGTTAGCAAGAATCTCTTTGCGCGCCTTTCAATAGGATCGATGGACCTGTCAATAATTGGGGTCCATTTCCTTGCACGCCCTACCGATCCCGGCCGTAAACAGAAACGAGAACTCCAGGCGGAGATCATTCGCCTGCAGGTGGAAAATGAAATAGCACTCGGCAGAGACGTTATCGTACTGGGGGATTTCAACGACTTTGACCCTGCGACTCCTGACCTCATCGGAAGTAAACCGATTTCGGACGTTCTGGAGCGCATCAAACGCGCTGGACCTGGGCCTGATGATGACCTCCGAAACCTACTCGCTGACGTCCCGCAGGCCGTCCGCTTTACATCTCACTACGATCGTAATTCGAACGACCGCGTAGACAACAATGAATTGTCGGCAATCGACCACATCCTGGTTTCGCCCGCTATATATGCGAAAGTTCGTGAGGTTCGCTACGTCCACTCATACGATCCGACGAAAGTGTCGGACCACTTCCCGATCGTATTCTCGTTCGCCGTAAACTAGCTGCCCCGCTACTTATCCTTCTCTAGAAACCAACACCCAGTCGAAGCATGAAGCTATTGACTGTCGAACCGTCGGTCGGCGTGAAGTTCGCATTCCCAATGCTAAACGGCTCATCACTCGATGTGATGGACGTCAGTCCGAATCCGTATCGAAATTCCGGATACAGCCTCATTCCTCCCAGACCTAGTTCAAATCCGGCACTGGCATTGGCGGCGACATACAGATCTTGTATCGCCTCATCGAAATCCTGGTTCGAACTCGATGCAAATGTTACAACCGGGCCGACGGACAGATATGGGGTAATAATAAATCCGGACATCAACTTTACTCGGAGATCCAGTGGAACTTCAAGCATATTCAGATCAAAGCTCTCAGTTGAGCTCAGGACATCCGACTGCAAGTTCTGGACACTTCTAAAGAATATCCCCGGTCGAACTGAAAAAGAGGTTATTCCCAGATCGTAGAAAACACCAAAATGATATCCGATAGCATTTTCGAACGTAGCATCGATGCTTTGCGTCTCGATATCACCAAATTCTTCGAAATTCAGACCTGCTGCTACACCAAACTGGGCGCTGGCAGGTACAACCAATACCGTCGTAAGAACAACGGCTGCAAGAATCGACTTATTAATAAAAGTTAACATGGCATAGGACCAGTCTAATTTTTCTTATCGTAAGCCGCGACTTATGGCAACAACCAATCAAATTTGCTGTTGATCCGTAACTGTAACGTATAGCGACTTATATATACGAATCGACGTTAGAGTGCCGATTCATAACTGTATTACTATGAAGATTGGAATTACCTGCTATCCGGTTTATGGAGGGAGTGGCGTCGTCGCTACGGAGCTTGGAAAAGCCCTCGCTGCCCGAGGGCATCAGATTCATTTTATTGCTTATTCCATTCCATTCAGGCTGGGTTCTGTACAGGACAACATTTTCTTTCACGAAGTGAATGTTAATGCATATCCGCTGTTTGAATATCCTAACTACTCTCTCAATCTGACCAGTAAGATGGTCGACGTAGTTAAATACGAACAGCTGGACATACTGCATGTACACTATGCGATTCCACACGCAACCAGCGCTGTCCTCGCCCGGCAAATCCTCGCATCAGAGGGAGTCCATATTCCAGTGGTAACTACCCTTCATGGTACTGATATTACTATCGTCGGACGAGACCCCTCGTTTAAGCCCGTTGTCAATTATTCCATTAACCAATCGGATGGCGTTACCGCCGTTTCTGACTATCTTCGGCGTGAAACGGAATGCAGGTTTGACATCAAACAACCTATTGAAGTCGTCCCAAACTTCATTGACACGCAACGCTTCAAGCGACAAAACAAAGACCACTTTCGAAGGGCTCTTTGTCCTAATGATGAGAAGGTGATTGTCCACATTTCAAACTTCCGGCCCGTTAAACATGCGACCGATGTGGTGGAGATCTTTCACCGATTACGCAAGTCCGAGCTCCCCGTAAAACTGCTACTCGTGGGGGATGGCCCGGATCGCGCAGGCGCAGAACATATGGCCCGAGAGCTTGGCGTTTTTGAAGATGTCAGATTCCTCGGAAAGCAGGAGCCGGTGGAAGAAATCCTTTCGATAGCTGATGTCTTCCTTATGCCATCGGAGACTGAAACCTTTGGCCTTGCAGGACTTGAAGCAATGTCTTGCTCCGTTCCCGTCATTGCAAGTGATGTGGGCGGCCTTCCGGAACTGATCGTGGAAGGAGAAACCGGTTTTCTCTGCCCGCTTAATGACATTGAGGCATTCACGGAACGCACGCGCCAGATACTAACCGACGATGAACTCCAACAATCCATGGCACGCAAGTCACGTGAGCGAGCTGAAAATCAATTTGACATCAGCAAGATCGTCCCGCTGTATGAGAAGTATTACGAGCAGGTTGCCGCTGCGGAAACTCAGCTGACCACTTAGGCCGTGTTTCCTTTCGGTTCGGCAGATCGTGTCGTTCCATTTCGCATCAATTGGATCGAGTCTTGGATACACTGTGCCCATTAAAATATGTACCAACAAAAAAGGGCCGTCTCTTTCGAGACGACCCCAACCTGCAAAGGATTTGGATACAATGCTTAGTTTGAGACGTTAAGCGCCGTCAGCGTTTCGACAGTCAGTCCGTAACCCTGTGACAGCTTCTTGTCTCGCTGGAATGAGGCGATTGCCGCACTTGTGCCTTGACCAAAGACTCCATCGACAGAACCAGTGTAATGTCCAGTTGAACGCAGAGCCGTTTGGATCTGTCGCACTTTGGAAGGGGTAACGTTCACTTCGCACAATACCGGCACCCAGGCCATAGTGGCTTCGGACGAAAGTACACGCTCCGTTACTGTCTCGTACTCGGCAGGAATCTCGACTCGGCGGGTAGATGCCGGCGTCTTCAAGACACGCTTGGTTACCGTATCGTATTCGGCAGGAATAGCGACTTTCCGTGTAGACGCGGGTGACTTCACGACACGTTTGGTAATGGTCTTGTATTCAGCAGGGACCTGAACTTCACGAGTAGTTGCTTCTGACTTCAGCACTTTTTTCGATACCGTCTTGTATTCGGCTGGCTCGTCTACGAGGCAGAGAACGTCACCCGAAGCTGATGGTCTCGTCACTAATTTGCCATCGTCATCCTTGACGGCTGTTCCGTAGATCATTCCACTTGTAGATTTCCAGACCTGACGTGCTGGCTTGATTTCAATTTTTTCAGACACAGTTTCGTATTTCGCAGGGACTGGCTCGATACGAGTTGAGGCCTCCTGGGTAATAATTCGTTCCGTTACATTCTCATAAACTGCAGGAATCACTTCCAGCTTTTCTGCCGCCTCTTTAACGAGGACTTTTTCCGTCACAGTTTCGTACTGCGCCGGGACAGCTTCCAGGCGGAAACTGGCTTCGGACTTTAGCACGCGTCGAGTCGTGTTTTCGTACGTGGCCGGAGAATAGACCTGCGCATAGCATTCGCCCGCCTTCGCGTCGGCAAGATCTGTAGGTGTCATCATCTGCTGAGTGGAAGCCGCTCGCTCCTGGGCAGAGACATTGGTTGTAAACAATAACATCGCCGCTACTGCAGAGATGGATTTCAAAATGCTTTTCATATTGGTATGAGATACTTCTTGTGTGTGGGGTAAAAGCAGACTCGTAGCCTGCCAAGTCCATCTCTACCAAGATGATGCCAAACGTAGAGCAGCAACGGAACGGGCATTTGAACGCTATTTCACCCGAGCGACTGATGCATTATCAAACGATATCGGTGAGATTGTTTGAACTTGCGACGATCTTGTTCGCCGTAACAAAACCCGATCCCGGCTTTTCCTCATTCAATACAAGGCGAGTGCGCGATCACGTCAGTCCTGGAGGAATGGATTTGTTAACCGTTCGTGTCCTATCGTCGTGTCGGGGCCGTGCCCACACAACACCTTGAAGTCATCACCCAGCGGCATCAAGTGGTCGAAGATTGATCGCATGAGAACCGGTAGAGAACCTTGCCATAAATCTGTTCGTCCAATAGATCCCTGGAATAACACGTCTCCAGCAACGACCACCTTGTTGCCCTTGTCAATAAAGCTTATAGAACCGGGTGAATGACCTGGTGTCAATACGGTTGACCACGTCACGTTTCCGAATGTAATGGTCTCTCCCTCATCGAGTTTATCAATCCGGATTTGATTGCTGTCCATCTCTATGCCGAACAGTCTCGCCTGGTCAGCCGAGCGATCCAGTAAAGGTTTGTCCTGGAGATTTACTCGCCACGGGAGATCAAATTCCTTCGACAATGCAACACATCCCAGGATGTGATCAATGTGTCCATGGGTCAACAGTAGATGCTTGACCACAAGATTGTTGGTGGAGATATAGCTCGCCATCAAATCTATATCAGATTTGACATGAGCACTCGCGTCAACGATGACGGCTTCTCCGCTATCGTGACAGATATACGTATTTGTCTGAAACGGGTTAAAGGTATACTTCTGAACAATCACGAGAGAATGGGTTGTTGAACTGGAGGAGTCAGGGATTACCTTGTGAGCGGGCACAAAATAGATGGTACAGTCGTAGTTTACCGCGACTCACATCGACACTTCACGAATGAATTCGTTCCGGCTTACTCATTTTCACAAGATGATCCTCAGGATGCTGCCTGCTCCTATGTTTGGGTGGTTAGCCGTGTTGATGTTTTTGCTCCTCATGCAGTTCCTGATAAAGTACCTTCCGGACCTCGTCGGAAAGGGCCTGCCCTTTTTTGCAATCATTGAGCTGGTAGCCTACAGTTTGGCGTATATGGTGGTTCTGGCAGTGCCGATGGCGGTACTTATTGCCAGTCTGATGACGTTCAGCCGTCTTGCAGAGTCGCGAGCGTACGTTGTGATAAAGGGTGCAGGCGTGTCCTTTCCGCAAATTGTGTGGCCCGCGATGCTGGTGGGAATCGCCATCACCGCCGCCATGTTTTATTTCAACAACGTTGTACTTCCAGAATCTAATTTCCGCGCGCGCAATCTCTGGACAGACATCCGCCAGAAAAAACCAGGGTTCGAATTGCAGCCCGGCATTTTTTATCAGGGCGTCAGCAGATATAGCATCCTGGTGAAAGGAATTGATCAAAATACGGGTGAAGTCCAGGACGTCACAATTTTTGATTACTCAGACGGCTCGCGGAATCGGGTAGACATCAAGGCGGCCCGCGGTCACATCGAAACCGGTAAAAATGGAACTACCATCAACATTACCCTCGTCGATGGTGAACTCCACAGAAGACTGAATAACAATGAGGGCAGCGGTATAGATCGCTATGAAAGATTGCGCTTTGCCCGACACCGGTTAAGTCTGGACATTTCTGAGTTCATTTTTGAACGGAGCAATCCTACTCAGGGTCGGCGATCGGACCGGACGATGCGTACTTCCGACATGGTTAGCTTAGTCGACTCCCTTCGTCAATCCGTTGACGAACGAACAGAGGAGCTAAGCGACTTGATGGTCGACCTCGCGAAGATCCGTTCTGCAGCATCCTCCGACCTCGATTCGGTGCCGGAAGGTTTCGACGCCGACACCCTTGCTGGCGTGAAAGCATTCCCGGAGATCATGGCCGGAGCCTCTCCGAAGATTGTCGAAGCTACTTTTTTTCGTGCGGCACAGAACGCACGTACTATCAAGTCGAAAGCAGACAACGCATCCCGCATTATCGTATCACAGCTTCAACGTGCGGATCGCTTCTCTGTAGAGATTCAAAAAAAATATTCGATTGCCATAGCGTGCATGATATTCATGTTGATAGGTGCACCCCTTGGTCTGAGCATTCGGCGAGGAGGTATGGGCACTGCAGCTGTACTGGCCGTCTGCATCTTCCTGTTCCACTGGGTCGCTCTCGTACAGGGAGAGAAACTGGCCGATCGAGGGTTTCTTGAACCATGGATTGGAATGTGGATTGCCAATATTATCACGTTCCTTGCGGGCTTGTACTTTTCGTTGCGCGTTACGTTCGATGCCCGGGCTACTGGAGCTGTCTCTCGAACATTGTTGAATAAGATCACAGGTCGAAATCGATAATGCTGTATATCGTGCCAACCCCTATCGGCAATCTTGGTGATGTCACGGTCCGCGCATTGGAAGTGCTCAAATCAGTAGACGTGATTGCGTGCGAAGACACGCGCACATCATCCAAATTCCTTAACCATTATGACATCGCGGTACCACGCGTCAGCTATCACGAGCACAATGAACGCGAGCGCGGCGAACAGCTACTGCAAAGAATGGAACGCGGTGAGTCTGTCGCCTTGATCTCAGATGCGGGCATGCCGCTGGTGTCGGATCCGGGTTATCGCCTTGTACAGTTGGCCATTGAGCGCGGAGTCGAACTTACTGTATTGCCCGGCGCTTCTTCCGTTATCACTGCCCTGGTCGGAAGCGGTCTCCCACCTGACAGGTTTATGTTCGAAGGATTTCTTCCGCCAAAGAAAGGGCGACAAACGCGAGCTACTATTATTGCCGAACGGACTGAAACTACAGTGCTCTTCGAATCTCCTCACCGGATCGTCAAAACTCTGAAGCTTCTTTCTGAGCATTGTGATAATGATCGATCCGTGGTTATAGCCCGCGAGCTTAGTAAGAAATTCGAAGAGTATATAAGAGGTAGTTTGGAAGAAGTAATAGTCGAATTGGAATCGCGACCACGAATCAAGGGCGAAATCGTACTCCTGGTTGCCGGAAAGCCTGAACTAAAGGAGAAAATCAACAAATACGAAAGTCGTCGATAGTTGGTGAATATACTTTCTGGTAGTCAGATACGTTATATATTGATCGACTAAACGCGAACCATCGCTGGCGTTATCGCGTAGCAAACGGCTATTTGCGGACCCGGCATGCTGGAGACGCATTGGTTTCAATAAGAGAAGACAGAACGATAATAATAGAACTATACGCATGAATTGGGACCGCGTTGAAAGAATAGTAGCAGGAGTTGTATTTGGCTATGCTTTCATCATCTATTGCCTGACAGTTGCTCCGACGGCCTCTTTCTGGGATTCCGGGGAATTTATCGCCATTGCAAATCAACTGCAGGTATCGCACCCTCCCGGGGCTCCCTTCTATATGCTGGTTGGGCGACTGTTCTCGATGTTCGTGCCTGTCCAATACGTGGCGCTGGCCGTGAACATGGTGTCGGTCGTCGCCAGTGCAGTGACCATACTCCTCACGTTTCTGATTCTTGTTCGATTGGTTAAGGAATGGCAGGGCGAGGACAGCGTCGAAAGTGGGAATAGATTTGCTGCGATTGTTGCCGGAATAATCGGGGCTTGCACCTTCGCAGTAACCGACTCCTTCTGGTTTAACGCCGTCGAGGCTGAAGTCTATGGACTTTCCATGCTGTTTACGGCAGTCGTCGTCTGGCTAATCCTCAAATGGCGCGAGCAAGCCCTCCACGAAGAAGCACTCTCGTCAGGCGGACAGCACCTCTTTGGCCTGACGGCCAATCGATACCTCGTCCTCATTGCGTACATGTTCGGGCTCGCCATCGGCGTACATTTGCTTAACCTGCTCGCACTGTTTTTTATCGCCCTTGTAATTTATTTCACCGAATTCGAGAAGCCCGATCAGTCTACGACCGACACCCTCAAGGGACTGGTCATTACTGGCCTCACAGCTGCTCTGGCTTTTGTCAGCATCTATCCGGGCATCATTCAGAAATTGCCCGACATTGCCGGGCGTTCAGGATCACCGGTGATGGTTCTTCTTGGCACCGTCGCACTTGTCACTTTTGGAATCTACTATACCCAGAAGCGTAAAATGGGAGCGCTGAATATTATCGCCGTCTGTATTGCGGTGGTACTGATCGGGTACTCTTCGTACGCGCTGATATTTATTCGAAGTGCTGCGGATCCTCCTATCGACGAGAATGATCCAGAGACGACGGAAGCGATCGTATCCTATCTAAAGCGCGAACAATACGGCCAAACACCGTTGCTTACGGGTAACACGTTCGACAACCAGTCTAATCAGATCGACATGACGAAAAAGGTGTCTTTCCCAAGACGCCATTCTCAAGATCCAACACACTGGAATATCTATCGCCAGTATGACTCTGACATGTCTTACTTTTGGCAGTATCAGGTACAACACATGTACGTTCGATACTTCCTGTGGAACTTCGTCGGGCGCGCCAATGACATTCAGGATGCTCCGGCGATTGTTGGCATTAGTAGTCGCGAAGCTCCAACTCTTTTCCAAACACCAAGTGAACGTGCCAGCCGCAATGCCTACTATGGATTGCCACTGCTGCTCGGACTCATTGGATTACTCTATCATGTTCGGAAAGATTGGCGCCGGGCACTTGCAGTCGGTGTGCTCTTCTTTGTATCCGGCATAGGGATAATTCTGTACCTGAACCAACCACCACTTCAGCCGCGGGAACGTGATTATGCTTACGTGGCGAGCTTCTTCGCCTTTAGTTTATGGATTGGTATCGGTGCTGCCGGACTCATTGAACTTGTGATGGGAGACAAGGACGCCTGGGAGCAGAGAAAAGCTGCTGCATTTGGTGTTGCCGGATTGCTCTTCATCGCCGTTCCAGGTCTAATGCTGTTCGTAAACTTCGACGACCACGATCGTTCCGGCCGCTACGTCGCGCCCGACTATGCGTACAATATGCTCTCGAGCGTTGCCGAACATGGAATTGTTTTCACGAATGGAGACAATGATACATTCCCGCTATGGTATTTGCAGGAGGTGGAAAAAGTAAGGCGCGACGTCCGGGTAACGAACCTTTCGTTGCTCAACACTCCCTGGTATGTCAAGCAACTTAAATATCAACACTCAAGAGATAGCGCTCCGTTGCCGATCAGCATGCCCGATGCGAACATCGACAAGCTCAGCATCACCCGGTGGGAGCCACGAGAAATACAGCTCCCGGTAAACCGGAAGAAAGTCGCTTCCGAAGTACTCTACTCGCTGGATGACTCCTCACGGATCGCAGACCGGATGTCGTGGCAACTGGATGGACGACCTTATCCTTTCAGCGATGAATTCAACTTACTCTATGCGGCTGATCAGGTGGCATTGGACATCCTGATGACGAATGCCCGTGAAGATTGGGAGCGCCCAATTTATTTTGCGGTCACAGTAAGTCCATCGGGGCAACTTAATCTCCGGAAATATTTCCAAATGGAAGGTCAGGCCTTTCGTGTCGTTCCGATCGAAAACACAGACGGTGGCCTGGGACGTGTGGACCCAGAACTGATCACTGAACGGTTGCTCAACTTTCGATTCAGAGGTCTTCAGGACCCCGACGTTTATTTCGACGACAATATTCGAAAGATGATGGATAACTACCGAAATATCTTTTCCCATGCCGCCACTGTCAGTGTCGACAAGGGGCGACCGGACCTCGCCAAAGTCTTGCTTGACAGGATCATGGAAAGCGTGCCGCTGGAGACTATTCCTGCTGACGAGAGGTCGTACCTGCTTCTTGCGAGAGGATATCAGGACATCGGCGAGGTAGATAAAGCTGTCGAGATAATGCGTAAATCCGAACCAGTTATTCTTAATCTTCTCGAGAACGCGAATACGCAAAGTTCAATACAGTACGCTGTCCCATTCGCTCAGTATGTGCGAAGCATCTATATCGAGTCCGGCGACTTTGACTCAGCCGCTGCATTCACTAACAAACTGGCAGATGCGGTAGAGGATTCATCGATTCGATCGACGGCGGACGAACTTCGGGCATTATATAACGACTCGATCCAGGCCGATTCAGCTAGCGGCGATTCCGAATAACTGATATGGGCTTTCCGGTTGAACCGTACTCTGTTTCAATGACGCAGAAGTACACGCCGGACGGTAGATCGGACACAACGAATGTCTCCTGATGACTACCGGCTCCTTTCCACATAGTCGTCGTTGATCGTATCCTGCGCCCGGTGGTGTCGTAAAGAAGAATCGTTGCAGTCGACGACAACGCAAGATCATAGTTTACCGTTACGCGATCGCTTGAAGGGTTCGGGAAAACTGCAATACTTCGTAATGCGACGGTCTCCGGCTCATCATCGACTCCAGCGATCGTAGAGATGGGCAGGTTGGCACTTGTTTCGTAGACATAGTCATTCGCTGCGGTGAATCTGTTGTCGGCAGCATTGCCAGCTACATAGATTATTACGTCTTCCGTAATGTCATTAGGGGGTGTCCATTTTACCATCCATTCTGAGACAGACGATGCCAGGGTGTGGGTAACATAATTTTCATTTCCGGTCGAGAATCTCGTGTTGCCATCGATGAGCTCAAACGTCCCGACATTTTCGGCAGCGCCATTCTTTATCGTTACCTGAAAACCGAATCGGAATCGCGTTGTGTCGTGGACGGATACGAGGAACTCTACGGGAACGCCGGCGATGAATTCGGTCGGTGCATCGAGGGTCACGTCTCCTGGTCCGGAATTGACTGCAAAGGAATTGTGGCAGCCCGCATCTGCGCACGACCCATTATTTCCCGGTGTCCCATCACCATCGCCTGGTGCTCCGGTCCGTTTGGCTGGTGCCCCACTACCATTTATCAAAACAGATGCGGGAAGGATCAGGAGAAAAAGGACGACACAAAAGAAATAGATGAACGGACGAAGTGCTCGCATTACGACTATCAAAGGTGGAAAGGGACTGGCGATCGGGCAGGTTCGTACCTGAAGTATCGGCCTCACGAATGAGCAAGTAAAATCGCTCTTCCACACTTGAAAGGATTCACCAAACTGTCACAAAAGCATGAATTACGACGCTTCCCTGGCAATCGTAAAAGCACGGACAGTACCATTGATCTTGAGGGTATAGTTTCCTGCGGGGTAGAGCCCTTCCAGCAACAGATAGAATCGATAGGGTCGGACGACGCTGGCACACAGAGTACTTCGAGGGCGTCGCATATCAAGTGAGACATTGATGATATTCCCGGCCCGTTCCTGCTTTGCAGAATGGAGTTCTGTGCACGAATCAGGAAAAGAACCCTTAATCAGTACTTCGACATTTTGGCCATCCGAATCACCTGCATCAAATTGCGGCCGGATGTATATACTGTCGAATACGGCGGGATGAATGGCGTAATCTTGTCCCGACTCAGGTGGAGATATTTCATGAGTCTCGCGACCATCCGGTGCCGTTCCCTCGAACCTGTGCCCGAACTGCTCATCTATTGACACAGAAGTATGCGAAGTGCCAGAGCATGCAGCGATGGTCATCGCAAGGGCGAGGGTGAAAAGAGTTGGTTTAGTCATGAGGACTCCTTTTTCCTGCTAGCGACATTTGGCTGTCTGACTTTTTCAAGCAACTTGATATCGGCGCTTGAACCATCGTTGTCGACAAATTCTGTTCTGGCGTCCCCCCAAAGTCTTTCAAGGAGATAGTAACCGCGCTTTTCTGCATCCATAATGTGGACGACGACATCGACGTAGTCGAGCACAACCCAGGAATAGTGCTCTACACCTTCACGGTGCCATGGCCTTTCGCCAAATTCTTCTTTGACTTGAAATTGAACCTCATCGCTGATAGCTCGAATCTGCATATCCGAATTTCCCGTGCAGAGTACAAAGTAATCTGCGACTCCGCTGACATCATACATTTCCATGACAGCTACGTCCGAAGCTTTTTTGGAAAGGGCAGCGTCGACAATAAAGCGCGTCAGCAGTGTCGGGGAAGTCGCCTGTGTTTTAGAATCTGTTAAGGATGGTGACGGTTTTGCTCCGTTAGACATTCAATTTGTGTTTACTTTCAGAAATCTCGTTAATTGAAGGGACGCATGATGGCGTAGTCCTTTCCTATAATAATACTCGCATCCAGATAATAGTCTTCCCGGATATCCTGTTCAACGCGGTCGTCCGGCAGCCCGAGAGCTGCCGCCACCTTCCTGGCGGATTCCATATCTCCAATACGATCAACTACACGCGAGTGCTCTTCGTCAAACCCTTCATAGTCACCCACTTCCACAACATCGAATCCTTTCGACCTGAGAAACCTTGTAGTCTCTGCTGCTAATCCGGAGATACCGCAACCGTTTCTCACTTCCACCTGGATTATTTCTCCCACCAGTCCGCCGGCAGCTTCGCCTCTCGCAGAATCTGATCGCGGGGTAAATTGGCGTGTTACCAGAGCGTACAGCAAGATTACTGCACCAATGCCGAATATCAAGATGCTTAGATTAACCGTCAGGTTGGACCAGCGTGATCGAAAATCCATCTTCAAGCCGAATTAATTCCTTGGGGAATCGCTGTGAACGACTTTGTGAGATTCTGATTCTTGATTTCTACGAGGATGCAGAAAATAGACAGATGAGACCGGGGAGTGTTGCCTACTAACGATAAAATTCCAGCTACCTCGCGTAGAAATTAGCGGTATCGGTACAAACCGTTTGGTCCACCATAATATCCGTAAGGACTGTTGTGCACCGACACGCGGAAATGAAGGTTTTCTTTCGGTGAGTATGCCACCTCCGCGTTCCGGAGAAATACCTTCCCTCCGTTCGAAAAACTGCCCGGATTCCCCAGATAGGAGTTCGAAGAAGAAAATGGTGAGTACGCCACACTGACATCCGCTCTTGCAGATAATTTATCACCCAGGTCCCACATCAGCGAGTTGGTGTACATGGCGAGAGAAGAACTATATCCGCTCCCACCGCCTGCGCTTAGCTCAAACGAGTGGCCCATGGAGAAATACTTTGGACTGAAGAGGGCATTAAAAAGCATATTCCCCCCTCCGTTATCGTACAATCCAGATGTCTGGTTCTCGATAGGGCTGTCGGCTCGTAACTGAGCGGCCGCCGGGGTAGATAAGCTCAAAAACAGAACCAGGCAGACACTAAACATTGCTATACGCATACAAGCCTCACGCGGGTGTTAAAAACTGGGCCGGAATGAAACTATCGGCTTCCGGCTAGAACAGGTTAATTTACGGTTTGTTCTGATAATAAACGGATTTTCCGGCGGCATTAACAAGGTATTTTGTCGTACAATCGACCACCCAGAATATCAATATCAGGCCTTTTGGACGACAATCAATTATTACTGGCAATCGAGAGCTCTTGCGACGACATGGCTGTGTCTGTCCTGCGCGGACGTTCGGTCCTCAGCAACATTATTGCCGTGCAGGATGAGCACTCTGAATACGGCGGTGTCGTACCGGAAATTGCTTCACGAGCTCATCAGCGTACCGTTAGCCGAACCGTAACTTTAGCGCTGGAGACAGCTGGTGTGCGTGCTGACACCCTTGAAGCGATTGCTGTCACCAAAGGACCTGGACTTCCGGGGTCTCTAATTGTCGGAAACAGTTTCGCCCGTGCTTTCGCGGATGGACTTCAGATCCCATTGATTGGAGTCAATCATCTGGACGGACACATCTATTCAGTATTTCTCGATCAACCGGGTCCGAACTATCCGTTTATCACTCTGATTGTCTCAGGTGGTCATACACAGCTAGTCAAAGTAAACGCACCATTCTCGCATGAGGTGCTTGGGAAAACCAGAGATGATGCGGCGGGAGAAGCTTTCGATAAAGTAGGCAAGCTTTTTGGACTCGAGTATCCGGCCGGACCAATGATAGACAAACTGTCTACGGAAGGCGATCCGACATTCTTTTCGTTCCCCCGGTCTTCGATACCAGCGTACGACTTCTCGTTCTCGGGAATAAAAACGTCAGCCTTATATTATCTCAATTCCCATCCTGAATCCGAGCGTAAACAACTTCTGAAAACGCATCTGAATGATTTATGTGCTTCATTTCAACAGTCAATAGTCGACATGTTGCTAGACAAGTTTATGCTGGCCATTCAAAGTTCTGACGTCGCACATGCATCAATTGTAGGCGGTGTTTCTGCCAATCGACTTCTCCGAAATAGTGCTGTGGAAGCTGCCGACAAAATGGGAGTCAAACTACATTTTCCTGCAAAGGAATACTGTACCGATAACGCAGCCATGATCGGCGCTGCTGCATTGGCACAGATAGCTTCCGGCCACAATATGGAAAACGATTTCGTAATCGCACCTAACCTTCCGCTGTAGGATCGAAAAAAAGATCGATGGCCACAACCAGACTCTCACAACTGCTTGCTGAGCTTTCCAATGTCATTGACGACATCGGCGCCAACCGTGCACCCGATATGTCGGACCTGCGTACGCAAATAGATTTGCTGGATACCGCTCTTATCGATCTTTTGAACAAGAGAGCTTCATGTGCAAATAAGATCGGTGACCTCAAGAAACAAAGAGGCCTTCCAATCTATGTACCGGAGCGTGAGTCCGAGGTCCTGAAGAACGTACAGGCGGCAAATATGGGGCCATTACAAGATGATGCCATCCGCCGATTATTTGAACGTATCATCGACGAAACCAGATCGCTTGAACGTAAACTGGTACAGGACAACGACACAGATTCGAATACCGAGGAGTAAGTATTGAAACGGAAGTTAATCGCGGCTGGCACTATTCTCGGCATCCTGGCACTCGCCGGGTTCGCAATCCTTTACTGGTTATGCTTCTCATCGAACACACAAGCATTTTCGAATAGTCTCTCCGTCAAAATCCCATCGGGATCTTCGTTTGAAACAACTGTCGACTCACTCGTGAGCGCCGGAATCCTGCGGAGCCCTGGTTCTCTTACCACGATGGGCAAGATTACGGGATGGGGAAATCAGGTCAAGGCCGGGCACTATGTTTTCGAAAGTGGTGCATCTAACTATGACATGTTGTCAACGCTGCGCAGAGGACTACAAACTCCCGTTCGGGTCATCATACCCCCTGGAACTCGCAAAGAAGTTATCGCAGCTGTGGTTGCCAGGGAGATGGCTTTCGATTCCGAAGATTTCGCACGGGCGATGGAAGACTCGTCGCTGGCGGCTGAATTAGGAACCGATACCAGGCACTTGTTCGCCTATCTTCTCCCCGAAACGTATTTCTTTTACTGGCAGACCAGTCCGGAAAATGTAATTCGAAAAGTCAAAGCGTCCTTCGACGATTTCTACGCTGAAGCCAGGATTGGATCAGAGTCAACGCTAACGACTGACGAGATACTCCGTGTTGCAAGTCTGGTGGAGTGGGAATCTGATCTTGTGTCGGAGCGCCCTGCCATTGCCGGGGTTTACCTTAACCGCTTGAGGGACGGCTGGAAATTGGATGCGGACCCAACTGTGCAGTTTGCTATTCTGGAACGCGAAGGCGCCAAGCGACGGTTATTTTTCCGCGACTACAGAATTGAACATCCGTACAACACCTACATCAACCCGGGCCTGCCACCCGGCCCGGTAACAAATCCTTCGCCCACTGCGATTGCAGCTGCGCTCCATCCTGACAGTCATCGCTTTTATTACTTCGTTGCCAAAGGCGATGGAAGCCATGTATTCAGCCGAACTCTCCGCGAACACAACCGGGCAGCGCAAGAATTCTACAAGCTGATGCGAGAACGAGCTGCAGCCTCTCAGTAGCCTACCTGGTCTAGAACTTGAATCGTGCGCCCGCCGTAAAGCGATTCCTGATGATTTCCTCAGTGACTACTGGTGCTCCAGCGACTTCATCGTAAGGAAGGAATCGATCGTCGAACCGCTCCTGACTCCACGCGAGATCAAGAATGAACTGGTTGTTGGGCGAGAAGCTCATACCCGCCGACAGATAGCCACGCTTCCGATCTATGGTGCCCAGATTTGTGTTAATCTGATTAGGCATTAGCTCAACTGGATCTGCGTTCGTGGCTACACCGATTCTCGCTGCAAAATTGTCGAACCTGTATTCGGCTCCAGCACGGATGTTGACCACACTTTCGAAGTTCTGCCTGGCGAACCTGTTCTCCCCTTCAAAAGAGAATACGTCGGATTCCAACTCGAGCTTTGACCAGTCGACAAATTCACCGTCGAGCATCACCAGTAAGTCTCCAGTGGAATACCCGAGCCCACCGCTAAAACGCCATGGCGTAATAATGTTGTATTCGAATTCACCAGTACCAACATCCTCAAATGCTTCATCTCCGTAGGTGTCTACGTACCCATCGTCAAACCCGACTGTCATGAGAGTGGCAAAATTCTCGGTGATGGCATAGTAGGTCGGCGTCTCGATATTCAAACCTGCCCGCACGCCCTGCTCCGTTCGCATGGCGACACCAAAACGTAGGTTTATCCCCGCCAACTCTGATTCTACGAATTGGTCCCACTCGAGGAAATCAAAATCGACCGTCGAGCCTGTTCCATCATTATCGTTCAACACGTCATCTTCGGATAAAAATCTATCGAGTCTCCATTTCCCGTACGGTATGTTGATAGACCCACCGACGAAAACATTTGGAGCCGCCTCATAGGCGCCGGCGAGATTGAACTCGGTCATAGCTCCAGTTTCCGTTACCGTACCTGACTGACTGACTGTTCCTGTAGTAACTGCAGGAAAGAACGGGACGGCTGCGCCATTGTCGAAAGCATCCGCATCGAAGTCGATTGCAAAAAGCTCAAACGCTATAAAAGAAAGGGGGCGGGAAAATGACGGGAAGAAAATATCATCGGCAGTACCCGGCTGACCATCCGGCCCATTTTCCATGTCGATCTCGAACTCACCCGGGAGCGGCATAAAGAAGTCGGTAGCAGAATTCAGACTGTTGTTTCCACTGTAGGCAAGCTCGCGGGTAAAGGTCTGCACCTGCCCGAGACCGAGAGCCATTACCAGGGAGCCTCTCGCCGTTGGGAATTTGTGGATGTAGGAGATGTTACCCAGGCGCGTATCTGTGAAATCATTGTCGAATGGACTCGATTCCGTGCCTACCGAGTATATGCTCTTGTCGGTCACTGAATGAATCCCGATGGACCCGCTCATTGTTGAGCGAGATATCATCGCCAGACCTGCGGGATTTGTGAACACGGCTGAGTAGTCTGCCAGTCCGGCAACACCAACACCCCCCATCCCGAGTGCCCTGGCGCCGACGCCTGGTTGTCGTTCAGAAAAACGCAACGCATCGTACGCTGTCTGCGCTGCGGCTTCTGACGGGCTAAATAATGCAATGATACCTGCAAGGATCATCGTCAACACCGACAATGCTTTACCTGAAGTATTAATGGCAGTAATTGTTTTCATTGTTGCTCTCGTTCTCTTTCTCGGACACAGGAAAGGCCCGCGCGTTGCCACACAGGCCCCTGCAATACCAAAATTCAGTATTTAAACAAAGTTGTTAGTTACGCCCGCTTTTCTTGCGCGACGACGATCGACTGGAGCTTGATTTGCTCGAGCTTCTGGAAGATGATCGTGACGATGTCGACGAACCACTGCTGGATCGGGTACTTCTTGAGACCGAACCAGAAGAACTCGAACCTGATCGGCTGCTGGGCCTACTCGACGTCGACGGTTGTGAGGATCCGGAAGATGAACTTCCCCGATAGATCGAACCCGAACTACGGGTCGTACTGCCTCTCGATGTCGTCGTCGAAGAAGAACCACTCGTCGTGGTACCTCTACTGGACGATCCGCTGGTCGTGCTAGACCTTGTCGTCGTGCCCCTCGGTGCATACGAACCCGAAGTCGACCGTGTCGTCGAGCCTGTTGTCTGTGAGCCCGATCGAGTGTACGAACCTGATCTGGTTGAACTATTCGACCCGCGATACGTCGACCGACCTACTGTGCCCCGACTCGTACCCGATCGTGTGACACCAGCCTGTGTTGTCGAAGTACCTGACCGTCCCGTCGTCGCTTTTCCTGAACCAGGTGATCCACTTCCGCTTCGGACAACCGAGCGCGTACCTGGATAAATACCACCTTCGTGCGACGACCCTGTGCTAGGCCCACGAGCATAACCGCGCGATCCTGATGAAAGCCCAAGCCCGCCGCGTCCAATCGATGAGCCTCGCGGACCGTATGTGCCGCGAACGGCTATGTTTCGATTCGGTTTGTAGTAATAGTTGTGTGGATAATTGTGGTAGCCATATCCGTAGCCGCCATAGTACCCGGCGTAATTATATCCGTGGTATCCGTAATAGTTATTGTACCGTGGATACCAGTATGGACGTCCAAACGTGAAGCCGAAATACAAGCTCGATCCGTAATAGTAGGGATCGTAGTAATGGGAACCGTAAAAGTACGGGTCATAGAAATGATAGCGTCCGTAGTACGGATCAGCATATGAGAAATAGAAAGGATCGTCGTAATACATTCCGAAGTACCGACGATAGCTGTAAGGCTGGTAATAGTCGTCTTCGTAGTAGTAGTCGTCCTCATAGTACTCTCTCTCTACGATCGTACCATCTTCCGTCTCGATGATCTCAACACGAGTCGGCTCATCATAGTGCCTGTGGTCCACCGTAGCGAGCTGGGTATAGCAGCCGGAGAAGCCGAGCAGAATGAAGGGCGCCAGAAGCGCTGGTACGAAAGTGCGAGTACCGAAAGATTTGATTTTCATATTTCCAACCACAGTGTTTTACAGCCGCGTGTGATCTACCGCATCATTTAATTTCGTCAGACATTCCACTTATCCCGGTGGCGTCATCTGTATATTTCGTGTCCTGTGGCAGTTTTTCTACCGTCGATAGCGCCGACAGGAAACGTACTGACCTGTAGATACAAATATCGGGCCGATAACCAAAACGCCCATTTTCCGAAACATTGGACTTTTTTGTGTTCACAAACTGGTCCACCTGACCCAATAAGTGTACAATGGCCGAAGCCATCACTCCCCGCTCGAGCGACTTCTCGAAATGGTATATAGATATAGTCAGAAAGGCGAAGCTTGCTGACTATTCGCCCGTCCGGGGGTCCATGATCATCCGCCCGAATGGTTATGCCATCTGGGAGAATATGCAGGCCGAATTAGACAGGAAGTTCAAAGAGACGGGCCATCAAAATGCGTACTTCCCACTCTTCATTCCCGAGTCCTTCCTTGCCAAGGAAGCGGCTCACGTAGAAGGCTTTGCTAAAGAATGTGCAATCGTAACGCACTCCCGCCTCGAGGTCAATGAAGATGGCACAGGACTTCGACCTGCACCGAGCTCCAAGCTTGAGGAAAATCTCATCGTGCGCCCGACAAGTGAAACGATTATATGGGATTCATTTCGTACCTGGATACAATCCTGGCGAGACTTGCCTGTCCTGCTCAATCAGTGGGCTAACGTTGTTCGATGGGAGATGCGGACTCGACTCTTCCTGCGGACGATGGAATTTCTCTGGCAGGAAGGCCATACGGCGCACGCGACAGAGGCTGAGGCAATGGAAGAAGCGCGCCGGATGCTCGACGTGTACGCAACGTTCGCTGAAGAACATATGGCTCTTCCTGTTATCCAGGGAATCAAGACGGAGACAGAAAGATTTGCAGGCGCTGTCGAGACGTTTTGCATTGAGGCTCTTATGCAAGACGGCAAAGCTTTACAGGCTGGCACAAGCCACTTCCTCGGACAGAACTTCGCCAAGGCTTTTGAAGTCCAGTTCCAAAACAAGGACAACGAGCTCGAATATGTCTGGGCTACGTCGTGGGGCGTCTCTACACGCCTGGTTGGCGCATTAATTATGGCGCACTCTGACGATCAGGGCCTCGTCATCCCTCCGAAACTTGCACCCCGACAGCTGGTAATCGTACCGATTTATCGCAACGATGAGGACCGGCAGAACGTACTCGCGAAAGCAACAGCAATTAAGGATCGACTTCAAGGCGAAGGCGTCCGCGTCTTTCTCGACGACCGTGAAGATCAACGACCCGGCTGGAAATTTAATGAGTACGAATTGCAGGGTGTCCCGTTGAGAATCGCGATCGGCCCTCGGGACCTCACTAACAATACGGTGGAGTTGGCTCGGCGCGATCTGAGAGATAAGAACGTTGTTTCGATTGATGGCATCGAGAAAACCGTCGTAAAGGAACTTGCGGAAATGCAAGATCGCCTCTTCCAGAACGCTCTTACGTTCCGTAACGACATGACCAGTCGCGTCGATACGAAGGAGGAGTTCATCGAGACACTGAACGATAAAGGTGGATTTATCTCGTGCCACTGGGATGGGACAAACGAGACTGAGGCTCTGGTCAAGGAGCTTACCTCAGCCACAATCAGATGTATTCCACTGGACGCACCCGACGAAGAAGGAACTGATCCATTTTCCGGAAAGCC
>CBDUKH010000028.1:0-31884 GCA_965367755.1 uncultured Rhodothermales bacterium
GTGCCGGGTACGATTGCGACATCATCCAGAATCATGGGCTCCGGGATAGGGAAGACAGGATTGTCTTCGTCGGCCCACGTGTTGTTAAACTTGATGGCCAGGTCGCGGGTGATTTCTACATGCTGCTTCTGATCAGCACCTACCGGAACAACGGTACCTCCGTACACGAGGATGTCAGCTGCCTGAAGAACGGGGTAGTTAAAAAGACCCGCGTTTGCTGTCAACCCGCGCGCGACTTTGTCTTTATACGACACGGCCTTTTCCAACTGCGAAACCGGGGTCAGGTTATAGAGCATCCATGCCAGTTCGGTAACCTGGAAAACATCGCTCTGCAGGAAAAGTGACGATTCGTCGGGGTCGAATCCTAGCGCAAGGTAGTCGAGTGCCACGTCGAATGAATATTTTTTAAGTCGATCAGCGTCATGCAGTGACGTAAGTGCATGATAGTTGACGATGAAATAAAATGACGTGTGCTTCTTGTGCAGAGCGATATGCTGCCGCAGGGCACCAAAATAGTTGCCAATATGTAGGGTGCCGGACGGCTGAATCCCCGAAACGACGACGGTGGGGAACGACGAATTTTCCGAGCCGGAACGATTACCCGGCGAGGTCTGAGATTTAACGAGGTCGGTGGAGTTTTCTTGTTGCATCCTCAAGAAAATTTAGTCTTTCTGCTGAATGTGAATGGACGACTCCCAGGATTGCTCGTGAACGCATCTGATGCTCGACTGATTCCTCGCCGGTGATAGCATCCAGAAGTTTCTGCTCCATGTCGAACAAGGTGAAGAGGATCTCATCTCTCGAGGAGCCTGCGCTGATCGTATCAGGATCGATGTCGTTGCCCAGGTAGGCAACCCCGCCGCAACTAAAAACAGTCTCAGAAAGCTTTCCAACATCGGCTCGCGCTGTCCGCTGTTGATTGGCGAACGTCGTCCTGACATCGACATTATCAATATCACGAATAGCCGCATCGTAGTACCGATTGAGAATGATGTGCCGCCGAATAAGCGGGTTGAATCGTTCTATAGTCTCGTCACGAGAGATAGTTTTGCCGGCCCAACCTTTCTGTAGGAGTAAGTCTTTTATCATTTGCGGATACTGGGTATAACCAAACGCGTTTCTTTCAAGATAACGGAGTTTTCTTTGCCTATTTGACGAATTTTATACCGCCTACAGCAGGTCGCTGGAAGCAATCTCGATCGCTTCGCGCAAAGCTCTCGCTTTATTTTCAGTCTCAACGAATTCAGACTCAGGATCGCTATCAGCTACGATACCAGCACCCGCCTGTATAAAAATCGTATCGGCGTGGGTCAGCATAGTGCGAATAGCAATGCACGTATCCATGTTTCCGGAGAAATCGAGATATCCGACTGCTCCGGCATACACGCCTCTTGATTCGGGTTCGAGCTCGTTAATTATTTCCATGGCACGCACTTTCGGGGCACCCGAAACTGTTCCCGCCGGAAAACAGGCCGCAAGGGCATCGACTGCTGAATGATCCTCGGCTAGTGTGCCGCTTACCCTGGACACGAGGTGCATAACATGAGAGTAGCGTTCGACGGACGCATATCGATCGACTGACACAGAGCCGAAGTCCGCAATGCGTCCGACATCGTTCCGTCCGAGATCAACCAGCATCAAGTGTTCGGCGTTTTCCTTGGTGTCTCGCAGCAGGTCTTCTTCGAACGCCTTGTCTTCTTCGAGTCCCTCACCTCTGGGGCGGGTCCCGGCAATCGGCAATACCTCCACGACCGAATCCTCAACACGGACGAGCACCTCGGGAGACGACCCTACAAGTTGATAGTCGTCGATTTGAAGGTAGAACAGGTATGGAGAAGGATTGACTTGCCGGAGTGCCCGATAAAGATTGAACGGATGACCTGAAAATGGGAACGAAAATCGACGGGATAATACTACCTGGAAGATGTCACCTTCGCGGATGTAATCCTTAGCCTGGTTGACTGCCGCCATATAGTCGTCTTTCGAAAACCGGGACGTTGCCTCGTCGCGAAGCAGTGAGATCCTGTCAGGGATCTCCGTGACCGGACTTCGCAAACTGGCTTCCATTCGGTCCAACCGGTCGCTGGCAGCATCGAAAGCGGATTGAAGATCGGTGTCGGTGTCTACGAAGACATTGCTCATCAGAATGATCTGATGTTTGACATGATCGAACGCCAGAATTGTATCGTAGAGGCACCACACTGCGTCAGGAAGTGAAAGCTCGGATGGTTTTTTCTCCGGAATGTTTTCAAGGAGCCGGATATTATCGTAGCCGAGAAATCCGACGGCACCACAGGTCAGGCGTGGTAAATCAGGATCCTTCAATTCATGCCACTCTCCAAGTTTGTCACGGAGAACGTCCAGAATATTTCCAGTAAGAGACCCATCGATCGACGGTACGGCCTCACCATTCTGAAACGACTCTGCGAACACGTCGGCACCGAACGAGCGAAGGACCTGATACGGTTCATGTCCCAGGAATGAGAAGCGAGCAAGTTGCTCACCGCCTTCCACACTCTCGAACAGAAAACTGAATCGCGACCCTGCGCATAGTTTCAGATAAGCAGCGACAGGGGTCAGTAGATCTGCAGAAAGGCGCCGATAGACGGGCATCACAATTTTCTGATGACCGTTACTGCGGGTATCTTCTACCGATCGACTAAATCCGGAAAACGTGCTTCTGGTCATTCTTCCTTTCTAACGTTCGCTGCCACGTTTCCATCTCCAAACTGGGGACCTTCAAGTTGTGCCACACCGACCATTGGGTATGCAAACTCAATGTCCGGTTCACTCCGAAACGCTTCGAGAATACTGATGGTAAGAGCATGTTCAGTGCCGCGTCGTTTTCGTACCTCGCACAGGTAGCGCAAAGTCAATCGGATCCCATTGTCCATTATCCGAACGTATACGAATGGCGTAAGGATGGAATAGTGGATCAGGTACTCTCGAGAAAGTTGACGTATTTCCTGCGATGCCTGGTGCTCGACCATCCGAGCAGACTCGTTGGCAAATTGCAACATTGTTTCGCGAGCTTTTTCCCAATTGGAGCGGAACGTTATCGTAACGTAGAGCTCGTTCCAGATGAAGTTGAATCCGCGGGAGTAATTCTTGACCGCATGTAAAAATACCCAGCCATTCGGAAAATGGAGCAGGCGGCCCGTACTCTGGTCAGCGTCCACCCAGTTTCTGATTTCCATCAACGACGTTTTCATTACACGAATGTCGACGACATCGCCGGCCACTCCGTTGATTTCAATCCGGTCTCCCTGGCGGTAAGGAGTCGTCAGGGAAATAAAAAACCAGGCCGCGATGCTCATGAGCGACTCGCGGAGGGCTATTGCAATGCCGGCACCGACAACCGTTAGAAGTGTCAAGATGTCACCGATACGCGGGCTGAACAGGCCGACTATCAGTGCGATTGCGGCGAGCCCGTAAAATCTTCGAATAAGTCGAGATGTGTGGTACAGTCGTGCAGGGTCGGCGACAAACCGTTTTGCAATCCTCGTCGTTAATCTGCTGAGTAGTAACGTGGCAATGATAATCCCGACGACTATCAGTGAGGCCTGTACGATCTCGTTTTGCAGATTGATACTATCAAGCATGGACAGTGACTATCGGTGCGGTACGTGAGCTGCAACAACTTCAGAGGGGAACGTAAGTTGCGTGATTTTTTTTGATTGCACGTTCACGAACCCACTGGTTGCGACATAAGGTAGGACATTTACTCCGCGGCATCCACCCAGGATGAAAGGATGCAATCGATAAAGTCCATCCCAGAATTTCTCGGACAATGTTTCTCCGGGAGACATGTAGACAAGCACGAGGACTCCCCCGCGTCTGAGCACTCGGAAGAATTCCTTCAAGACATGCTCGAAGTCTCCCTCCGGCAAGAGATCAAACATGTAACTGTTAAGAACCCGGTCGAAGCTTTCATCGGGAAAGGGAAGTTGATAGGCATCCCCATGAAATAGCTGTACACCGGGAATTCCGGTTTTATCGATTCTCTTTCGAGCGCGAGCCAGCATCGCGGGAGTGATATCTACCCCGACATTGGTTCCGTTCGGGTTTTTGTTGACGACTTGCTCAAACGACAGCCCGGTTCCTACCGCCACTTCGAGGACATCCTGTCCATCCTGGATATCGGCGATTTCAATTTCGAACTGCCTGGCTGCCCGCTCAACGACCAGCGCAAGGCCGTCGTGGACCGGCGCTATGAAACGATACAATTTCGGAATCGTCTCTCGTTTTACGCGAGCTTTCAAGAAACACTCACCATATTTGTTCACATAATCCCGATTTTGGTGACGTTGCCGGATCAAAATCGGTTTGTATCAAGTTTTGCATCACCGAATCCCTTTTTTGAATCGATACGCATGGGTTGCCAATGACCGCTCAAAGAAACAAAAATTCTGATCGAAAATTTTCTACGTATCGACCAGTACTGGACGGCGCTGTGCTGATATTGAGCCTTCTCGGCATTCTAGTCGTCGTGCACCTCTATATCCAGTCGGGAATCGGTTTCAACAGAGGATGTTTCGGTTTCTCGGATCCAGCTACCGTAACCACGTCAGCGGATTGCGAGGCTGTCGTAACCAGCGATGCCGGAAAGCTATTCGGAGTTTCCAACGTCACCTGGGGATTCTTTTACTATCTCATTCTCGCAGGACTTTCATTCTCAATTTTATTTTCCGGCGCAAAGGTCATCCGACAGAAGAAGAAACTGCGTGCTTTGATGGTCCTCGTTGGTGTCCTTTACTCAGGATACCTGTCTTATGCCCAGTTTTACGAGATAGGCGAGTTCTGCAAATTGTGCCTCATGTCGGCCACCATCATCTTTCTAATCTTTATCACGCAGTTGATAGATGCCTTCACAGTTCCCAAAGATGATGCCTCACCGGTTCAATCAGGTGAAAGTCTCGCCCAGGCCAGAAAAGCACCCGTTTTTTTGGGACTGGCAGCCCTACTTGTCGTACTGGCAGGAGCCGACCTTATGTATTTTAATAGCCTGGATGATGTCGAAATCGCGCCCACGGAGACGGCAATAGCTGATTTTCCGGATGGCACTACTACAGAGTGCATCTATGATCCGGAGAAACCCATGGTCGAAAACTATCGACAGATGGTAAGCGCGTCAGACCCATCGAAGGGTAATCCCGACGCCGACGTCTTAATCATCGAGTTCTTCGACCCGAACTGTCCGCACTGCAAGACGATGCATCCGTTGATGGAAGCTCTGGTAGCTGCCCACGGAGATAAGGCGCGGTTTGTCTATCGCCCGTTCATTTTGTGGCAGCACTCGGTCGTACAGGTAGAAGCGCTTCATATCGCAGCGGGCCAGGGGAAATTTTTCGAAATGCTTGAGGGCCAGTTCGATCGACAGCGACAGGAAGGACTGAGCGTCGCCGACCTCGAAGAGATTGCAGACGAAATTGGTCTGAGCAAGGAGTTGCTGCGTTCCAGACTTGACACGGGTCTCTTCAGACAAGTTGCACTTCGTCAGCGGCAGAATGCGATGGAAGCCGGGGTAGGGGGCGTGCCCGCTGTGCTTCTTAACGGCCGCTTCGTTGATCGCTCGGCTCGAACTTTCGATTGCCTGAGCCAGATGATTCAGGAAGCAGCCGAGTAGCAATCACTCTATACTAGATATCTTTTACACACATCGAAACCACATGACAACCGCCACACCGTCCGCCACGCTATCATTCGCAGGAATAGATCAACTCAGTATAAATACCATACGTTTTCTCGCGGTTGATGCGGTGCAGAAGGCAAATAGTGGCCATCCGGGCTTGCCAATGGGCTGTGCTCCAATGGCGTATGTGCTCTGGCAGAATTATCTCAAACACAACCCGGCGAATCCTGACTGGCCGGACCGGGATCGCTTTGTGCTATCCGCCGGACATGGGTCGATGCTGCTGTACTCGTTGCTGCATCTTACAGGTTATGATCTCAGTCTCGATGACTTGAAAAACTTCAGGCAGCTCCACAGCAAGACTCCAGGACACCCGGAAAACTTCATGACACCCGGTGTGGAAACTACGACGGGTCCACTCGGTCAAGGATTTGCCAATGGCGTTGGAATGGCGATAGCAGAACGTCTGCTATCCGAACGATTTAACAAGCCAGACTTCGAGATTTTTGATCACCATACCTATGGAATCGTTTCCGATGGCGATTTGATGGAAGGGATCTCGCATGAGGCTGCGTCGCTCGCTGGCCACCTCGGCCTCGGCAAGCTGATATATTTATACGACGATAACAATATTTCGATTGACGGCAGTACGGACCTTGCGTTTACCGAAGACGTCCCGGCTCGATTTGCCGCATACGGCTGGCAGGTACTTCATGTAAAGGACGGCAATGATACGACGGCGATTGACGAAGCCATCATTCGAGCTCGTAAAGACGAATCTCGCCCGACTCTAATATCCATCAAGACCATCATAGGCTACGGAAGTCCCAACAAGCAGGGAACCGCGGGCGTGCATGGTTCTCCCCTGGGACCGGAAGAAGTCGAACTGGCGAAGCAACATCTGGACTGGCCTGCGTCGCCGACGTTCTACGTGCCTGGAGAGGTAGCCGCAGGAATGAACGCCGTGGACGTGGGTCGGGAGGCCGAGGGTCGCTGGAAGAACCTTTTGAATGAATATCGACAGGCACACCCGAACGATTTCGAAGAGTTGCAAAGTTGGCTGAAGGATGATTTTGACATTGACTGGCCATCAATTCTGCCAGCATTCGAGAAGGGCTCCTCGATGGCGACGCGCGCCTCAAGCGGAAAAGTCCTTAACGCAATCGCTCCACATATTCCAAACCTTGCCGGCGGTTCTGCCGACCTGACGGGTTCCAACAAGACGGACGTCAAGGGATGGGTAGATCAACAGAAGGGTACGCCCGGTGGGCACTACTTCCGCTTCGGCGTCCGTGAGCATGCAATGGCATCGATTAGTAATGGGATAGCACTTCACGGCGGCATCCGACCTTATTGTGCGACGTTTCTGGTCTTTACCGATTACCTCCGTCCAGGGCTACGACTGAGTGCGCTAATGGGATTGCCCGTCATATACGTCATGACACATGACTCGATAGGGCTCGGTGAAGATGGTCCGACACATCAGCCGATTGAACATTATATGGCACTCCGTGCCATTCCAAACGTCACATTCATTCGACCTGCCGATGCCACGGAGACGGCAGAAGCCTGGCAGGCCGCGATCGAAAATCGTACGGGACCGACGGTACTCTCTTTGACGAGACAAGGACTCCCGACGTTGGATCAACTCGGTGGCTATGCTGAGGCTCGTGTACGACGAGGCGCATATATAGTCAAAGGTGGCGACGAAAAACCTGACGTGATTTTACTGGCGACGGGCAGTGAAGTATCACTCGCAATTGAAGCGGCGGAAGAACTCGAAGCCATAGGGAAGCGTGTTCGTGTAGTTTCGATGCCTTCCTGGGAGTTGTTCGAGCAGCAGGATAACTCGTACAGAGAGAAAATCCTGCCGTCCGATTGTGATAACAGAGTCGCGATCGAAGCTGGAATTACCATGGGATGGGAGAGATATACGGGTCAAAGCGGCATAACTATCGGAATAGACAGCTTTGGAGCATCTGCTCCGGCGGAAGAGCTTTTCGACTATTTCGGTATTACTGCCGAGGCCATTGTCGAGGCTGCGAAGGGACTCTAAAAATTCGGGCGTTACTTTAGGGACTTTTTTAATCCGTTGGAGCCGAGGTTTGCGATGAAACCATTTCCATACGTTATAATATGAGAGGTGCGTGCGGAGCGAGACTCGGGTTCAATGCGGCACAAATTTGACTCTTTCCCGAATATGTAGCGTAATCACGTTGGATTGCGCTTGAATTCATGCACGATTTCCCGGGACTGATTAAGACACGGGCTGAAGTTGTCGAATACGGGGTATGACTTGCACCGGTATTTTGGCTGTGTTGGGAGTTGGTACATAGTTTGCGGAACGCGTCATGGACGTTTTTTGTAACTGCAAAACGGCGAATAGCCGAATTCACATATCGTTTTGAGTGTATGACACCTAAGAAAGTACTATTTCCGATACTTATTCCGGTAATGGCGATCGCCACCGGGCTGACCGCATTTGCACCAGTTCCAGTCATTAACCAGGCTGAGCATTCAGGGCAGGTAGTTATTCTCGCTAATGTTAAGGTCTTCCTTGAAGGACCATACGACGATGTCCTTGACGACATGAGTACGAACTTGAACCCGGCGGATCTGCCTTTGGCCCAGCCGTATGATGATGCTGCCTATACCGGTACCCAACTCGAATATAACGGGACGGAGACAGTTTCTGATTGGACCGGTGCCCGTGCGAGTGTTGTGGATTGGGTTCTAGTAGAATTGCGAACCACGACAGCGGCAACTTCGACGTTTGCCGCGCGAGCGGGATTGCTGCTCGACGATGGAACTATTGTAGATATAGACGGAACAAGTGCCCTTGGCTTCAGTGCACAGCCAGCTGGCAGTTACTATATCGTCGTACGCCATCGAAACCATCTGGCTGTTATGTCAGCCAGTCCTATCGCGATGGATGCTACCACTCCCACGTTGTACGACTTTAGCACGGCACAAAGCCAGGCCTTCGGCACAAACCCGATGAAAGAAATTGAAACAGGCGTCTTCGGGATGTACTCAGGAGACGCAGATGGATCGACATCGGTCGGCGCGTCTGACAATACGATCTGGTTGGGTGAGAATGGAACGGCCGGTTATCTGGTTTCAGACTATGACCTTAGCGGTTCGGTAACAGCGACAGACAATACGATTTGGTTGGGAAATAATGGCATCGGTGATGTCGTACCTGACTAACGAAATTCTAATAAGGTGTACAGATACTTTATCTGGAGGATAAGATGACAAGTTTGGTACGATTAAGCGCGTTGATCGCGATAGTTAGTGTTGGGTTTATCCCATTGACTGCTAGCAGTCAATCTACGGCTGACCTAAGGTTCACAACAACGATTAATGCCGGAGCAGGTACCGGCGGACTGGATCAGCTCCTCGTTGAGATCGAGATGAATACGGACGTGGCGTTCGGACTCGGTACGAGCACCATTCAGTTTACTTATAATGATGCGGCACTGGCGGTTCCGAGTGGAGCGGAGGCCAATGATCTGTTAACCGAAAACACAGACTACATTTATGATGCAGCGTTTACGGATTATATAGCTCCTCCGACGCTGCCGTATAATAACACAATGACTCTTTCAGGATCCGTCGACAGACCGTCGCTAAACATTGTTCTCACGGCCGCGAACTTCGCTGCGGGGACTATCGCAGCTGCAACATGGACTCGGATAGCGCAGATGTTTTTTGACATCACGGACAACCTGTCGACCGCACAACTTGCCTGGATTCCGAATACGGATCCTAGCCCGATTCTGATTAATACGGCAGACAATGTTACTCCGGCAACCAATGGCACCTTCACCGACAACGATGCCGACCTGGACTCCGGTCTCCCAGTCGAAATAGTCGACTTTACTGCTGCAACCGATGGCGACCAACTCGTCTTTGGTTGGGCAACTGCTTCGGAAACGGGTAGTGCTGGATTTGGCATCGAATACTCTGTTGCCGGTAACGGAGCATGGGCCCAGCTCGGCTACGTCGAAAGCGTGGGCAACTCGAACCAGTTGGAAACCTACGATTTCCGTGCGCCCACCGTTGGATATGGCTCATTCGAATTCCGGCTGAAGCAGGTTGACGCCGATGGGTCATTCGCCTATTCGGACATCGTCGAGCTTTCAGTAGACGTTCCAAACAGCTATGTCCTGAGCACACCTTATCCGAATCCATTCAATCCGAGTGCAGCCTTTACGCTTGCCATCAGTGAGCAGCAGAATGTTCGCGTAGAGCTCTATAACATGCTCGGACAGCTGATGGAAGTCATGCACAGTGGTATCCTCGATGCCGACCAGACTCATACATTCCAGATCGACGGCTCTACGCTGTCAAGTGGTATGTATCTTGTCCGCGTCGCCGGCGATACATTCTCTACGACGAAAACGGCAACGTTGCTGAAGTAGACAACAAGTTCTTGAGGTACTAAAGGTCCTGCCCTTCGGGCAGGGCCTTTTTTTATGGCTAGCCAGTATCTCTGACATGGCTAGCTGCTGCAAGTCTTCCTCGTCGACCAGCCGGACACCAGTTGCTGCGAACTCGCATTCAAACTACAACGGCATTCGCGGGACGAGCAAGGCAATCGTGAATAACCGGTATCATTCTATTAACTCCAATGCGGATCATCTTGGTGTCCGCTGCCGCATACCCTAGCACCAAACCGCGTTTGTCCTCGTCAATGGTATAAAAAGACAGGGGCGGTGCTTCTATGTCCTGATCAAGTATTCGCACCGACACCTCGGTGTCGTCAATATGATCGGGCAGCGGTAGGATTATCTGCATTCCCGGTTCTTCCTCAAGGACACCGGCGTCGCTACCCAGTGCGTCCTGAAGCGAATCCGTAAGCACCTGATGCCTCTCCGCATGTGCTGCGCGTAATTTCTTCAAATGCCGCTCGAAATGATTTTCAGCTATAAAGTCTGACAAAACCATCTGCCCGAAAAGAGAAGGTGATCGGTCGATCAGGATTCGTGCGCTGACAAATGCGTCGACCAGATCATCCGGCACAACGATATAACCAACCCGGAGCGCCGGGAAGAGTACGTTGGCAAAACCTCCGATATAAATCACGCGCCCGTCCGACCCGAACCCCTGTAGAGCAGCAATCGGTATACCTGACCGGAACTCGGTACCGTAATCATCTTCAACAATCCATGTCCCCGTAGCCTGTGACCATTGAGACAGCTGAAGTCTTCTCGCCAGACTCATACTCATCCCCATTGGGTACTGGTGAGACGGAGTTACATAAATCATCTTCGGTGGCGGATTATTCTCCAGCCCGGCCTTCAGGTTGAATCCTTCCTCGTCGAGTGGCACAGGAATTAAATTTGCATCGGCCGCCATCAACGTAACGCGGACACGCGGATATCCCGGATCCTCTATCCAGACAGGGTCGTTCTGATCGAGTAAAACCGTTGCTGCCAACGTTGTTGCCTGTGGGGTACCCGTTACTACAATAACCTGCTCCGTATCGCAGCTGATTCCGCGTGCATCCCTCAAGTACGAGGCAATAATCTCGCGAAGCGGGTAGTAACCGGGAGGGTCGCCGTTTGCCATGACGTTGGCCGGCATGTTTCTCCAACGCCGCGAGATCAACTTGCTCCAGACATCGGAAGGGAAGACGTCGAGAGCAGGCAGGCGCGGTCGAAACGCGTTGGAGCGATAGATATGGCTGCCGATCTTTCCCCTCAATCCAGAAATCTTGCGCCCTCGCGCCGAAAGACGTTTGCCCTCACTGGGAAACTGACGGCCCCTCGATTTATGGTCGAGTGCAGAAACGGGAGCTCCAACAGGGAGAGCCCGGTGTACGTATGTTCCTGACCCGGTTGAACTTTCCAGTAATCCTTCCTGCTGCAGATTTTCGTATGCCGTCGCAATTGTATTGCGAGAAATCTTCAACGCACTCGCCAATTGGCGGGAAGAAGGTAGCCGCGTGCCTGCTACTACCCGCCCGGATAAAATGCACATCCGGATAGCCTCATGTACCTGGCGGTAAATCGGGATGGAAGAGCCCTCATTAATATCTATCGAGGCAAGCGAAATAAATGCATGGACTGCTTTCATGTCATCGGTTCGGGACACTCCTGTCGATGGGCAGAAGCGATGTGAGAATTGGCACCATAAATATGTTACAAATGGCTCTACTTGTCAAGCCATTTTATTTGTAGCCTATTGTGCCAATAGTGCTCAAATTCGTACAATGCAGAGTGTACTCAAGGATTTGACTGCACGTAAGCAAGGCCACGGTGATATTGATTACAATCTCAGGAGTGATCAGGATAGATATGGCAGCGAGTAAAGTCTTGTTTTTGTTCATGTTGCTTTCGCTGATTGCGATCTCGGATAGTTACGGCCAGTCTGGAAAAATCGCTGGCCGTGTGACGGACGATGGAGGAGAGCCGCTGCCCGGTGTCAACGTCATCCTCTCGGGTACCGTCCAGGGGAGTGTCACGGACGTCGACGGATACTATACAATTCTGAATGTATCGCCCGGCTCCTACGATGTGCGTGCAACGTTTATCGGGTTCGTTCCGCAAACAGTTTCCGGTGTCAGGGTCAGTATCGACCAATCTACCGTCGTCAATTTTCAGATGTCGGTAGAAACCATCGGGTTTGAGGAGGTAGTCATCACAGCCGAAGCACCAGTGGTCCAGGCAGATGCGTCGAACTCTCAACTTAATGTCACGGCCGAGCAGATTGAGGCCCTGCCAGTCTCGAGTGTCTCAAGTGTTGTCGGACTCCAGGCAGGCATTCAGGGACTCACCATCCGAGGCTCAGGGGCCGACGAACTGTCATTCAGTCTTAACGGGCTCACTCTCAGAGACGAACGCGACAATACACCCTACACCAATATTAGCCTCGCTTCTGTACAGGAGGTTCAGGTTCAATCCGGCGGGTTTAACGCTGAATATGGTAATGTGCGCTCCGGGGTCGTCAACGTTATCACCAAGGAGGGTTCGCCTGATCGCTACGAAGTTGACGCAATCGTTCGATACAGCGCTCCCGCGCAAAAACACTTTGGACCTCTCGCAAACGACCCGGATTCGTACTGGATACGGCCATTCCTCGACCCTGACGTCGCTTTCACCGGTACAACCAGCGGAGCCTGGGACGAAGCGACACAGCAGCAGTACCCGGAATTTTCGGGCTGGATCGCCGTAGCTGACGAACTATTGAAAGACGACGATCCCGACAACGACATCACGCCCCAGGCGTTGCAGGAGGCGTTCAAGTGGCAGCATCGTAAAACGATGGAGATCACAGAGCCCGACTACAATGTTGATGTTGGTGTTGGCGGGCCCATTCCCGGGATCAGCAAGAAACTGGGCGGTCTGAGATTCTTTGCCTCGTACCGTCGGGACGAGCAGATGTACATGATCCCGCTCCACACCGACCGACTCACGAGTGAATCCGGTCACCTCAAACTGACTTCAAACCTTGGCAGGGGGATGAAGTTGAATCTCGAGGGTTTGATCGGAAATACAAACGGCACGGCGAACAGTCGGGCGGGTCAACCAGGAGCCTTTTCCTCACCGTTCAGCATTGCCTCAGAACTGAGTCGCGTAAGTTTTATAGACACCAGGATTTTCTCAACCGATTATTGGACGCCGTATGAGGTGAAGACCAATATGATCGGGGCGAAATTCACTCATGCCCGGACCCAGAACAGTTTCTACGAGATCCGGCTCAACCGATTCTCATCGTCGTACGACTCTAACCCCGGACGCCGTCGAGACGAAACCCCTGTCGTCTTTTTCGGGGGTGTCGGCTTTGACGAAGCTCCGTTCGGGTTCCAACCGGCACCTACTTTTGGCGTCGACGGGATGAGAACCGGAGTGGGGATGAGCAACTCCCGAGATTCGTCCGAAGTGGTCGTGTATAACCTGAAAGCTGATTACACCAGCCAGGTCAATCGATTCTTCCAGGTGAAAACTGGCCTGGAGTATAACCTCTCCGATTCCCGTATCAATTACGGCAACTTCGACGAATTCCTTCCAAGTGGAAATTCGCAGTCAGTTTGGGATGAAACCCCTGTGCGAGGAGCTGTATATGGCCAGTCGAAACTGGAATTGAATGGAATGATAGCCAACGTCGGGCTACGTATGGATTATTTCCATGCTGGAGGCGAGTGGTTCGATCTGGACGATCCGTTTTCGGGTGCTTTTTCGGCCCGTCTGTCACCTGGAATAGATACGCTCCTCACCAAGAGCAATACAGATCGGATAGTTACCTTGAGTCCAAGACTGGGCGTATCCTTCCCGGTCACCGAGGTCAGCAAGCTCTTTTTTAATTACGGACATTTCAGGTCACTGCCGGATCCTAACAACCTGTACCTGTTGCGATTCTTTACTGCGACGGGACAGGTTAGTCGAGTAGCCAATCCGAATAATCCGCTGCCGAAGACAGTTGCCTACGAGATCGGTTACGAGCAGTCGTTCTTTGATCAGTTTTTGGCCAGGGTGGCAGGATATTACAAAGACGTTTCGCTGCAACCCCAGCTCGTTACGTATATCAGTCGAGACGGACAGACGAACTATTCTGTTAGTGAGGCGAATTCGTTCGAAGACATTCGCGGTTTCGAATTGACGTTGGCACGGAATCGGGGCGAGTGGATTCAGGGATTTGTCAACTACACCTATATGGTGTTTTCTTCAGGATATTTTGGATTCCGTCAGGTTAGCGAAAACCCAACTACTCAAAGAGAATTTGAAGCGAGCGATGCCGAGCGTCGGAACGCTTCATCCAGACCAGTTCCTCAACCTTATGCGCGGCTCAACATAGATATCCTTACACCGCGAGATTTCGGACCTCAACTGGGTTCGATTAATCCACTCGCAGATTGGCGGGTCTCGGTCCTCGGGTCGTGGCAGCAAGGCTCAAAATTTACGTGGACTGGTGGTGGAGCGGTCCCGGGTGTCCTCAACAACGTCCAGTTCAGGGACTCATGGAATATCAACCTTCGATTCACCCGAAACTTCAGTCTGAAGGGTAGGCGGGCACAGCTATTCGTGGACGTGTTCAACGTTACAAACAGGAAGCAGCTTACGTTCAACGGCTTCGTCGATGGCAACGACCAGACGTCTTATTTGCGATCGTTGCATCTTCCGGAATCACGTGACTACTCGACGAATATTCCCGGCAAGGACAACATCGGAGAGTATCGAGATTTCGACGTCGCGTACCAGCCGATGCAGCGTGTGCCATCATTGACAAGTGTTACCGCGCCGGACGCAGGCGTGATTTACTGGGAATTTGAATCGCGATCGTATTTTCAGTACAAGAACGACACGTGGGTAGCAGCTGATCAATCACTCGTCGACGAAGTGATCAGCACTAAAGCCTACATTGACATGCCGAATCAAAGTTTCCTCACGTTCCTCAGTCCCCGTGATGTCTACTGGGGATTACGAATCTCACTATAATCGATGCCAGATATTGTCCGAAAATATTGTTACACACTGACACTTCTTCTGGTGTTTAGTTGTACCCCGATCCTGGGTGGCGTTGTGCAGGCGCAGTTTGCTAACAAGTGGCTTTCCGCGGGGTCACTCCACAACTGGTATTCCGAAATAGGATCGGAATGCGAAGAGTGTGGATTTGTCCGCACACAGCAGGATGGATTGAGATGGCCTGGCATCTACCGCTTTTCAGATTCGCAGGCGGCAAAAGCGTTGTGGATTGGTGCTCAAAACGTCACCGATGAGAATGGGACGACGTTTGCCAACAGAGTCGTCCATGTCGGACCACGTGTGTCCGGTGCAGGCGAGTTTTTCCCGCTGCGCTTTGAATTGTTAAGTCGTTCAGAGCCCACTGCGGTCTTTGTCGATGGAGAAATTTCGGAACCCGAAGCCGCGATGGTTTCTGACGGAGTTGATTCGTCAATTCCTTCTGACCGGATGATTGTTAACGAGGCGAACACGCTCCTGGGCCTGACCATGGAGCGCCGTATTCTGCAGTTCAGCCAGCAATATCACGACAACTATCATGTCATCGAGTACACGTTTACCAATACGGGTAATACAGATGACGACCCGGAAATCGAACTACCGAATCAGACGCTTACCGGCGTACAGATATTTTTGCAGTGGAGATTATCTGTCGCTAAGGAAACGCGTTACGTAATCGGTAACGGTACGGGTTGGGGGATGAATACGATGCTCGACACTCGTGGGGACGGAGTCGAGGTCGATCCTCCAGAAGAACAGTTTCGTGCACAGTTCGCTTGGCATGGCAACTTCCCTCCATTCTCTACCTACGACAATATCGGCGGCCCCATTCTTCCGCAGGCCCTGCCAGCCATTAATGTTTCGCCCACCGATACGCTGGGTCGCCTTGGCGCTTCCCAATTCGTCGGCGTGGTTACGCTCCATGCAGATGCCTCAGCATCGGATGAGACTGATGATGTTACGCAGCCCTCCACAACGGCGTGGATCGGTTCAGACGATACGTATCAGTCGCAGAATGATGCCTTCAACCCTGCCAAGATGGATACGGAATATGCAGTTATGACGCAGGGTCACAAATCACCCCGCCATGCCATGGTTGTCGAACCTACAGGCATGCCAGGTTACCTGAATCCAACCGGCGACCCTGCTCTGGGTACACCTGGCGGGTTCTCTCATAGCGCTGGCTACGGTCCGTACACGATTGGGCCCGGAGAAAACATCCGAATAGTCGTCGCAGAAGCAGCCGCTGGTCTCAGCAGGGAAGCCAATATTGAAGTCGGAAGAGCCTACAACGATTCGGGTGCTAATGACGCATTGGCTATTCCACGGACCATCGATGGTCAGCAGGTATCATTGACGAAAAACGAGTGGGTGTTTACCGGCCGCGACTCGCTCTTCCAAACATTCCGACGGTCAATCGCCAACTATCAGTCTGGATACTCCGCGCCTCGACCACCAGAGCCTCCTGCATCGTTCGAAGTAAATTCCGGAGGCGACAGAATTTCGTTGAGCTGGACTCAGGCGTCCGGCTCCACCACACCCGACAAGTGGGAAATCTACAGAGCGCAAAACAGGTTCGACAGCACCTATACTCTGATCTACACTGCCAGTGGTGGAGAAAATTTCTATGACGATACTACGCCGATCAGGGGTATTGATTACTATTATTATATCGTCGCCGTTGGTAGCGGAGCAGCAAATGATGGGACCGCACTGACTCCGTCAGGTGTGCCGCTCTCAAGCAGTCGCTACAGTACGCAAACGTATACGCCCGCTCGGCTCAAGCGTCAGCCGGGAGAATCGATGGCTGATATCCGCATTGTACCCAACCCGTTCAATATAGGATCGAGTGCCAATGTGCGTTTTCCCGATCAGGTTGACAAACTGGCGTTCTTTAATATCCCGGGACGCTGCCGCATTCAGATCTTTACTGAACTTGGAGAACTGGTCGATCAGATTGAACACACAGACGGTAGCGGTGATGAGTTCTGGGATCATACTACTTCGTCGCGGCAAGTTGTAGCAAGCGGCCTTTACATCGCAGTCATTACAGACCTGGAAACAGGTGAGAAAGCGTTTAAGAAATTCATTGTCATTCGGTAGTGACACTATGATCCGACGACTCGAAATATTGTGCAGCGCTTTCTTGCTCGTGACCTGTGCGTCCGTGGTGAGTACACGCACGTCTGAAGCGCAACAGGGCGATCAGAAAAAATTGGCGCAGACGGGAATGAAGTTCCTGAGTCTGTCTGTAGATCCTCGTGCCGCTGCCATGGGAGATGCCGTCACGTCTCTTGATGCGGACGCCATGATGATCTTTTACAATCCAGCCGGGATGTCGCGACTTGACTCGCCATTCGCCGTCCGTGTCGTGCAGACACAGTGGATCGCCGATATTAATTACAACCAGGCAGCGTTGGCTGCAAGAATTGGTAACCTCGGCGTTTTCGGCGTGTCACTTGTTGCAGTCGATTATGGAAGTATTCAGGAAACCATTCGTGCGGACAATGAACAAGGATTCATTGATCTTGGCGAGATATCGCCATCTGCACTGAGCGTCGGTTTTGCTTATGCACGAGCGCTAACAGACAGATTTTCGGCAGGTGGCCAGATCAAATATGCGTCCCAGGATTTAGGTCGCAGTGTAGACGACATTGATTCGGAAGGAGCGGTTACGCGATCCTCCAACAAAGTCGGGACCGTTGCTTATGACTTCGGCATTCTGTACAAGACCGGCTTTCGAAGTCTAAACTTTGCGTTCAGTGCCAGAAATTTTGCGCGTGAGATCGAATATGAAGAGGAGTCCTTTCAACTTCCGTTAACGCTCAAGATTGGCGTGTCCATGGATGTCCTCGACTTGATGTCAGGAGCCCCGTCGTCGAACAATAGTCTGATTTTCGGTATCGATGCTGAAAACCCGCGGGACTTCTCCGAGCAGATCAAGGTCGGAATGGAATATGCGTTCTTGCAGAGGTTCTTTGGACGTGCGGGGTATGTATTTCCAACAGATGAGCAGGGCATCAACCTGGGGCTCGGTATCAAACAAGATCTGGCCGGCTTCGGCTTCATGGCTGATTACTCATTTACAAGGTTCGGCATATTTTCGAATGTGCATCGAATCGGCTTTCAGGTATCAATCTGATTCGGATGCTACATAACACGACATATTTCAAGCGAACCGTCGGCCTACTACTAATGTTGATCGTGGGTGCCTGCGACACAGGTCCGGCAGCAAGCTTGTATGAAGGAGACCCGACTTTTAGTCCGGACCCGACGATTACGTCAGTGGCCCCGCCGGTTTCTGCGCTGGCAGGTGTTGAGGAGGTTACAATTACCGGCTCGAATTTCTCGACTGTTCCATCAGAAAACCTTGTGTACTTCGACGAAACTCGCGTGCCGGTTATTTCAGCTTCGGCAACGCAATTGGTAGTCGTTCCACCGCCGACTCCGAGCGATAATGTATCACTCCGAATCTCTGTCGTCGGGGCCGAAAATTTCAGCAATGCAATTAGTTACAAGCTCGATCCTGCTGCCGTCACAATCGGTGCCATTCAGTCGTTCGAAGAATTGTTCGGCATTGCTACCGACCCGATGGGGAATGTCTATGCCTCGATGTTTGTCAACAATGTAGCTGCCGGTATTAAAGTGTTTAGCCCCGATGGCACCCGTAGCGATTTTACGAGCTCATCGTTTAAATGGGATGGCATCCAGTATGCAGATGACGGCGCCCTGATTGCTGTGAGGAATTTGAGAGCAATCTTTCGACTGCCTGAAGGAGCACCACAGGAGACATGGGCTGTCATCAGTGACGCCGCCGTAAAACTGGTTGCGCTCGACTTCGACGCTAGCGGCAACCTTTGGGTCGGCGGGAGTCGAACGGACGCAAACCAACCGGTAAGTTTGTTCAAGGTCGATCCGGCCATGCAAATCACTGAGTATCCCTTGACCGACTTTGCAAATACTATCCAGATCACTGCCCTGACGATTGGGGATGGGAAACTATATGCTTCGATCCGCGACACCGATGTGGTAGATATCTGGACATTTGATATCTCGTCGGGATCACCGGGCACGCCGGAGAAATTGCTGGCATTCTCTGCTGACGTGAGTGCACAGGCGAGAATACTCTCTCTCGCGATTGCCGCCTCCGGAGATCTTTTTGTCGGTACAACATTGACCGACCCGATCATCGTTGTGCACCCGGACAAGTCGTGGAATGTCCTATACCCCGGAATTCTTGAGGCCAGCGGGCTGTCGCTTGCATGGGGACCGGGCGGCACACTATATATGGTAAAGGGTCGGACCTCGGTTCCAGGTTCGGCAGATCTTACAGATGCGGATTTATACAAAATAGAAGTCGGGCAGGAAGGAATCAGATGAGTTGAAACAGCATTATGCAGACGTTCTTTCCTGCTCACCACCAACCAAAACCTGCAAAATAAAGAGGTACGTTAATGAGAGTATTTTTACTATCGATGTTCCTGATGATCCCACTTATCGCGAATGCACAGCGATGGCAGGACATGGGGGGCTTCCCAACTGACACAACCTTTACTGACGCGATTCACGGTGTTGCTGTCGATGGCGAAGGCAAGGTTTGGATTCAACCCTGGAGCGCACGCGCCTGGATTGACCCTGCAACAGGAGACTCTGTCCGTGACGGCTCAGGAAACGCAATTTCAACAGTCACGATTTTTGTTTACAACCCGGATGGAACGGAAGCATTGGATCCGATTCATGCGATCGATGTAGGCGGCGTAGTTGACACCTTGTATGGCAACTTGCGCGGTCTTAGGACTGATCACAACGGAGACATTCTGGTCGCCGGTGGTACAGGCAACTTGTGGCGAATAGATCATATGACTGGCGAAGGAATGGATAAAGTCGTTGTAGGCTCCGGTCCGCTTAGTGCTCCCGGAGTTTCAGACAATGGCAATATCTTTGGCGGATTTGTCATTCCAGGGAATCCGGTCAAAGAATATGGATCCGACTTTGGTTTCCTTTCGAATGCAGTCGATTCGGCATTTGGCTTTTCCAGAAGCTTTGAGGTATCCGGAGACGGAAACACGATCTACTGGTCTGGATACTCGAACATAGAGATTCACCGGTATACTCGACCAGATGAGTTTTCTGCGTTCAATCAGGTTCCAGATACATTGCTGAGAGGTATTGTTTCCGAATCAATCCTTCGCAACCCTCAGTCAGGTAACATCTGGTTTAGTAATGCACCTGCGGCGGGTGCTACGCCAGACACGCTTTCCGAATTTGGAGATCCATCGCAGTACCTCACCTGGTACGAGTGGGATCCTGATACTGAAGCCATTGTCGACAGCATGAAATATGTTCTTGCTGCTCCAGTAGGAGACGAAAAAGCACGAGGCATTGCATTCAACCCGTCAGGTGACGTCGCGTATCTCGCAATCTGGGACACCAACGGCAACACGTCAGTCCGGAAAGTCATAGACACTACCCCGGATGCGATCGAAGTTGTTGATGGTGACATCCCAACCAACTTCACGTTGTCACAAAACTATCCAAACCCGTTCAACCCGAGCACGAAAATATCTTTCGACCTGAAAGAACTCGGGCATGCGAAACTGGTCGTTTATGACATGCTGGGTCGCGAAGTCGCTCGTCTGGTCGACGAGACTCTACCTGCCAACTCATATACAGTAACTTTCGATGCCAATAAATTGTCATCGGGAATCTACATCTATGGATTGGAATTCAAAGGTCAGAAGCTGACGGGCACAATGACCCTGCTGAAATAACCTTTAGTTAGACATGCATCGTATGGGTGTCCGGATCTGCGTCCGGGCACCCATTTGCATATTCGTGAGAGCCATGCGGCGGAATATCAGGAGAGGAATCGTGCAGCTTAAGCAAATGTTTTTACTGGCGGCTTTGTGCGTCGTTGGCTTCCAGGTGGCGGGTGCACAATCGACTGAACTACCAAAACAGGAATTTCGGGGAGCCTGGATTGCCACGGTTCTGAACCTTGACTGGCCGGGTCAGGGTGTGCATTCCAGTTTTCAGAAATCAAGCCTCATCACAATGCTCGATGATTTGAAAGACGCCGGAACTAATGCCGTGTTTTTTCAGATCCGCTCCGAAGCCGATGCGATGTATGATTCCGCTTACGAGCCGTGGTCATTCTGGCTTTCCGGCGAACAAGGCACTCCAGCGAGTCCTTACTTCGATCCCCTGGCTTTTGCCATTGAAGAAACGCACAAACGCGGGATGGAATTGCATGCATGGATGAACCCGTATCGAGCGATTCGTAACACCAACGGATACACTCAGGCCGCGGATCACGTAACGAACTTGCATCCCGAGTGGTCATTTACCACGGGGACCATCGTCACGCTGGACCCTGGTCAACAGGCGGTCCGATCCTACATTACAAATGTAATCATGGATGTTGCCCGCAACTACGACATTGACGGTATCCATTTCGATGATTTCTTTTATCCGTACCCGCCCGATCAAATCTCTAACCAGGATAGCAGTACCTACGCGGATGAAAGTCGTGGATTTACTGATCTGGGTGATTGGAGACGCGACAATGTCAACCTGTTTGTAAAGCAAGTCTCTGATAGCCTGAATGCATTCAACCCGTCGCTGAAGTTTGGAATAAGTCCCTTTGGCATCTGGAAAAACGGTGTGCCTTCTGGCATAGTCGGCCTCGACGCCTATAACGTTATCTACTCCGACCCGATCGCATGGTTGACTGACGAGTCGATAGATTATCTGGTACCTCAACTTTACTGGGCGTTTGGTGGAGGGCAAGATTATGCCAAGCTCGCACCGTGGTGGGCAGACCAAATGAATGGCAGGCATTTATATACGGGGCACGGTTTATACCGGTCCGACGCTAACACGTTTTCGGGTACTCTCTTTTCGTCGACCGAAATTCCATCGCAGGTACGATTCAACAGAGCGCAAGGTGATATCCAGGGTAGCGTATTTTTCCGCGCGCGCAACATAACTATTTATCCATCGAAGGGCTTCGCTGACTCGCTGAAGTTCGACTTGTTCAGAAAGCCGGCGTTGACTCCAACCATGAGCTGGAAAGATTTGACGGTTCCAGATACGCCCGAAGACATCGCGTACCAATGGATCTCCAACGAAGAGCTTGAGCTCACGTGGTCGGGTCCCTCGGATCAAGGGACCGGCGCGGAAGCAAAACGATTCGCCGTTTACCGTGTCCAGTCACCGGAACTACCTGACTTTTCGGCCGCGATTCTGAATGCAGAGAACCTGCTAACTGTCACCGGTGATACCGTTATTACTGACAAACCTGTTCTCGCTACCGATCCATACTATTATTTCGTGACCTCCGTAAGTTCCAATTCGGTGGAAAGCACGGAGAGTGGTTATGTTCTGGTTGAAGGCAGAGCCGTCAGTGTTGATCCGGTTTATGCGGATCGCATAGCTACAGTTGAGAGCTACCCGAATCCGTTCGACCGTCGGACGAATATCGTCGTTACGTTAGAGCAGGCGGATGACGTTGAAGTGCGAGTCTATAATTCCATCGGACAGATGGTTACCGTTCTGGCAGAGAGACAATTTATGTCCGGTGGAGAGCACCGATTCACGTGGGAAGGCACGGACAATGCAGGTCGGCACCTCGGTAGTGGTACATATTTCATCGTAGTTGCGTCAAATTCGGGGCGCATCTCAAAAGGGGTGACACTGATCCGTTAAGATGAGAAAACTGAATCAACCATACCGGTACGCAAGACGGGACAGAGTTAGAGCGTGTGCGATTTTTCTGACTGCATGTTTATACACGGGTTGCACAGGCTCGGAGTCAGCCAGAAGTCCGGTGAGTGTCCAGCATGAATATCCTGAATCCCTTGAGGTCGTCACGCGTGCGGACTGGGGGTGGGAAGAGGGGGAGGCCCTGCTGGCCGAGCATGAAATCGAACGGATTACTATCCATCATGGAGGAGAAGCTTATCGTGAAGGTCGAGATACGGGCGAATATCTTCGCAGTCTGCAAAACTGGAGTCGAACCGAGAAGCAATGGATGGATATCCCGTATCACTATGTAATCGACCTTGAGGGGGAAATTTTTGAAGCCCGTCCGATCAATTATCCAGGCGATACTAATACCGCCTACGACCCGCGCGGGCATGCGCTCATAGAAGTTGTTGGCAATTACGAGACGCGGGAATTATCGCGTGATCAATATGAATCATTGACGTCATTGACCGCTTATCTCGCGCGTACGTATGATGTCGACGTTAGTGATGTTATGGGGCACAAGGACTTTGCCGATACCGCCTGTCCTGGCGAAAATATCTACAAGTTTCTGCGCGATGGTTCGCTTCTGGCCGACGTGCGCTCAAAGCTGGAACGGATGTGACCGATACATCATCGTGGGAGGGACTGATTGCGATTGACAGCATGATGAAACGTTGTCTACAGTAGAAACTTTACATCTCGTGGAATAAAAAGGCCGGTTGTGTCGTTGGCCTTGTATCCTCAATGCCCAAACAAACTTATAGCGTTTATTCAATGGTCCGTAATCCCGCAATTTTGATTGTCTCGTCGACGCGTATGAGGCAATGTTCGCTGGCTTTGCTGGCAATGATATGTTCTATATTTTTTGTGCTGCAGTCGCATTCACAGGTATCGGTTCGGGTTTCCGGAGAGCCGCAGAGAATAAGTCCTGTCGACGATTTTTTCTGGATGCAGCCAAGGTGGTCTCCTGTAGCAAACGAAATGGTGGCTACGCGTGCAAATTACGGGGGCTTATGGATATTGGAATTGGGTGGGGATGTTCGAGAGGTGACCGAAGCCGCGGCCGCCGGGTTTGGTGTGTCCTGGTCCCCGGACGGAGAGTCCCTGCTGACCCGAGTCGCCAACTTCGACAATCGAAAGCGACTGAACGCTGTGATGGTTTATGACGCACGTAGTGCGGAGGCGACGCAGTTGACGGAGTTCGAGTCGCGGATGCCCGGCAACCCACAATGGATCTCACCCGGCCGCGTGATGCTGCAGTATGAGCAAGTCATGACATTCGTAGACGTTCGCAGCCCGGGCGGCGAAGTCTCGCAGGACTCAAGAATGTTGGTCTCGTTCGGAGACGCTATCGCGAATGTCGGAGAAGAAGACGCCGCTCCGCGCGTCGTAGCATCGGAATCTGGTAAGACAGTGCTAAACCTTGTGACATCGCCGGATCAATCGCGCGTTGCTTTCGAAGTAATGGGTGGCAACATGTTTGTCATGAACGCGGATGGTACGGGGCGCGTTGACCTCGGCAGGGGCAACCGACCGCGGTGGTCCCGCGATTCTCAGTGGATCACGTATGCAGTTTCGGAAGATGACGGGCACGACTATACATCTTCAGACATATACGCAGCACGCGCCGATGGCAGCGAAATTGTTCAGCTCACGAACACACCGAACATCCTCGAGATGAATCCAGATTGGTCGCCGGATGGCAAGTTCATTGCCTACGATGACCGGGGAGTCATTTTTGTCATACCCGTAACTAACAATTAACAGTGGATCAATGAAGTATTTAATCATCATTCCGTCCCTGTTGGTTGTCATCGGTTCGATCGGAATTTCGAGTGCCCAGGAAATTACAGGGCTTGCAGGCTGGAATATTTATCTTGATCCCGGGCACAGCCAGACCGAGAACGTCGGCGTGTATGGTTACTCCGAAGCTGAAAAAAACCTGGCAGTGGCGCTTGCTACAAGGGATTTATTACTGGGTACGACGGACATCGATACTGTCTATATCTCACGGACGAATAGCCAGGAAGTAGTCGGATTAAGCCAGCGGTCAGATCATGCGAATTCTGTGGGAGCAGCATTCTTTCACTCTTTCCATAGCAATGCCGGAGCACCGCAGACTAACAACACATTGTTGCTTTGGGGGCAGCTTCTCAGCGGGGCCGAAAAGAGTCCTCCGGGTGGGCAGGCAATGTCTGACATTATGATCGACAGGCTTACCCGCGCCATGCGTATCGCGACTATCGGTTCGCTTGGTGACTGCGGCTTCTATGGATCGTTCATACCTGATGCCTGTAGTGGTGGCGGTCCATACCTCAGCGTCAACAGGCGAACGACCATGGCATCTGAGCTTAGCGAAGCGGGATATCATACCAGCCCCGTACAGAACACGCGCAACATGAATGCCGATTGGAAGCGAATGGAAGCCAAAGCCTTCTTCTGGTCGATACTTGATTATCATAGTATTCCCCGGCCGGTCGACGAAACGGTTGCTGGCTATATTCGCGATGTGGAGTCCGGTGAGCTCGTAAATGGTGCAACAGTTACCATCGGTGACAGCGTCTATACGACCGATACGTACGAGTCGCTGTTTAACATGTATAGCAATGATCCGGAAGAGCTGCGCAACGGGTTTTATTTTATTGAAGGAGCGAGTGGAGATCCTGTAACTGTTCAGGTGTCCGCAGACGGGTATGAGGACTATTCTGTGTCTGTTGCCACAGTAGATACTTTCCTGACGTTCCACGATATCGAGCTGATTCCGGATTTTCCTCCCGGGATCGTCTCGACATCTCCGGCTCAGGACAGCACTCACCAAATCATCGATCCGGTTGTAATTAATTTCGATCGTAAGATGGACCGCCCCTCGGTCGAAGCCGCATTCAGTCTGGATCCGGAAATTGGCGGCTCGTTCATCTGGACCGAGAATGATTTTCGACTCACGTTTGCACCCGATACATTCTTTGTTCCCTTGACAGATTACACGTTGACCATAAGCGCAACGGCCGAGGGCATTTTTGGAGACGGACTCGATGGCGACGGCGATGGACTCGAAGGAGGGGACTTTGTCCTGGCATTCCCGACAGGAATGCCAGATATTTTCGCTCCAGAAGTTGTATCCACCTCGCCGGGTTCCGATGAGCAGGGAATACAACGTGATCCAGTGATCACGATGGTTTTTAACGAGCCAATAGATCAGAGCAATATCACCGACGACATGTTCGTCCTGGAATCAGGCGCCGGTGACATTATCGAAGGACAAGCGCAGTATTATGAGGTCGTGGATAAAGGGGTCTTTACATTCTTCCCGGACCAGCTGCTAAAGACAGAAACGTATTATCGCCTGTCGATAGGTCCCGGTCTGCGCGATGTTTTCGGGAACGAAACCACGGAGGCGGCTACGGTTGTGTTCAGAGTTGGAGAGTTGGACAATATCTATACGTCGATAGACTCGTTCGACGGAGGTCTTGACGGATGGTGGGTACCGCAGCAGAGCGGTACAACTACAGGAATAGTGACGGATTCGACAAGTCGCGACTCGAACGCCGAAGTTGTCAATTTACAGACCGGGAGTTCTGCTTCGATGAGGTTGAAGTACGGCTGGGACTCGGACGCTTCGACGTGGCTCATCCGGATTTTCCTGAGTAGTGGTGCACCAGCCAACGTGTTTTTCGACAGCACATACACGATGCAGGCGTACGTATTCGGTGACGGCAGCGGCAACAGATTCAGGTTTGCCGTGGACGACAATATTCCGGTGTCCGCCGCAGGCAATCATGAGGTAAGTCCGTGGTTCGACATTGATTGGCACGGCTGGCGCCTCGTCTCATGGAACCCTGGACGAGACGGAGCGGGCACATGGTTGGGCAATGGTAGCCTCGACGGTACTCTCCGCTTCGACAGTATTCAGCTGTCACATGTCGAAGGAGCTGCCGAGTTCGGCACGTTCTACGTCGACGATCTCCGGCTGGTGAAGACAGCGATTGCGACATCGATTGATTCGGAGGTAGAACCTCCGCGCGGGATAACACTTGAGCAGAATTATCCGAATCCGTTTCGAGGATCAACGACGTTTGAGTTTGACGTAGACCGCCAGGAGACGCTCTCGCTGACGATCTACAACGTTATTGGAAGTGAAGTTGCGCGCGTGGTAGAAGGCAAGAGCTATTCGCCGGGTAAGCATACCGTCGAATGGAATTCGGATGGCATTGCCAGTGGGGTTTACCTGGCCCGCCTGACGGGGCGAGAAGTAGAAAGAACGATCAGGATTCTCATTGTCAGGTAGCCTTTGGTTTGACTCGCTCTCCGATAAATATTTTTCGCGGTTCAATCCTCGGCGTCGGATTGTTAATCATGCTATGTGGCAACGTTCTGGCAGTGGCTCAGGTCCCTAAACCTGCCGAGTCGCCATGGCGGCACGTGGCCATACTGGATTCCGTTAGTATATCCTACCTGATGTATCGCGAGGCGGATAACGCGAACAATGGCGTCGTCGTCAAGCTGAATAACCTTACCGACCAACGGATTGCCTACTCGTTCGGCATTGTTTTTCGTGGATCCGAAGGGAGGGAGGAATTACGCAGTGTGTTCGGAGAGTTAAATCCGCACGAAATGAAGACGGGAGAAATGGACGGACTATTCTGGATTCCGTTCGATGATGGAACACAACTATCGGAGGTGGGCTTCCGTGGATTCAAAGCCCGTTCGATTGGTATTCGTTGATCAACTAGACAGTCCGGAGTAGGACGCAGATGCAAGCTTCGCAAGCATTAGATTTCTGTACTTCGGCCTTGAACCATTTCCACGTTCCATTAGACGTGCGAATTCTGATCAACCAGCTTGCTGAAGTCTTTCCTCGACAAATAATGTCGGCGACATCGCGCATCACAGGATATAACTGGTTCTTGTGAATCAGCTGGAAGAAGTTCTTTTCTATAGATTCCGCCATCCGAAAATCCATCAAGTTCAGGGCGGAATGCGACACGTCTTTTATGGAGCCGTCGAAACCTATAATAATTACTGGAGCACCTGACTCTGTTAGGTGCTGAAATCCGGACACGTCGTTCGGGGTGACGGTCGTAGTCGGAACGTTGTACATATTTCAGAAAATTGCGATGATCGCCGGGCCAGATGTGCAGGGCAGTGATTCATCCATGTAGAGCAGTCGGCAGCACAGACCTGTCTGATGTGAAGGACAGATCTTGATCTTTCGGTCATATTTAATAACGTAGTTTTTGAGGGAAATCGGTAGGGCTACGTATGCCTGAAAGAGAAATTCTCCGATTTGCCCGGGTCGCAGTCCGGGTATCTGGCGAAAAAGCATCCTCAACGGGCAAAAATCCACCGACTCTTTGATTGTGGCGGGTGTGAAACATCCTTAAATTGTCAGGCTATCATTTAATATGCACGAGTTTGCGCCATCTTGGAGTAAGCTGATTGTTCGAAGTATCCCAGTCAATAAGTCAACGAGGCCCACTATTCAACACCGAATGAAGCTTTCGCATTTCATCTACGAGTATCCCGCCAAACTCGTAGCCAAATACCCGGCTGAGCCCCGTGGGTCTTCTCGCCTGATGGTAATTGACCGAGCCAATAAAACAATCGAGCACAAGATGTTTTCCGATATCGTTGATTATTTCAACGAGGGAGATGTCATAGTCGTGAATGACACGAAAGTGTTTCCGGCTCGCCTGTATGGGAATAAGGAAAAAACAGGTGCGCGTATTGAAGTATTTTTGCTTCGAGAACTAAATTCTGAGAGTCGTCTGTGGGATGTCATTGTTGACCCCGCACGGAAAATCAGGATCGGGAATAAGCTGTATTTCGAGAATGGTCTGATTGCAGAGGTTATCGACAATACGACTTCTCGCGGCAGGACGATCCGATTCGTGTTTGACGGAAGTAATGACGAGCTTTACGCCAAGATCGACGAGATCGGCCAAACGCCTATCCCACCGTACATCAAGCGTAAGGTTGAGCCCGAAGACAAGGCCCGGTATCAGACCATGTTTGCGGAGCGCCGTGGTGCTGTAGCAGCCCCGACTGCCGGCTTGCACTTTACGGACGATGTTGTCGATGCGATCGTCGCCAAAGGAACTCAGCTGACGTCTGTCACCCTGCACGTCGGGCTCGGTACATTTCGGCCAGTAGAAGTGGAGGATCTCACAAAGCACCGGATGGATTCAGAGTATTTCCGAATCCCGACCGAGACAGCCGACCTGGTAAATGCGGCTCTTCAGGATCCAGACAGGACCGTCACTGCTGTTGGAACGACTGTCGTTCGCGCCATCGAATCAAGCCTCTCGGCGGCAAATACGCTGAAAGCAAATGAATCGAGTTGGACGGACAAGTTCATTTATCCACAGTACGAATTTCGCATCACGGAGAGGCTGATCACCAACTTCCATATGCCTCGGAGTACACTTCTTATGCTCGTTTCGGCGTTTGGTGGCTACGAGTTCATCCAGGAAGCTTATCAGGAAGCGATCAAGGAAAAATATCGCCTGTTCTCATTCGGCGATGCCATGATGATCATATAGGTTGTTATGAGCTCCTCAAAAAATCGATCGGTGTCCAACACGTTCGGTGTCGTCATTCCAGCTGCTGGACAAGGAAGCAGGATTGGTGGCACGCGGAAACAATTCAGAAAGCTCGGGAAGAATAACCCGCTGCTTTACTGTGTTCGGACGTTCGCCAGCCGGTCGAGAATCAAGGAGATTGTAGTCGTCGGCCCGGAGAAGGATCTCGACGAAATGCGAACGTTTCTTGCCAGCATCGCTCCGAATATCACGGTGGTAGCTGGTGGGAGCTCCCGGCAGGAGTCGGTCTTCAATGGTTTGAAAGCTATCAAGAAAGCTAGCTATGTGCTCATTCATGATGCAGTACGCCCGTTCATCAGTGCAGATTTAATCGAGCGCGTGATGAAGGCCACGACCAATTCCGGTGCAGCGGCCCCGGCCATTGAAGTGCACGACTCCGTGCGACGTGGTGACAACGATACGTTTGGCAGGCCCATCCCGCGTGAAGGCCTGTACCGGGTCCAGACCCCGCAGGGATTTGAACTCGACCTGATCCTCGCTGCTCATAAAAAAGCTGTAGAAAGTGGGTGGGAAGCCACCGACGACGTATCACTCGCCTCCAGATCGGGTAAACCTGTCACAATTGTCGACGGGTCGGCATGGAATATCAAGATTACGACACCGGAAGACTGGGACATGGCCGAACAGCTGTGGCCGGGTTGGTCAGGTGGCGCAACGGAATAACCTGCTATGAGAGTTGGCCTCGGGTACGACGTCCATCGTTTTAAGGAAGGCCGTGCGCTCATTTTGGGCGGCATTCGAATTGACTATGAGCGCGGTCTCGATGGTCATTCCGACGCTGATGTTTTGACGCATGCTATCATTGATGCCCTGTTAGGTGCAGGTGCTCTTGGGGACATCGGGACTCATTTTCCCGATACCGACGAGCGCTGGAAAGGCGCCGACAGTATCAATCTACTCATTGCCGTGTGTCAGATGTTAGATGAGGCAGGCTATTCGATAGTGAATGTCGACTCGACAGTTTCTGCCCAACTTCCAAAGCTGGCACCCTACATCGAGTCGATGCGCCGAAGGTTGGCTGAAGCGATGGCGGTTGATGTTGATCGGGTTGCAGTCAAGGCGACCACGACGGAGAGATTGGGCTTCGTGGGCAGGGAAGAGGGAATGGAAGCGCGGGCAATCTGCCAGATTGAGCGAGTCTCACGGTAACTCCATGTCAGAAATTATCGCCGACCTGGTAGGATGGATACAGCAACAACCTGCGTGGGCAGTCTACCTCGGTATCCTGGGTGTTGCATATTTGGAGAACCTGCTCCCTCCAATTCCGGGTGACTTGCTGGTTGTATTCGGCGGATACCTAGCCTCAAGAGGTCAGCTGCTTTTTGCCGGCGTAGTCATACTGGCCACGATCGGAGGTACGGCAGGGTTCATGACAATGTATGAGTTCGGGAAGAAACTGGGCCCGGCACTGCTAAGCGATAAACGTTTCAGGTGGTTGCCGCACAAACGCCTGCGGCGTGCCACTAACTGGTTTGGTCGCGTTGGCAATCGCCTGATCCTGGCAAACAGATTTCTGAGTGGCCTCCGTTCAGTCATCTCTATTACGGTCGGCATTGCGCACACACGGCCCCTGCCTACGCTAATCTATTCAGCCATCAGCTCATTGGTATGGGTGAGCCTTTTGACATATCTCGGATTTTCACTGGGTGAAAACTGGGAGTTGGTGCAGAACTACCTGAACCGATATGGTCAGTTCATGGGGGCAGCCATCGTATTGTTTATTGGAATACAGCTTCTTCGCTATACACTCAGTGTCAGGCAGCAAAGTTTGGACGAAGACGATCGCCAGAGTGGAGGATCTGAAAACCTTCATGGATAATCAACGTATCCTTTTGTTGACAGGCGTTGGCTGAGTCCATAAATTCGTTATTTGGTCCCAATTTTCGGCTGGCGTAGCTCAGTTGGTAGAGCAGCTGATTTGTAATCAGCCGGTCGGGGGTTCGAGTCCCTCCGCCAGCTCGCTGTTCTTTTGGACTAAACCGGGCAGGTGGCCGAGTGGTTAAAGGCGCCAGACTGTAAATCTGGTCTCGTACGAGTACGGAGGTTCAAATCCTTCCCTGCCCACATATTGAATTGCAATATTCCGTTGGTACGGAGTATGCCCAGGCGGGAGTAGCTCAGTTGGTAGAGCATCAGCCTTCCAAGCTGAGGGTCGCGGGTTCGAATCCCGTCTCCCGCTCCGCCGTTTGTCAGGATGATAAATCAGACAAACCAGGATGCCGCCTTAGCTCAGTCGGTAGAGCACTTCCATGGTAAGGAAGGGGTCACCGGTTCAAGTCCGGTAGGCGGCTCTTTGAGAGTGCGTGTCTCGTAGTCGGGATGCGCTTTTTATCGACATGGAAACTGTATTTTTTCTGTTAAGACAACTTAATAACCAGGACACACCAAGCCATGGCTAAGGAGACATTCCAGCGTAATAAGCCCCACGTGAATGTGG
>CBDUKH010000029.1:0-31618 GCA_965367755.1 uncultured Rhodothermales bacterium
TAGAGCAGCGGACTCATAATCCGTTGGTCGTAGGTTCAAATCCTACCGGGCCCACTTTTCATTTCTGCGTCTCGAAGGCCCTCACAACCATCCCTGCGTTGGATGGCAGGAAGTGGCTTCTACGCTCACCCTTCCAATTTATAATGACTTAACGGCTAGGATATCTCAAGAATATTCTTAGCTTTCTGTGTTTGACCGCTCGCTGAGTCGTCGAATTATGCGTTAACGCGGGATTTATGCGTAGTGGCCCGACGGTCTATAAATCCATGCTTATCAAGTGACAAAACCGTGTTAAACCAGTGAAAATCTCTACAATAGGTTACAGGACAAAACGGAAAGCTTTGGGTGTGTTTCGAACCGGGTTAGAGAGTTGGATGAGTCCAACTCATTCAGGACTGCCCATTCCGCCGCCAAAGCTGCGAGAATTAACCACTCTCAATCGGCTAACAATCAAGCAGCACATTGACGATGGGAAGCGCGTGGCAGATATTCTCGTCGATTGCCTGGAATCGGATGGTGCAAATCACGACGATATCGCTTCGGTTCTTGATTTCGGATGTGGTTGCGGCCGCATCCTTCGTCATCTAAAGGAAACTCTTCCGGGCGCAAAACTTGTGGGAGTTGATGTAGATCAGGAATTGTTATCGTGGGCCGAGATCAACCTCGCTCAGATAGGAGATTGGCATCTGAATGGGTATGAGCCACCGTCGCGTTTTGCAGCGAGCACCTTTGATGTCATCTACGCAATTTCGGTGTTCACTCACCTTACCGAAGAAACTCAGCAATCGTGGCTAACTGAATTTGCAAGGATTTTGAAACCGGGTGGCCGGGCACTACTCTCTGTGAGAGAGCTTCGCCCAAAAGATCTCCAGCGGAAAGAATGGGATCACGTCAATGATTCAGGCATGGCCATCAGGAATCGTAAAAGAGAAGTCGCACGACGAAGCTGGACAGGAAGAGATGCCGTCCTCGAAGAATATATCGACGTCAAGCACTCCGAAGAGTACTGTCGAAAGGAATGGTCAGGAAAATTTGACGTTCACACCTTTCATCATGGTGTGCTGCCCGTTGGCCAATCTATCGTCGTCCTGCAAAAGAGGTAGTGACTCACAGGCGTTCGGATGTTCCTACCGTGCCCTGGCTAACAAGTGCTTTAATTGCTGAGTAGATCCGACGTGAATCTTTTCATCGCATCTGCCGCCACCGTATTGCCACTCTCGTTGAAATGGATGTTGTAATCCTGATAGTGCTCCTCGTCGGCGCGGGCACGATAGACAGGCAGTAAATCCAGGTAGGGTAGCTGGAGGCTGTCTGCGATGGCGGCGAGCTCATCCTGAATATTACTCGTCGTGAGAAGCTCTTCGTGAGTCGTGAATCCGGCGGTTTCAAAGAATGGATAGTGGCTAGTGTTGACCTGAAGGGTGGAAGGGAATACCACGATTGCCAGTTTTGCTCCCAGACGATTGGCGATGGCATTCGATTCTTCCAGGATCTCTCTCATAATCGGAAGTCCAGATCGGCTATGAGGAGTGTCGACTATAAGGTTCTCAGCGACAAATGTTTTCTTAACCCGTTCAGGGGCGTAGATGAAAAACGGATTCACCTTATTGTCGCGACCCCATTGTGCGAGTTCTGACGTATCAGAATCCAGTTTACCTGATTCGCCACGGTTGGCGGAAATTGACCGCATCGTTGAGAGGAACGACACGACGTAGAGCTTTTTCAACGGATTATAAATGCGGGTTTTGATCCATCCTCGCTTTCCACGCTGGTCGTCAGTCCGATGGATTGCGCCACTCAAGTCGTTGCCGGCATAGTAACAGAAAAGGATGAGGTCAGGTTTAAATGAACCAGCATTTTGCTTCAATTGGAATAGGTAATCAACCGGGTTCATGCCGGGCCGCGCCAGATTTTGAACTTCATAGCGTTCGTCTTCGAAACGATCGAGCAGATAGTTGTCGAGTTGTCCGCCTTTGTAGATAAAGGAATCACCAACGATGGTCACGCGTGCGCCTGCGCCGTCAAGCGTACCTCTGGTTTCGAGTAACGTATGGCGGGGATTGGAGATCAATCCGAGGCGCAAGACCACTTCGATGACTGTCAACGCGATGGCCAAACTGAGGCCGGCGATCGCGAAGCTGGTGCCTATCTTTTTGATCAGGTTGTTGGGACGACCGGATCCTGCCTGCTTTTGGTCATTGCTAACCATAGCGTTCCGTCTAGAAGAGTGTGTAGATGAACGGGGCCAAAGCTGAGCCCTGAGCAAACACGATAAAGACAGCGAGTAGAAGTAAGGTGACGACGATGGGCGTCAGCCACCACTTTTTTCTAACCCTGAGAAATTGCCAGACAAGTGAGAGTTTCGACATGTTCTAAAATGGTTTGTCATACCGTGACGAAGGTCCATCCGGGTCCACAGGGATCCAGAACGATTGTGCGTCCGGGTCGCGTTTCAAGCCCAGTGAATCATTTCCTGATAATCTCTTAATGATTCCGATAGGAGTAACGATAAGAAAATAGGTAATCGTGAGGATAACACGGGTCATTACCGCTCCCAGGAGTTCGGCGAACTTCATCCATACCTTTTCGATCGGACGGAGTATGGCCGGGAATATGAGACCCGTTAGCAGGAAGAAAAGTGCGGCACCGCCGACGTATGGATACGCACTTCGTCCTTTCCACCACAAAAATCCAGCAATGATTGCCAGTGGGACAAACATCACGAAGCCGAAATTGCGAAGCTCTTTTTTAGTTTTGGGTTTTCCGTGCATCATCAATCGAGTTCAAACTCTGTTTTCCAGTCGCCTTCTTCGGAAAATTCCGGTTGTTCTTCTTTGTAAAGTATCAGGTTTTCGAGTACTAACACATCCATTTCGGTACGCATAAAACACCGATAGGCATCTTCGGGTGTTCCCACGATCGGTTCGCCGCGGACGTTAAACGAGGTATTAACGAGTACCGAGTATCCGGTCTTGGCCTTGAAGGCTCGTAGCACGGCAGCCATCTCCGGATTGTCTACACCGTCGACCGTTTGAATCCGCGCTGAATAATCAACATGTGTTACCGCAGGGATATCCGACCGTGGGACATTCAATTTTTCGATGCCAAATTTCTTGAGATCGTCATCCGACATTTTGAGGCGGCGTTCCTCTTGGACAGGTGCTACGAGTAACATATACGGAGATTCGCAATCGATATCGAAGTAGTCACTGGCATCGTCTTCCAGGACGATAGGTGCGAACGGTCTGAATGATTCCCGATATTTGATTTTGAGATTCATGACGGACTGCATCTTGGTGCTTCGGGCGTCGCCAAGGATACTCCTGCCACCCAGCGCACGTGGCCCGAATTCCATTCTGCCTGAGAACCATCCTACTACTTTTCCCTCTACTAACTCACTGGCCACCCGATCAGCAAGTTCTTCACCCGCCGGGAGCTCATGAAAAGCGAATCCTTCCTTTTCCAGCCATTGTTTGATTTCGGCCACTTCGAAGCGGGGTCCGAGATAGGAGCCTTTCTGACTGTCGCGATGCGACACTGTGCGCTCGTTGCCCAGAATCTGATGCCATGCGAAGAGGGCAGCACCCAGCGCACCCCCAGCGTCTCCTGCGGCGGGTTGGATCCATATCTTGTCGAAGATATTAGCCGCCAGGATTTTGCCATTGGCAACGCAATTCAAGGCAACGCCTCCGGCGAGGCAGAGATTCTTCTCACCAGTCGCCTCCCGGACGTGACGGACCATCCTGAACATGACTTCTTCAACAACCTCCTGCACTGACCGGGCAAGGTCCATCTCTCTCTGTGTTAATAGAGACTCAGGTTTTCGAGGCGGTCCACCAAACAACCTGTCGAACCGCTTGTTCGTCATCGTCAATCCCTGACAGTAGTTGAAGAACTCCATATTTAAACGAAAGGAACCATCATCTTTCAGGTCCATCAATTCGTTGAGGATCGTATCCTTGAATCGCGGTTCTCCGTACGGAGCCAATCCCATTACTTTGTACTCACCGGAATTAACCCGAAAGCCGGTGTAGTACGTGAATGCCGAATAGAGCAGACCGAGGCTGTGAGGAAAATGAAGTTCGTTTTTGAGTTCAATGCGATTGCCATTCCCGACACCCCATGACGACGTCGCCCATTCACCTACGCCGTCGAGTGTCAAAATTGCGGCTGTCTCAAACGGAGAAGGATAGAATGCAGATGCTGCGTGAGACTGATGATGTTCCGGAAAGTACATCGGGGGTTCTACGCCAAGAGTATTCTTGATGGTAGAGTCCATCCAGAGCTTCTCCTTGAGCCATAGCGGCATTGCCATCATGTACGAACGCAGGCCCCGCGGGGCAAACGAAACATACGTTTCGAGAAGTCTTTCGAATTTAAGCCAGGGCTTGTCGTAGAAGACGACGCATGACAAATCGTCGACGCTAATTCCGCCTTGCTCGAGGCAGTAGTCAATCGCGTTCTGAGGAAACCGGTGATCGTGCTTCTTCCGCGTAAACCTTTCCTCCTGCGCGGCGGCCACAATGTCTCCGTCAATGACGAGGCAAGCTGCCGAGTCATGATAGAACGCTGAGATGCCAAGGATATTTGTCGTCAAACGTCGATTCCCTCAAGAGGACGAGAAATTATAGATTCCTGCTAGTAGGAGCAGCCGCCGGGTGGCGCAGGTATACGCTCGACTCGTATTCCGAGCGACCGTCTTCTGAAGGCTGGGCTCGCTCACAACGTGAACAGGACATAACAGAATAACGAATCATCGGACAAGATTTGCGATAACCGCCGTGGTTCTCCTCGTACTGGAGTTGAGATTACTCTTTCGTACCGCGTCCAGCCAACAACGCGTTTCTTCGGGAGATCCATTCTTTACGGCTAAATTTGAGCCGTGGGCGCGCCCCGGTTTTTCAAGCCCCCATTCCTCTCACGTGCTTTTCACATTAAAAACTTAAGTAGTTGGTTTACTTTGACGACTAAATATTAATAATTTTGCATTAACTACTTTAAAAGTTTCAACAATAGGGGAATTTACGTGAGGCTGGACCGACTTGACGCAATAGATGTCGTAATTCTGCAATTATTGCAGGAAAAGGGCCGAATCAAGCGAAGTGAGATTGCTGAGGCGGTCGGACTAAGTGTCCCTGCTGTTTCAGATCGCATGCGCAAGCTGGTCGAGCGAGGCGTCATAACTGGCTATCACGCAAAACTGGATGCCAAGCGACTGCATATAGATGTCACCGCATTTATCCGGGTACGCGTAGACGGGTCCATTAATTACCCGGGATTTGTTGAGAGCGCCGTCGGTCAGCCCGAGGTAATTGAAGTCCATTCGATTACCGGTGATGGTTCTCACATTCTGAAAGCCCGAGTACGAGATACCGGTGCCCTTGAAAAATTGTTATCGACAATACAGACATGGCCAGGGGTGAGTGGTACTGTCACAAGTATTGTGTTATCGACATTGAAAGAAGAAACCACCCTTCAGATAGAACCCGTAGAATTGCCGACGACGGTTGAGGCCGAAGTGGCGTAACAAAGTTATCTCAAAAAGATTTAAATCAATGACCAAGTATAAACCGGATTACAACGTACTGGCTGCCACCAAATATGTAGTCAACGGAGAAAAGCGTGAAGGACCTATGGACGTCGAGAAGATATTCGGCGAGAACACGTTCGGACTGGAAGAGATGCAGATCCGATTGCCAAAGGCCGTCTACCAGAGTTTGCTCTCTACCATAGAACACGGTTCGCAGGTGGATCCGGGCATTGCGGAGACAGTTGCGCTGGCGATGAAAGAATGGGCGGTCGAACGAGGTGCTACGCATTTCACCCATTGGTTTCAGCCACTAACCGGATCTACAGCCGAGAAGCATGACAGCTTTATAACACCCAACAAAGGCGGTGGTGCAGTAGCGCAGTTTTCCGGCAAAGACCTGATCCAGGGCGAGCCGGATGCTTCCAGTTTTCCAAGCGGGGGACTCCGGGCTACCTTCGAAGCGCGCGGGTACACGGCATGGGACCCTACGTCTCCGGCATTCATTGTCGAAAATAAAAAGGGGTCATACCTGGCCATCCCAACAGCGTTTGCATCCTGGACCGGTGTAGCCCTTGATCATAAAATTCCGCTACTCCGGTCAATGGAGGCTCTCGACAAGCAGGCACGACGTGTGTTGGACCTGTTCGGTGTTAAGGATGTCCGCAAGGTTACATCAACAGTCGGATGTGAGCAGGAATACTTTCTGATTGACGAAGAGTATTACTATCGTCGCCCTGACCTTATGAACACCGGCCGTACAACGCTAGGTGCAAAACCGCCACGCGGTCAGCAGCTGGACGACCATTACTTCGGGTCAATACCAGACCGCGTTTTGTCGTGCATGCTGGAAACTGAGAAAGAGCTCTATCGCCTCGGCGTCCCGGTCAAAACGCGACACAATGAAGTGGCACCAAGTCAGTACGAGATTGCGCCGATCTTCGAAACTTCCAACGTTGCCGCCGATCATCAGCAGCTTACGATGCTTATTCTGCAGCGTGTCGCCCGGCGTCATGGACTCGTGTGTTTACTGCATGAAAAACCTTTCGCTGGAATAAATGGTTCAGGCAAGCACAACAACTGGTCGCTCGGTACGGATACCGGAATGAATCTGCTGGAGCCGGGAGACAATCCGCATGACAACATGCAATTTCTCTTTTTCTGCACTGCCGCGATTCGTGCTGTTTACAAACATCAGGATCTACTTCGCTTGGCCGTGGCGTCAGCCGGTAATGACCATCGTCTTGGCGCAAACGAAGCACCTCCGGCAATCATGAGTGTGTTCCTGGGCGAACAGCTTGAAGATGTTTTTGAGCAGCTCACGAGAGGAGCCGCAAAGTCGAGTAAGCAGGCTGGCCTGCTCGGACTAGGTGTGCCGTCACTTCCAAATCTTCCGCTGCATGCGGGAGATCGTAACCGCACGTCGCCGTTTGCATTTACCGGTAACAAGTTCGAGTTCCGGGCTGTTGGCAGTGCACAGACTGTTTCGTTCGTCAACGCTGTGCTAAACACGACAGTTGCGGAATCGCTGGATGCAATGGCCGGCATGCTCGAGAAAAAGATGGAGGGCAAGAAAGGCGTCAAGAATCTCGAGGAAGCAGTTGGAGCAGTTCTCAGAACAGTAATCAAGGATTCAAAGAAGATCATCTTTGGAGGCGATAACTATTCCGACGACTGGCATGCGGAGGCTGAGAAACGCGGGCTGCTGAACTTGAGAACGACAGTCGATGCACTGGCGAAGCTTACCGATACCAAGAATATCAAGTTGTTCGACAAGTACGAAGTGTTGTCACCAACTGAGATGAGGAGCCGTCACGAAATCTGGTTCGAGCAATATGTAATGAGTTTGCTTATCGAGGCGGAGACGACCTCGAGCATGGTTCGCACCATGGTAATGCCGGCCAGCCTCCGTTACTTCTCGGAATTCTCTGAAGCTGTCAGTCTTGGTACGAAGTTGAAGATCAAGAATACCGGACTGAAGAAGGCGGCTGGGGATCTTGGCAAGAAGATTGAAGAGCTGCAGGTTGCCGTAGACAAGTTGGATCGTGCACGGAAGGGAATTCCAGACGGCGGGATCGAGGCGCAGGCAACGTACCTTCGCGACAAGGTGGTGCCTTCGATGTCGAAAGTTCGGGAAGTCACAGATGCTTTGGAGTTGCTTGTCGACGGCGAATACTGGCCGCTACCTACCTATCGGGAGATGTTATTTGTGAAGTAGTAAAGCTGGGCCGAAAGGTTCAACGATCAGTCAACCCTGAGATTGGCTAAAAAAGATGTCAAAGCCGGTGAGCGAGAGCGAGCCGGCTTTGGCTGTTTTAGTGCTGTCGACGCATCCAGCAAGTTGACTCACTGGCTCGATGCCTGTGAATCATCTAAAACTTTCCCGACATAGCTCTCGTAACAAATGACCAGTTTCCAAAGTGGCTGGATTGAAACCCGAGGATTTGCCTATCTTCTGCTTTGCTTTCGCACGCTACACCACAAGATTTTCAAACCAGGAATGTCGAAAACTGGGCCGGCCAAGACACCCTCAGCTTCTAGTGAACAAGACCGTGCTCTCGTAGAACAGGCATTGTCTGGTCGCGAATCGGCATACTCAGAGATCGTCGGAAAGTATCAGAATGCACTTGTGCGACATGTCCGACGAATGGTACGCACGACCGACGACGTCGAGGACCTGGTCCAGGAGTGTTTTATAAAGGCATTTTCCGCCCTGGCATCGTACTCGTCAGAATATGCATTTTCGACATGGCTGTACAAGATCGCGACGAACCATACGATCGACTACCTGCGGAAGAAAAAGCTACCAACTATGTCGATCGACAAGCCGATTTCGGCTAAGGATGGAGAGGTAGAATTTGAATTGCCGGATGTTACTTATCGACCTGACAAACATATTGTCGAGGATGAGCGACGCGCTGTATTGAAGGAGGCGATCGACTCACTGCCCCCGAAGTACCACAAGGTCATAGTGATGCGACATCAACAAGAGAAATCTTACGAAGAGATCGCAGCTGAACTGGATCTTCCGCTTGGAACCGTGAAGGCCCATATCTTCCGGGCAAGAGCGCTTCTTTACAAAGGCCTACGTGAAAAAAGAGACACTTTCTAAATGATTGAACGGTATACGAAGCCAGAGATGGCTGATTTGTGGAGTGAGAAGATGCAATTCCAGTCCTGGCTGGATGTCGAGCTTGCTGCCTGTGCAGCGTGGTCCGAAATGGGAGTGATTCCCGCTGCAGATGTTGAGAAACTCTATGAGAACGCAACGTTCGACGTTGATAGAATTCATGCGATTGAGGAGCAAACTCGGCATGATGTCGTAGCCTTCACGCGAGCTGTCAGCGAATCTCTCGGAGATGAGCGGAAATGGGTGCACTACGGCCTGACATCGTCTGATGTTGTCGATACTGCCTGGTCCGTTCGCTTACTACAAGCAAACAAGCTGATCCGCGAAAAAATTGAAGGCCTGATCGAAGCGCTTGGAAACAAGGCAAAGGAACACCGCGATACTATCATGATGGGTAGGACTCACGGAGTTCACGCGGAGCCGACATCGTTTGGTTTGAAGATGGCCCTATATTATACCGAGATGCTTCGCAACCGCGAGCGTTTCGATGATGCTGCAGAAGGTGTACGGGTTGGGAAGCTGTCCGGATCTGTTGGAACGTTCGCACACCTTCCTACAGACATTGAGCGGATAACATGTGAGAAGTTGGGCCTGGAGGCGGCTCCAATCTCTACCCAGGTACTCCAGAGAGATCGGCATGCGCATTACCTTTCGACACTTGCGCTGATCGGGGCCACCATGGAGAAGATCGCGATCGAGATTCGTGGCCTTCAAAAGAGTGAAGTACGGGAAGTTGAAGAAGCGTTTCGAGCCGGGCAGAAAGGCTCCTCGTCAATGCCACACAAGCGCAATCCGATAGGATCTGAAAATGTCACGGGATGTGCTCGCCTACTGCGAGGGTACATGATTGCAGGCTACGAGAATGTCGCACTGTGGCATGAGAGAGATATTTCGCATTCGTCAGTCGAGCGAGTAATCATTCCCGATGCGACCACCATAGTGCACTATGCGCTGGATCGATTGACAAAGCTTGTTACCAACCTTGTCGTCTACAAGGACACCATGCGTGAAAACATGGAGCGAACATTCGGACTATATAATAGCCAACGACTACTCATTGCCATAATCGACAAGGGGATCAATCGAGAAGAGGCATACGATATGGTACAGCCGAAAGCAATGGAAGCGTGGGAAACCAAGCGCCCCTTTAAAGAGATCGTATTGGCGTCACAGGACCTCCGCGAGCATCTGACGGAGGCCGAGATAGAAGGTCTTTTCGACCCCCAATTCCACCTGCGGAATGTTCAGGAGCTATTTAATCGTGCAGGATTAGGCTAAAAAGGCCATTTTCGACAAAATAGTTTAAAGGTGTATCCATTTATTCTATATTATTGGACTTAGGCAGCGGCAGCCTTCTCCCTTAAACTTTTTGAAAGCGTAGTACACGACCCGGTCAAGCCAATACACCCCCCGAAATTTGGCTGCCTGCGTCGCGAGTTTTTAAATCTGTCTCACCAATCCCTAACGACTATGAGATCGCTCCTTTCTCGTCTGAGTTGCGTGCTTGCACTCATCATTTTCACTGCAAACATTGCAGTCGCGCAAACCGCATCCGTTTCCGGAACCGTCGTCGATGCAGATAGTGGTGAGCCACTTCCCGGCGCCAACATCAAGGTTACGCTACCTGGTGAAGTTTCGATCGTTGGCGGAGCGGTCACTAACCTGGACGGCTACTTCACAATCACGAACTTGTCGGCCGGGACCTTTGAGCTGACAGCCAGCTTTGTCGGATATGGCGAGGCGGTAGCCATCATCACGCTTGCCAGCGGACAAAATCTGACGAACGATTTCGGATTGCGACAGGGGCTTGAGCTCGACGCGGTTGTTGTGACCGGAATCGGGGAGCCGGAGAAAGTGTTGGATGCACCGGCATCGATTTCGGTGATTGATGCCGAAACTTTGGAATCAGAAGTTGGATTGTCGTCAAGCTCAGCGATTCGAAATACTACCGGCGTGGATGTGTCTCAGACCGGCATCGATAGGAGAGAGATTGTGCTTCGCGGATTCAACAACGCATTTTCTGGAGCCACCTACGTACTCACGGATAACAGAGTTGCCGCTGCGCCTTCGCTTGGAGCGAATATATATTCAATCATGCCGAACATTGGTATCGACTTGAACCGTATTGAAGTTGTCAGGGGACCGGGTTCGGCGTTGTACGGAGCAGGAGTTGATGCGGGCGTTGTTCACTTCATCACGAAAGACGCCTTGACCGAACCCGGAACGACGGTGTCGCTACTCGGAGGCGAGCAGTCTCTTTTCGGAGTCGACTTCCGACATGCCGGCAAAGTCGACCAGTTCGGTTATAAAGTGACCGGTACGTATGGTCGGGCAGATGACTGGGCTCTGCGTAGTGGTGACAGAGCTGATTCGTTGCAACTGGCGGGAGATTTCAGGTATGACCTGGATAGCCTGGGAACTGCGCCTTCGAATCAGATCGTTGATCCAACAACGGGTCAACTGCTAAGAAATAATGACTACGAGAAGATGAATGTCAATGGCCAGCTCGAGTATCGGGCGTCCGATCGGACTAAAGTCATTGTTAACGGGGGGATCTCTCGGTACAGCGCGGTTGTGCTTTCTGGAATTGGGACACTCCAGGCGGACAATTTCGGTTATGCTTACGGACAGGCTCGCGTCCATTCAGGTGGATATTTCGGACAAGTATATTACAACCAGAATTCGGCGGGGGATTCCTACGTCTATGGTACCGGTCAAATTGTAGTCGACAAGTCGTCGCTCCTGACGGCTCAGTCACAGTACAGTTTTGGCGTAAGCTCCAATCGACATAAGATTATCGTTGGAGCCGACGTCGACGTGACGACACCGGATACTGATGAAACTATCTATGGACGAAACGAAGAGAATGCGCAAATCATCGAGTATGGTGCATACAGTCAGGCTGTTCTGGCCGTTTCAAACCAGATAGATATTACGCTTGCAGCCCGAGGTGACTACAATAATGTCGTGGAAGAATTTCAACTTTCACCTCGAGCGGCCGTTGTCTTTAAGCCGCAACCCGGTCACAGCCTGAGAGCGTCATATAACCGCGCGTTTTCATCGCCCGGCAATAATTCCCTTTTCCTTGATATTGAAGCGCAGCGAACAGGATTTCCAACAGGTCAATCGCTGGTTTTCCGTGGGCGGGGATCAGTTGATGGATTTACGTTCGACGAATTCAGACAGAATAACACGGCACGGTTTTCACTTCCGGGCCCAGCCTTTGGAGCCGATTTTCCTGTAACAAATATGCCGGTTGCTGCCGCCTACGGTGTGGCAGCAGCACAGCTCGTTCCCGGACTCATGGCACAGGACCTGACCGGTCTTGGTCTCCCACAGGGAGCTCGCGATGCACTTGCGAATTTGATCGGGTACACCGCGCAGGCACAAACTGTCGGGACAGCGACGACGATCGGTATTCTTGGGATTCCAGATGCAAATGAAGATTCCGGTGTCCGGCTGGTTGCTGGTCCGGCCGACATAGAGCCCCTGAAGCAAACGACGAGTCAGGTACTTGAGGCTGGCTATAAGGCACTGCTTAATAATAGAATTCTCGTCGCAGTCGACGCGTATTATGTTAAAAAGAAAGACTTTGTTGGTCCACTCAGAATTGAGTCGCCGCTGGTGTTCTTGAACAGCATTGGCCAGGATCTCGCCCTGGCACTTGGTAATGCATTTGGCACAGGGCAGGATGCGACGATTAACGCGTTGCTTGCCGATCTTCAGAACAATTATGGTCTACCGGCAGATCAAGTCGTGCAGATCATCGCCGGTCTTGTTCAGGGTGGAATCGCAGCGAATCCATCGGCGGTCGTACAGCCGGACCAGATGGTTCTCCCAGATGGGTCGACCAATGAAGTGGGAGGCTTCCTTGCCTACCGAAACTTTGGTGAGCTGGACTATTACGGAGTTGACGCGTCGATGCAGGTCCTCGCCAATGAGAACGTGACATTTTTCGGCAACTTGTCCGTCGTCAGTGACGATTTCTTTGATGCTGAGGAGCTGGGTGAAGATGGAAGCAGCGTTTCCATCGCATTGAATGCACCGAAGTTCAAAACGAAATTAGGCGGTCAGTACAGGCATAACAGTGGACTCATGATCAATCTGTCGGGCCGTTATCAGGATGAATTCCCGGTCCAATCAGGTCCGTATGTGGGCACGGTACCCAGTTACTTCCTTCTGGACGTAGGCGCTGGGTTCGACTTTCACCAATATGCTCCGGGTCTGAGATTGGATCTATCGGTCCAGAATGTGCTCAACGAAGAGCATCGCGAATTCGTGGGTGCCGCTCAGCTTGGACGCATGGCGATGGCGAGGTTGACGTACAAGATACCCGGCTAAGGCGTGCGGGGCTGGTTCGAAATTGGTGAGTGGTGATTTGATCGCGATCAACGACCGTCATAAGTCATGATGTCATTCGTCATGGAGGGGCACGTCTACCGATAGATCGTATGTAACCGTTTAGCATTCTGTTTATGTTTTCGCACATAGTCAGGAGGCTAGCAACCTTATCTGCCTCGATCAGGTCGCGATTTGATGCTTTGAGAAGCCAGGTTTTAGTCTCTTGTAGTGACCCCCGTGCGTAGTAGCAAAATCGCTGATTTTCTTTAAATGAATATCGGCCATAGCCTTCGCTTATGTTGGCCGCGATTGAATCTACGGAGCTAGTCAATTGTACTCCGAGACCGAATTTCGCAAATGGCTGCCATCGCTCTACGATAACCCAAACTTGATCTCCCAGCTTCATCGATAGCTGAAAGACGTGGAGGTCCTCAACGGTTCGAATTGAAGTCATATCGATAGAAACACATCATTGGTCAAAAAATACCCCAATAACCAATAACCAATAACCAATAACCAATAACCAGTAACCAGTGACCAGTGACCAATGACCAATGACCAATGACCGATGACTCTCCCCTTATCCCAATCTTAACTCCGGTTTCGTTGCTTACGTCTAGCCGATTCGGTAGCTTTCATGTTCGATTTGAGAGGCCTATAAAACCACAATGCTAGACGATTTTTTCCCGCTTTTCCTGATGATTTTGATGGCCGGAGGGTTGGCGCTTACGCTACTCCTGGCCGCAAAATATCTTGGGCCGTCGCGACCTAACTTGATCAAGCGCCGCGTCTATGAAAGCGGCATGGACCCGGTGGGGAGTGCACATGAGCGCTACAGTGTAAAATTTTACCTCGTCGCAATGATTTTCATTGTGTTCGATGTTGAGGTGGTATTTCTATATCCGTGGGCTGTCAGTTTCAAGGATTTCCTTGCTGCTGGCTCTGGTCCCGGTGTGCTGGCCGTGGTGCTCTTCTTTATTGCCATTCTTGCCATCGGACTGCTCTACGACATTAAGAAAGGCGGCCTCGATTTCGATTCGTAATCCATTTTCAGGGATACCATTTTAAGGGACCAACCGTATGGGACTAGAACAAGCGCTAGGCGAAGGATTCATGACCACCCGGGTGGACGCAGTTGTTAACTGGGCTCGCTCCAATTCTCTCATGCCGATGCCGATGGGACTGGCATGTTGTGCTATTGAAATGATGGCTTTTGCCGGGCCAAAATACGACGTTGCGAGATTCGGGTCTGAAGCCATGCGGTTCTCTCCCCGACAGGCCGACTTGATGATCGTAGCCGGATGGTGTTCGTTCAAGATGGCTCATGCTATCCGACGCGTGTGGGATCAAATGGCCGATCCTAAATGGTGCATTGCTATGGGGGCATGTGCCTCAACCGGTGGAATGCACCGATGCTATGGCGTTGTTCAGGGTTGTGACAACTTCCTGCCCGTCGATGTATACGTTCCGGGATGCCCTCCACGACCTGAAGCCGTAGTGCACGCGCTCATGGATATTCAGGAGAAAATTCGGAACGACTATTCGATCGCACAGGATTATCACTTCGGTGCGGAGACTGGATTGATCGAAACGGCGCAGCGATAACCTATACTTCTGAACATCAGTATGTCTGAAACACAAAAAGGAGAGACGCTGCCATTCCACTTCACCCCTGTGGATAAGGTCGGAGAAGAGCGCAAGCCGAATCCGCATGCGCGGGAGGCTACGTTCTGTGCCGACGATGTCGCTGCCCTGAAGTCAACATTTGGAGCCGACATCCTCGAAGTTCGAGTATATGCGAACGAGCATACGGTCATCATCTCCAGGAACAAGATCGTCCAGGTAATTTCGTTCCTGAAGGATGAAAAGGGATTCGATTTTCTCGCTGACCTCGGTGGAGCAGATAGATTTATAGATGGCGAACGCTTTGAGGTGTTCTACAACCTCGTTTCTACATCCGAGCGGAAACGTTTGCGAATCAAAGCCTATGTGGACGAGGTAAACCCTTCCGTAGACAGCATCACTGGTATCTTCAAGTCGGCTGCATGGAATGAACGTGAAGCATACGATATGTACGGAATTATCTTCGAGGGGAATGAAGACCTGCGGCGTATGTTCTTGCCAGAGGATTTTGAGTTCTTTCCTCAGCGAAAAGAGTTTCCTTTGCTGGGAATTCCTGGTTCGCTCCCATTGCCACCGCTTACACCGGAGGGGCCGCTCAATCTGGATCCCTACACGTCAGCACACGGCAATAAGCCAGTAAAGAGTTTCAATGAGATAAAGTCCGATCACGAAGACTCTGCAGACGGGTAAGCGAGATAGATGAACGAAATTATTACCAAAGTCGATACGGATTCGGAATTCAGATTCTGGCCGAAGCATAACGAAGCGATTTATCGCCGCCTCGAGTCAAAGCATTCATGGCTCGAAGCGCGCCGAAAGGGTAACGGGACATTTGACCCACTCGAAAATGAGATGGTGCTCAACATAGGTCCCCAGCACCCGGCAACTCATGGGGTGCTTCGTTGTGCCGTCAAGCTCGACGGAGAGATCATTGAAAAGTGCGTGCTCGATATCGGCTACTTGCATCGAGGCATTGAAAAGCTGGCAGAGAGCAAGACATATCAGGAGTTCATGCCATACACGGATCGTATGGATTATCTCGCACCCTATTCTACAAACGTAGCCTGGTGTCTCGCTGTTGAGAAGCTTGCTGCAGTTGAGGTGCCTGAACGCGCGCAGTGGATTCGCATGATCATGTGCGAGCTGGCTCGTATTTCTGCTCATTTATTGTGGATGGGTGTAGGTTTAATGGATGCCGGCGCTGTCTCGGTTTTTCTCTGGGCATTCCAGTACCGGGAAGATATATATTCGATATTCGACCATGTCGCAGGTGCCCGGTTTACGGTTTCACATAGCCGGATTGGGGGAGTTGCTTCAGATCTTTCGGAAGAAGCGGAGGCAATGATTGTTGATTTCACGGATAAGTTTCCGGACGTCGTAACCGGATGGCAGAAGTTTCTCAACAAGAACAGGATCTGGGTAGATCGTAACATCGGAGTAGGCTACATGTCTGCTGATGATGTCAAAGCATACGGGATGACCGGACCGAACCTCCGCGGGTCTGGTGTTGAATTCGATATCCGTCGCTTCGAACCGTACTTAAAGTATGACCAGGTGGATTTCAATATTCCGATTCGAACCGAGGGAGATTCGTTCGCTCGATACTTGATTCGCGTGGAAGAAATGAAGGAGAGCATCAAGATTATCAAGCAATGTCTTGAGCAATTGAAGCCGGGGCCCATCCGAATCGACAACGCGAAACATGCATACCCGTCAAAGGATGAAGTGTATTACTCGATGGAGGGCATGATTCATGATTTCATGTATACCTCCGAAGGGTTGGCTCCTCCGCGCGGTGCCGAAGCGTACCATGCGATTGAAGCTCCAAAAGGAGAGATTGGATTCTATCTTCAGTCAGATGGCACTGGTAGTCCCTGGCGGTGCAAAATGAATTCCCCGAGCTTTTCGAATCTCCAGGGGTTGGAATACATGATGGAAGGAGCGGCCATGGGCGACATGGTTGTTCTCATTGGAACGATTGACCCTGTAATGGGCGAAGCAGACAAGTAGTTACTGATCGTATGGCTAGTAATAACGGAGCACCACTGAATCGAAATCCGGAGCCGGTTTTTTCACAAGCCGAACTTCAATTTTCGGCTAGCGAGAAAGCGCAGTTGAAGAAATATCTTGACATGTACCCTGAACCGGAGGGTGCAGTCATGCGCGGGTTATGGATGGCGCAGGAAAAATTTGGGTTCCTTCCGCCCGAAGTCATCAAACTTGTCGCCGCCGAATTGGGGATCCCGTACGCGCGAGCCTACGGAGTAGCTACGTTTTACACTCAGTACTTCAAGCAGAAGAAAGGCAAATACGTGCTTGATGTGTGCACGTGTTTTTCCTGCCAGGTATGTGGGGGATATGACATGCTGCATTATCTCGAGAACAAGCTCGGGATAAAGACTGGCGACACCACTGAAGACGGAATGTTTACGATTCAGGAGGCCGAGTGCCTTGGAGCATGTGGATCGGCGCCAATGTTGCAGATCACAAACGGCGTTTACGTTCACAATCTTACCGAAGAGAAAGTGGATGGCTTGATTGGCGGCTTGAAAGAAGGCAGGATGCCTGCTTTTGAATCTGTCACCCTTCCTCAGGATGAAACCGAGCTGGGTGGTAATCGTCGCGACGATGTTGAGTCCGTTGAGTATTACAAGACACCTCCGGTTGCGGAGACATTCGAATAGGTCAGGCAACTATGGAAGTATCAAAACTTGGAACGAGTAAGGCGGGCAACTGGCGTCACTATGAGCGCGTGCTTTTGCCGAAGGTTAAAAATCTTCACCGACTCGATGTTTACGAGAACAATGGAGGCTATAAGGCACTTCGTTCTGTTCTGACGGAAGAAAAATGGACGCCGAAGGCGGTAACCGATGAGGTAAAGGCGAGCGGTCTCCGAGGCCGCGGCGGCGCCGGTTTCTCTGCAGGACTCAAGTGGAGTTTCATGCCGCCGGTCGACGAGCGCCCTCGCTATCTGTGCTGCAACGGCGATGAATCCGAACCGGGAACGTTCAAGGACCGTCAGTTGATGGAGTACCACCCTCACTCCGTCTTCGAAGGCATTTTGATTGCATGCTATGCCATGTCTATCACTACCTGCTACCTGTACATCCGCGGCGAATTTGCCGACTGGATAACTCACATGGAACGCGAACTCGAAAAAGTTTACGCGAAGGGATATGCAGGGAAAAACATTATGGGCACCGGCTTTTCCACCGATATCGTCATCCACAAAGGAGCCGGCGCCTACATTTGTGGAGAAGAAACAAGTCTGATGAACTCGTTGGAGGGCAAGCGTGCCTATCCGCGCATCAAACCACCGTTTCCAGCTCAAAAGGGTTGCTGGGATGCACCGACAACCATCAACAATGTTGAGACTCTCGCCTGCGCACCTTTGATCATTAACCGAGGTGCTGCATGGTACGCGGCGATCGGGGCAAAACCGCATCCCGGTCCAGTTCTTTACGGAATCTCGGGGCACGTCAATCGCCCTGGTGTTTACGAATACCCGACGGGAATGCTGATAACCGACCTCATCAATGAGGTTGCGGGCGGTGTTCGAGGTGGTAAAAAGATCAAGGCCGTAATTCCGGGCGGAAGTTCAACACCACCGCTCCGCGCAGACATGATCGAGGGCGTTACCATGGATGTCGAATCCCTCAGGGAAGCCGGCTCCATGATGGGTACCGCCGGTATGCTCGTACTGGACGAGACTGTCGACATGGTTACCTGGCTGAAACGCGTCACTCATTTCTATCACCATGAAAGTTGTGGTCAATGCACTCCATGTCGAGAAGGAACTGGGTGGCTGGAAGATATCGTAGCTCGAATTGATAGAGGCGAAGGAAATCTGCGAGATCTCGACCTCCTGAAAGATCTTTGCACACAGATGGAAGGTCGCACGGTATGTGCACTTGCGGACGCTGCTGCATGGCCGGTCCGTTATACCATTGATAGATTCAGAGACGAGTTTGAAGCGAAGTGTAAACCGTCGTTGGTCCCGGCGGGAAATGCGTTGAGTGTCGGATCTGACTGAGTTCAGTGCCCGAGCTCAACCACGAATTTTAGTTGCGGAAACGAAGTAAGGAATGGCTACAGTAACGATAGACGGTAACACGTACAATTTTGAGGGGCGCCCTTTACTCCTGCAGTTTTGCATGGATCGAGGTCTTGAGATTCCTCACTTCTGCTATCATCCGAGCATGTCAGTTCCGGCGAACTGTCGGCAATGCCTGGTGAAGGCTGGAACACCAGCCGTCGACCGCGCAACGCGCGAGCCGAAGCTGGACGAAAATGGTAATCCGGTTATACAGTATTTCCCGAAGTTGATGACCAGTTGCTCGATGGAGATCACCGACGGCATGGTCGTTCATACCCATCGTAGCTCCGAACTCGTCGAGAGGGCACAAAAAGACAACCTTGAGTTCTTGCTCATCAACCACCCGCTGGATTGTCCGATATGTGACCAGGCAGGCCATTGCCCGTTACAGATTCAGGCATACAAATACGGCCCTGAAGGCTCGCGATTCGAATTCGAAAAGGTGCACAAGCCGAAACACATCCCACTCGGCCCGAGAGTTATGCTCGACGGAGAGCGTTGTATCAACTGCACCAGGTGCACTCGGTTTACACAGGAAGTGTCAGGTTCGCATCAACTCACGATTATTGAGCGTGGAGTAAATAACTATCCGATGACACCACCGGGCGTTGAGTTCGACGAGCCGTACTCGATGAACGTGATCGACATTTGTCCGGTCGGAGCGCTAACCTCCACTGACTTCCGATTCAAGGCCCGCGTATGGGAGATGTCGAGCGCACCTTCTATCACTGCCACCAATGCTAAAGGCTCGAACTGTTTCTACTGGGTAAAGGACAACAAGGTATTGAAGGTCACGCCGAGGCAGAATGCCGATGTGAACGACTATTGGTTGCCCGATGTGGACCGCGAAGGTTATGAGAGATTCAACGAAAACCGTCCTTCTGGCCCATCTGTCCAGAGTGTCGATGGACCGATCCCACTGAGCTGGGGAGAGGCGTACAAGAAAGCTGCGGCACTCTTGGGTGACGCGGATGGCCAGCGAATTCTGTTTGTTGGATCTCCTCATGCAACGGTAGAGGACAACTATCTTCTGAGTAAGCTTGCAGCACATCTCGGAGCTGAATCCCCCGTCTATATTCCTCACGTCGAAGTGGGAACGGGCGACAACTGGTTGGTCACTGACGACAAGGCACCAAACGCGAACGGTTGTGAGCGATTAGGATTCTCAGCCGCGGATACCAGTCTGCTAAGGTCCAAAATCGAGGGTGGTAATTACGACATCATATATGTACTTGAAGATGATCCGGTCAAAGCCGGAATTATTCCTGTCGGTTCCGATGTGAGAGTCATCCTTCACTACTACAACACGACTAATCAGACCGTGCCAAAGGCTAGTGTCGGCCTACCGGCAGCCATGATTGTGGAAACTGTAGGCACCTATGTCAACATAGACGGCCACGCTCAGCGAGTGAGACCTGCAAAGGCTATCAAAGGAGTAAACAGGGCGATACAGATGGAGATGGATAAGAGTCGCCTGGACGAACATGGAACGCCATTCGATAAGTGGTATAGTGAAGATAATATCGTCGACTGTAAGCCAGGCTGGGTCTCGTTGCCCGAGATAGCAAAATTGTTGGGAGCAGACTGGTCGCATCTTGGTCCGAAGCAGATTATGGATGAGGTTACGCGGTTGTTGCCGTCATTCGAAGGCGCGACATATGAAAAAATGGGACTCACCGGAGTGCGGCTATCTGACACGCCGACACTTGTATAACTAACGACTCGTTTTAAGATGACCACATCGCTTCCACTTATTGCGCTGATCGGTTTTGGGCTGATTAACTTCTTTTTGATTTCGGCGTCGATTCTCGTTTATGCCGAGAGAAAAGTATCAGCATATATCCACAACCGCCCTGGTCCCAATCGCGTCGGTCCATTGGGGTTGTTGCAGCCGTTCGCGGACGTTGTGAAGCTGGTATTCAAGGAGGACATTACGCCCTACGTTGCGAATCCGTTTATCCATTCGCTCGCCCCGTGGTTGATGGTGGTCATCGCGATGACCACGACGTCGCTGATACCGCTCGCAGAAGGAATTGTGATCGCTGATGTCAACGCTGGTGCTCTGGTCCTGCTCGCCTTGACGTCGATTACCGTTTATGGGGTGACTCTGGCGGGATGGAGTTCCAACAGTAAGTATTCACTACTCGGTGGGTTACGGTCGTCGGCACAGATGATTTCTTACGAGTTGTCGATGGGCCTCGCTGTGGCATCTGTCATTTTAATGACGGGTTCGCTCCATTTACCCACGATCGTGGAAGATCAGATGCTCGTCTGGAATGTTTTTAGAAACCCTGTTGGCGCGATGCTCTTCATAGTCACTGCGTTCGCAGAAACGAATAGGGCACCGTTCGACTTGCCAGAAGCGGAGCAGGAGCTTGTCGGTGGATATCACACGGAGTATAGTGGCATGAAGTTCGGCATGTTCTTCCTGGCGGAATATGTCAATTTGTTTATTGCCTCGTTTGTTATCGTCACTTTTTTCTTCGGCGGTTATCTGTTGCCGTTCCAGTCCTTCTTTGCTGGCGCGTTTCCGGGATGGTTGTTGGCAACGTTACAAATGCTGACGTTACTACTGAAGTCATCGGTATTTGCATTCATTTTCATCTGGGTACGGTGGACGTTACCACGTTTCAAGTACAGCCAGTTAATGAATCTTGGATGGAAGTATTTACTTCCGATCGCTCTGGCGAATCTGGTAATAATTGCAATTCTGATGACAGTCATCAATCTCTTTTAAGCAACCGAGACATCTGCCATGGTCAAGCTGTCACCATCAATTCTTTCGGCTGACTTTGGCCGCCTGGAAGAGCATGTTCGAGAGGCGCTCGATGCGGGTGCGGATTGGATGCATATCGATGTGATGGACGGACATTTCGTACCAAACATTACGATCGGCCCGTTGATTGTCAGGGCGTTGAAATCGTTGCGCGACGAAAAACAGTCCGTGATGGATGTTCATCTGATGATCGAGAATCCGGAGCGTTATGTTGATGCATTTGCAGAAGCAGGTGCTGACATTATCACGGTTCATGCTGAAGCGTGCACGCATCTGCATCGTGTGGTGCAGCAGATCAGGGAGGCTGGTTGCAGGGCAGGCGTAACATTGAACCCGGCAACGCCGGTCTCGTCTCTGGAGGAAATACTGCCGTATGTAGATCTGGTGTTGGTGATGTCCGTGAATCCGGGTTTTGGCGGTCAGGCTTATATTCCGACTTCTACGGCGAAGATCAGGAAGGTGAGAGGGATGTTGGATGCTATAGGATCGCAGGCGTATCTGGAGGTTGATGGAGGCGTGAAGCCCGCGAATGTGTTGGAGGTTGTTAAGGCCGGAGCGGATGTGTTGGTGGCGGGGAGTGCAATTTTCAAGGGCCCCGGGACGGTAGCGGAGAATGTTGCGGCATTGAGGGGGGCAGGAGTCGAGTGGGTGTAGATCTGCCTGTTGACCGTGCGTGTGTTCTAGTTGATCTTGCGGACTCGAGTCTGAGTCTCAATTCCTAGGATATTTCCTAGACTTTTTCCTAGGAAAAAACTAGCATTTGTTTATTAACACATGCACGCGATTTGTGGTTAAGTTGCAACCGGGGAGGAGGAAGTGGAGGCCCCCGAGTCATCCCAATTTTTTGGCCGAGCTAGAATCAGGTTCCCACAGTACCAGAATGCCCGGCACTTAGTCGATAGTCAGATTGCGAAGTTGTCGTTTCAACCCTTCTGCAGCCAGGGTATATCCTCCGTTAGATCCGTCGACAAAGTGGAAGTGATCATTCTTGTAGTCCGAGATCATGCACGTAATGAGAGCACCCGGATCGACGTGGATGCCGTAAGCAATCTGTTTCCGTTCATGAAATCCATCCAGGATTTCGGTGAGGCGGAGCCGCTGAAAATCGGTCCCTGAGATAAGCATCCTTAAGGCTCCATCAAATTTCTTGTAGTCAGTGTTGGCAATGAGAGCTTCCTTGTACAATCCCCAGTCAGTCTGATTCATTTTGACTTTGTTTCTCATGAGCGCACGTCCTAACAGTGACGTAGCTAACAGCTTGCCAGTCGCTGTCCATCGTTTCCACGTCGTACCATCTGTTGATTTCAGTTTCGACTCCGTTGCGAGCGTTTGGACATTGGTCGCAAGGGACAAAAGCTCCGGGCGTAGCGGATGATGCGATCTTTCATCTCCATAGATCTGAAAGATCTTTTCCATAACCTCGTCATAGATCGTGTCGCCGGCAAGTGAGACGATCAACAAGGCTACGTTTTCACCATGTGGACTTGGTACTTCATCCCATCGACACTCAAATCCTGCGAACTGCATGGTCGGTGTACTCGTGTTTTCATCGAACGAGATCAGGTCTTCGGCGATGTTAGCCTTTACAACCATCTCTGCATACGCCATACCCGTCCCACTGAAAAGGGCCTGGGTAAAATTGTCGCTTTGTCGGTACTTGCCAACCATGATGGACAAACCTCTGGCACGTATGGATTTCATGGAAACGATACCGACACGCAAGGCGATAGAAAAGTTATCGCGGGCCATTTGTTGAGTGCCGAGTAGAGCACCTTTTACTTCTTCCAGAACGGATTCGGGTACAGCCAGTGTCGCGCCATCTCCCCCAAATACAAATGGAATCCGTACCGGCCTGGTTGCATTCAGAACGTTGACAATCGACGCAACCCCAAGCGCATTGACATCCCGATACTTGCCCTCGCGTATCGCAATAGTCGAATCAGCGACATCTGTGACTACTATGTACCAGTCATCGGGTAGGGGGGCATACGATGCCAGTTCAGAGAATCTGTGAAACTCTGTCGTGCCCGGCAAATTGCTATAAAAATCTTCGGATGCCATGGCGTGCTGATCGGACCTGTTCGTGGCAGAAATATGCGCTGGTCGGATGTTGGTTGATCTAACGCCCAGTTGGTTACGCAGTTTAGGACTCATCCGTGTCATAATACTGACTACCGCTGGTGTGTGTGACAAGCGATCAAAAAAATCCAGCGACGAACTCGCGGCGAATTCCGCGATGAACGATCAAAAACAATCGGCATCATACAGATGAATACTTTTACCTCATATGTTGCAGGGCTTCTGAGATACGGCGGAGACAGATCTACAACGCATGTTTCGGACAGCAACGCCGGCGCGTCACACCCGGCACGCACGGCATCTACCATTGTAGAATGGAATCTCCCGGATGCAGACCTGGTTGAGGTCATCGTTCAATCCAGTATTTCAGATCAAGTACTCGACGTACTTTTTGAAAAGGGAGCAAGTAGGCTGACTATACCTCCAGAATTCTTGCAGGCAGGGATGACGTATAAGTTGGAGATTTTGTCCTACAAGGACAATGGCCTGCGCCGGGTTGAAGAAACCAGAACGATTTCTACTTGAGGAGGATCAGAGGCTAGTGGTTGCATGGAATGGCAGGTACGCTTGATCCGCTCGTGGTTGATATGAGTGTGGCACAATCAACCACGAGTGGAGCCTGTCAATTCTCCCTCCAACATCTTCTGTGGTCACGAATGATACTGCGCTTGTGTCTTCCTGTCGAATTTGGCGGAATGGTATGCAATCGACTAGCCGTCTCCGCCTCTCGGCTACCTCGCCACCACCTAAAGGTGCTGATTTCTTCCTTACGAACATCCATCCGGACACATACATTGGATCTTTTACGGATTGACATTCAAAATGGAGCTCACCGAAAAACAAGATTTCACGTCGTATCTGATCGATGAGAAGTGGTCAGTTACGCCGAATCTTCTGGAGATTGCATGGAACGAGGCGTCTGTTATCGTCGGTCCCAAAGTGATGCAAGTGCTTGTTTTCCTCCTTCAAAGACCCGGCAAAGTGGCCACACGAACCGAATTGATGGATGAGGTGTGGGGTGGCAGTTTCGTGGTAGAAGAATCTCTTACACGCTGCATCTCCGAGCTGCGGAAAATTTTTGGCGACAATCCATCACAGCCGCACGTCATTCGTACCGTACGGAATGTTGGCTATGTCCTTATTGCATCCGTCCAAAAAGGCGAACTGCTATCGACTAGCGAGACGACGCAAGTTGATAAGACACGTCCTACTCGAAGAAGGTGGATCCCTCTCGTAGCTCTGTCACTTTTAATTTCCTGGGCTGCGGCCACGGCGACGAGTAAAGTGATCAATGCGAATATTTCCAAGACGGTCCTGAATGCAATCCCGATGACGACAGGGAAAGGAGTAGAACGAGATGGGACGGTTTCGCCTGACGAGAGATCTATTGCGTACGCGTTCAAGTCATCGGGTAGCTCGAATTATGACGTACAGATTAAAGATACCAAAACTGGAATTACTACAGCGATAGGTTCGACGCCGAGCGATGAAGTCAGTCCTGCGTGGTCACCGGATGGCCGGATTCTGGCGCTGATACGTAAAGAGAAAGGACAGTGCGAAATAATCGCGTACAACATTGACCTCGCCTCTGAGCGTCTTTTATCCACGTGTGTATTTAACATTGTTGGAGACCTCGTTTGGTCACCTGATGGGCGACTACTAGCCTATTCTGACGTCATCGGAGATACTCCTCAATGGTCCATTTACTTGTTAGATGCGACAACCGGAAACCGAACACAACTCACCGTTCCGAGAGATGGAATACACGGTGATTTTGCACCCTCTTTTTCGCCAGATGGCAAGTATATGGCCTTCACCCGCGTAGATTTTGAGGAAAGTCGCGACATCTATGTAATAGAAATCACCGGAGAAAATGAACGTCGTCTGACATCTGAACAGCGAGCGATAACAGGGCACGCATGGTCCTCGGATGGAGAGTGGATCTACTATGCATCGGACAGATCAGATGTGAATGGTATATGGAGGATTCCGATGCAAGGAGGATTGTCAAAATGGGTTCCTTTAGCGCACGCTGACGTGCGGACTCCAGAAATTACTACCACGGGTAAGCTGTCATTCGAAGTGTGGTCTACGGAGTCCAACATCTATCAAGTCGGTCGTGAAACTACCGCCACACTCAGTGAATCCATGCCGTTAATTTCATCTACATTCGACGACACATCACCCCAGTTTGCGCCCGACGGGTCAGCAGTGGTGCTGGTCTCCGATAGAAGTGGGAGTCCTCAATTGTGGCTATACACATTCGACAATCAAAGTGAACGTCAGCTAACATTTGCAAACGGGACGGTCAGTTCTCCGCAATGGAGTAGGGATGGCAGGTTTATTGTTTACACGGAGTATGCGGATGGCGATCGAGATATTGCATTGCATCATGTGCAATCCGGACATACTCACTATTTGACAGACACCCCCTTCGATGAAGGACTTCCAGAACTTACAGCGGACGGGCAGACACTATTTTTTACATCCGACCGGGATGGGTATTGGCGGATTTACGAATACGACATTGCTGGCAAGGAAACAAAACCTGTCACGGAGCGCCGATCCGTTTTTACCCGTCTTTCTGGTGATGGCCAGTCAATTTATTTTGCCGGAGATGATGGCCAGGGAATCTGGAAGAAAACGCTCAATGTTGAGCCTGCAGAGCAAGTCGTCGACGACCTGCATGAAACTGACTGGGGAAACTGGTCTGTAACCGACGACGCGATCTACTATGTACGCCGAGATGCGAAGGGTGATCAGGTCGTGCGTCTGGAGTTGGCCTCGGGCGAAGTTCGGGTGGAGTTACACTTAGAGCACAGCTGGATGATCAAGAACAATGAACCAGCTTTTGCCGTCGCACCGGACGAGAAATCTTTCCTAATGGTGATGGTTGACAGGGAAGAATCAAACATTTACATGACAACGGAATCATTAAAGTAGTGTGGTCGCGGCTGTTTCCCGGGTAGATTGCTATGGCTACTCGTCCGGCGTTTCGGACAGTAAATCCGTGGGAGGGGCTGAACCTTCGGCCGAATCGATTTCCTCATCCCCCCGCCATAATTGGGGAAAGAAATAGCTAAGCCCGAGTAGCAGTCCACCCAGTCCCAGAAAGAGGAGAATTCTCCAGCCTGCGTCCAGCGTAGAGAGATCGACAACAAAGAGTTTTCCTACCACAAGGAACAACGTGCCTAGCCCCGTAAGTCGCACAATATTTTTCTTGCGTTGCCAGGCATAAACTATTAGACCGATCGCAATCGTCCCCCACGCGAGAGTGACATAAGCTTGACCGCTGGGAAGGGCAGATAGCTCGCGCCATAGCCACGATAGGAAGCACACGTAGCCGAACAATCCGTATATAATCCGGAGCTCGCGGCGAATCGATTGCCAGGCCGCTAACAGATACAAGATTATAACTGCAAGGTCGCAAGCAGCGGCAACGTTGTAGATTGGTTGTTCGTCTGCCGGTGAATCCAGTCTGTCGAGTAGCGTAAATCCCAGTAAGATCAGAGCACCGTGTGCGAAGTATCGTAGGGAAGAATCGTCTACGGTACGCGCAACCCAGAGAAGCAATACACCTTCAGCAACTACGAGCAGGAACCGGTAGTCGTTCGACGAGAAGAGTTGAAATATCGAGACTGCAGTAAATATGGCGGCGACGATTCCGAATATCGTCGCAAGGGAGGGCACTCCTTTGTTGCGTAGCCACAGGTAAGGTATTGCATAGATAATGGCGCAGCCTACCATAATGAGTCCCCACGTGGTCCGCCCGGGATCCCAGACACCGTTGGACATTGCAGCAGCAATCAACGGCGACGACAAAGCAAGGAGGTGTCCTGGCTGTTGCAGCACGCGGACACCTTTGAACAGGCGCATCGGAGCAACAGCCCACTTTTCAGAACTTGTTTCAGCGAGGAAAATCCTTGCAGCAGGGATAAGGCCGACGGCCAGCCACAGAAATACGATGCCCAGTTGAAAAACGATCGCGTCACTTTGCGGAGGTGCACCCGAAAACCAACCAAAATCAAAAATTGTCCAGGCCACAAGAAGACACAGCCAACCTCCAATGAATGCAACTGAGATAAGCGATCGCCAACCTCGGTAGAAATAGAGTGCGGAGGCGCTTCCGACGACGATGCAGAGATAAACAACCAGTGCTGGAAGCGAGCCTCCATCCTGATGAAGAAGGAAGGGAGTGTTCAGTCCACCTACTGTCGCAACGATCGCGATTACGGCGGTGGATTGGCGGATTGCAAAATAGAATCCGATGATGGTGACTACTACCATCCCCGCAAACGCAGGAACGTACGGGATAAGCTCGTACAATTGATGGCCAGCAAACAATGTCGTGTACAACGCCGCGATTCCACCACCAACTAATACAAGCCCAAGCCGTCTGCTAGATTTGATTCTACTACCAACAATTAGCAAGCTCAATCCCAAGACGGTGCCAAATACCAGCCGTATTAGCGGTGTCAACCAACCTTTGTCGATAGAGTATTTGAAGAGAAAGACCAGGCCAAGGAGGAGCAATCCCATTCCTACCCGATTGATCCACTGCTCGCTGTTGCCAAGAGAGATCTTTCGTCGTTGGGGTTTCGGCGTCGTCTTCGTCTTCGCCGGGGCAGTGGTATTCGGAACGGTTGGTCGATCTGCGGGTCGGCCCGGAGTCGATTTTTTCGATTCTTCCAGTTCTGCGATCTTGCGCTTAACGACACCTAATTCATTTTCAAGTGCTGCAATTCTATCAAGCAGCTGTGGATCGTGTGAATCAGTCATAGATCCCGGAGTATTTTATTCAGTCCCCTGAGGGGCCATTTGCACCCGGCCAGTTTGGTCAGATGACAAGGTAAAAGGTACGGCCTTGGCTGTAAATAGCATTTCACAATCGAAGGTATTCATGCTGGCTAAAATGGCAAACACATGTAGTGCAGACGGATCCTGTTTGGCGATAATCAGCGTCGGAATGGGCAAAAAGATAACTTCGTTGACAGTTTACGAACTTTGCCGATTCGGTCTGGTAAAATCAAGGAAGAAGTGAATAAGATAGAAAGGACAGTATGGCAGTTGTCAAATCGACAAGCGTCGAACTCGGAACCGATGCTCACGCGTTCAATCTGCGAATTGCAAATCCCCAGATAGACTCGATCGGTGGAGATGCCCGATCCTTAGCCGACTACAGTGATGCGTCACTTTTAGTTTTAGTGTTCACGTGCAATCACTGTCCCTTTGCCGTCCATGTGGAAGATGCTCTAAATGCCATCGCCCATGACTATCGGAATAATGGGTTGCAGGTTGTAGCGATCAACTCGAATTACGCTGTGTCGCATCCAGCTGACTCGTTTGAGAATATGAAAATCCGCGCGACGCAAAAGGGATTTGCATTTCCGTATCTCCACGACGAATCGCAGGAAGTAGCCAAGACTTATGGCGCGGTGTGCACACCGGATACCTTCGTTTACGACGCAGCGAGAAAGTTGCGCTACCGTGGACAAATTGATGCGACCCGGCCCGGCGGCGATTCTGCCACTGGAAAAGATTTGCGTAACGCGATTGATGCTCTTTTGAGAGGAGAATTGCCTGAGGAGCCGCAATATCCTTCTGTCGGATGCAGCATCAAGTGGATTCGATGAGCGAGTTGGGTGCACAGGTTGAAATCTACGTCATGATTGGGTGCCGTTGCAGAGTGACGTTCCATTCGATAGGCGGATGCGCTGTCGTTTTTAGAGAGGGGCGCTTCGACAGGGTGCAATGAGCTCATAAATCGCGTGGGGGCCACCACTCCTCCTCCCCGGTGACAACTTACTCTAGAAATGGACAAAAGCGCCAATGACTTTTTGCTAGACAAATCCTAGAAAAAATCCTAGGATTTATCCTAGGAACTATCTTAGAACCAAACATAAACTCGTCATTATCACGAAGGCGTTTCCATCAAAGCCGTGACAAAAGACAAAAGGAGTGCATCGCCAGACAACACACTCGCAAGCGCTGGACTCACAGTCCGAGCCATCGCGTACTCCATCGATTGTGCCTTTGCTTTTCTTCTTTTCGCGATTACACAACTTTTGGTTTTTACTCCCTTTCGAGAAGCAGTAGGAATCTCGGAAAGCTGGTTCCACGTGGGGACGAATACAGAGTTATACACGCTGGCGACAGTTTCTATTCCCGTTGTTCTACTTTTCGCTGTATTCGATTCGTCATCCTGGCGTGGTACCCCCGGGAAGAAAATGCTCCGCTTGAATGTTCTCGGCACGAACGACAAAACTTTACCGTTGCGACGGTCGATCCTCCGAACAATTATTAAACTCCTACCATGGGAGCTCGCGCACATCGGCAACAACTTGCCGACTCCCATTTGGTACGCCGACAACCCGGGCATCCGAGTAGCGTCCCTTGCAGCGTTAATCTTGCTCGCCATATATGTAGTTTTTTTGGCACTAAACTCAAAGCAGCTTGCCCTGCACGACATAATTTCTGGCAGTAAGGTCGTCCGCCATAACGAAATACGCATAAAAGACTGACCCGTCGGAGTGCCTCAAACCTCTGATGTTCTATTGAATATCTACGCTCAAATATCGACCTTACTTGTCTCCCAGGTCCTCTACCTTAACAACTACAGCCGACAATGAAGAATATTCTGGTGCCTTTCGCTACAATAGCCGTGCTTTCACTGGTTTCGATGCCAAGTGCAGCCCAGTGGAACTCTCTCGAACCCGGCTCTGACAACATCGAAGTAGTCGGCCATATTCCCCTGGGTGGTCAAGTCAGCGTTATGGACCTTGAGTTGGAGCAAGAACTCGAGCGACCCTACGTGTATGTGGCTCGTGGACACATTGGACCCTACGCTGCGAAGGGAATGGATATCATCAGCATAGCAGATCCCGCTAATCCAAAGCTGCTCAAAAGCTGGCGCATAGAAGATGAGGAACTGCATACCGGCCTCGGCGGCATGGACGTGAAATACTTTAAGTGGAATGATAGATACTACGTCGTACAGTCCACGCAGTTTGGACCAGGTCCCAACGTTAATCTCGGTGCCGTCGTCTTTGACGTAACGGGACTCCCAGATCCGGACCAGGTTAAAGAAGTTGGCCGTATCGAAGCTCCTGACTTTCCCGGTGGCTTCCATAACATTTTTATCTACAAACATTCAAACGATCGCGTCTACCTCTTTACAACGGTCAACGGTGGACAGGCAAGTATTTATGATCTTGGTATGCTTGTAGATGGCGACGGCGAAAACGCCCTGGTAGGTGCAGTACCTGTCCCACCCGATGCACGAGGAGTCCCTGCCGGCGCAGAAGCTATTCTCCCATCACCGCTCTTTTATCATGATCTCTATGTGGCTATTCATCCTGACACAGGACAGGATCGATTCTATGGTGGAGGTACTGGCGGCTACTATGTTTACGATGTATCGGACGTCAAGAATCCTGAGATGCTTTTTAAAATGACAGGAATCAACGGCGTCCAGTGGGGGCATACCTTCACGCCAAGCCCAGATGGCAGATACGCCGTAACTGAAACTGAATATCAGTATGCACCGCTGCGCATCTTTGACATGAAACCAGCGATCGACGGCGAAACCGTGAATATCAATCAGCCAATCTCCGCATGGACGGCCAACTGGGAGAACCTGGTACATAATCACGAAGTCCGCTGGCCCTACGTATTCGTTTCCGGATACCTCGATGGCCTGCAAGTCTTCAGCTTGATGGATCCCAAAAAGCCCGAAACCGTCGGGTACTACGACACTTATACAGGCCCGAAACTGGCTGAAGGTGAGTTCGGGATGTATAACGGTGCATTCGGCGTCGACGTTAGAAATGCAGATGGATTAATCGTCATCTCTGATATGTCAACCGGCTTCTGGACATTCAAGATGGACGGGTTCAATGGATGGAAAGGATCGGATTGGGGGATGCCAGACGTCTCCAGCGTTCAGAAATGGGACAAAAAACGAGAGGGTACCCACTAAAAAAACCGCTGGAGCAAGCGCATGCATCCTCCAGCGTGTCGGTCCATTTGGGATAAAAAGCGAGAGGG